>NZ_JBNGGG010000002.1:0-372413 GCF_049974585.1 Streptomyces sp. UG1 | reverse complement strand
TGGCCGTTCGTCAGATCCCCACGTCCCACGGGACGTGATCATCAACGAACAAGATCCACTTTCGCAACAGGCCCTAGCCGCACCGCGCCGGGACACCACTCGTTCGGAGTACAGGTCAGCCGCCCGGACGAACCCTCCGCTACGCCACACTTACGGCCGAACGCCGTGAACCGGGCAAGGCGGCGTGGCGGAGGAGGTTGACGATGGCCATTTCCATCTCTGTGGTGCTGTTGCTGTTCATCCTTGCGGTGATCTTCGTGCGCAACGGCGGGCTGAAGATCACCCATGCGCTGGTGTGCCTGCTGCTCGGCTTCTACCTGGCCAGCACGAGCATGGCACCCACCATCAACAGCGGTCTGACGGCCACGGCGGACATCGTCAGCAGCCTCAGACCGTGACCGTGAGAGGACCGGTCAGGAAGTCGAGAACACTCCGATGCCGTTGGGGACGGGGCGCTCCTTGCCGCCGGAGGGGTGGTTGCGCACGGACACCGCCGCCGCTCCCGGTTCGCGCGCGACCAGTGTCGAGGAGCCGCCGCCGTCCAGGCTGAAGGCGTCGTCCGAGCCCAGGTCCCGCATGACGGAGGCGACCTCCGCGATGGTCAGGCCGGTGCGGTACTCGGGCGCCCCGTCCAGCGCGAGCAGCACCAGTCGGCGGCCGCCGGCCGTGATGCCGACGGCGGTGCGCACGGCCGACGTCCGGTCGTCCAGGCCCGGCAGCGGCCGGCCGTCGTCGAGCACCGGGTAGCCGCCCAGGGCGAAGCGGTACGGGATCCGGGACGCCGACGCCACCAGCCGGTGCCGTACCGCCACCCTCCCCCAGCCTCCGGCCGGGGGGACCCCCATCTCGCTTCGCTCGCCCGCGAAGAGCTTCCGCAGCCGCTGCGCGCCCTCCTCCCGGCCCACCAGGACGGTGGTGCCCGGCGCGATCGGACCGCTGCCGGGCGTGTCGGCCATCGACACGACCCGGCCGTGACGGATCGTCACCTCGTGGGTGTCGGCGCTGCACGGCGCCCCCCGGTCCACGTCCGTGCCGCATGTCGCGCGCACCCGGGACACGCCGCCCCACTTGCTGGTGAACGCCCCGATGGAGCCCTCCGGCAGCGCGTACTGGTTGAGCCCGCCCAGCGGCAGCCGCCCCTCGGGCGTGCGGATCGAGCCTTCCAGGCTCAGGCCGTCGAGCCGGGCCCGGCGGTCCACGCCCACTCCGAACACATCCTCGGTGCTGGTGCCGGGCGGCAGCGCCGGCCCGAAGCGCTGGCCGTTCGGCACCGCCCCCTTCAGCGCCCAGCCGTGCGCGACGGCCGGTCCCACGCTCGCGCCGGTCACCTCGACCCCGGGGTGCTGGGACTCGCTGATGTTGAAGAAGTCGCCGTTCACGCCCGCCACGGCACCCTGCGCGGTGGCCTGCTGCGAGATCGTGGCCCGCGCCGCCACCGCTCCCGGGTACAGCAGATCGAGCCGTACACGCGGATCGCGCAGGTCGACGGTGAGCACATGGGCGTGCGCCGTGCCCTTCGCCGCCGGGATGTCGAACTCGTCGTAGCCGACACCCGGCGCGATCGGAGTGCCCCGCTGCGCGGCGCCGGCCGGTGCCGCCCCCACCAGGGCCGCACCGGCCAGCGCGCCGAGTGCCGTGAACAGCGTGAGTGCCGCTCTTGCCGATGCGAGCCGTTTCTGACGAAGCGTCACGCTTGCCCCCTGAGGTCTCGTCAAATGTCCCAGGACTCAGGGGAAGTGCACCAGACGGCGATGACCGGCCGGGTTTCTAGGCGCCGACTACACGAGAACGGGTGAGGAAACGCACCCCCTCGGGTGCCTCCAGGGAGAACCCGCTGCCCCGGCCCTCGACCACGTCGACGATCAGCCGGGTGTGGCTCCACACCTCGTACTGACTGCGCGACATCCAGAACGTCACCGGCTCGACCACCCCCTCGACCTGAAGCTCCGCGAGCAGCACGTCCGAGTCGCCGGTACGGAACTCGCCCTCCGGGTAGCACATCGGCGCGCTGCCGTCGCAGCAGCCGCCGGACTGGTGGAACATCAGCGGGCCGTGCGTCGCGCGCAGACGGCGCAGCAGATCGGCGGCCGCGGGGGTGAGTTCGACGCGGGGGGTCTCCTCGTACAGCGGGGTCTCCTCATCCATGGGAGCAAGGGCAGCACGGGGAACGTTGCGAGAGGGTTGCACCGCCATGCGCACCCATCTGCGCGCCGTCTTCAGCGACATCGAACGCATCCGCGCCCACTCGCCCGAACTCTTCGCCGGCGGCACCTCGTCCGTGCCGGTGCGGCGCAACGCGGTGGTCCGGGAGTAGCGCGGCCCGCCCCCCCCGGGGACACGGCAAGGCCCTGAGCCGGGCCGAGGTCTCGGCGTCGGCTCAGGGCACAGAAGGCGCTGCTAGCGGCGGCCGACGGTGACGAAGCCCGCGGGCCGTGCGCCGGTGGCGTTGTCGTACACGACGTCGCCGGTGGACTTCTTCCAGATCCTGATACGGAAGGTGTCCGGGGCGTCGGTGGCGGTGACACGGAAGCCGTAGCCGCCGCTGCCGTTGACCTCGCCGACGCCCTGGTAGACCGCCCGGGAGCCGCTCACCACCAGCCAGTCGGAGCCCGTGGAGCGGAACTTCAGGCGGGCCCGCCCGAAGTCGAAGGTGGCCTTGCCGAGGGGAGCGGTGGCTGCCTTCGTGTACGAGGCGGCGAAGGAGAAGACCGCTTTGCCGCTCAGGGTGGGCTTGGCCGGGTACGCCCCGGCCGCCGAGGTGATCAGGCCCGTGCCCAGCGCGGGACCGGCGGCGCGGTCGTAGACGATCAGCTCCGGCAGGGTGGTGCGGTCCGAGGCGTCGTCGTTGTCGGTGACGGTGACGACCGGACGCCGGATGCCGGCCTTGGCGTAGCTGTGCTCGGCCCGGCATTCGCCGCCCTCGACCTTGCCCTCCGTCGGCTCGGTGCCGTCCTTCCAGTCGACCCGGCAGGTGTGGGTGTCGCCGACGTCGGCGTCCCGGAACTCGGCCGTGACGGTGGCGCGGTGGCCGGCCGGCACGGGGGCCGTCGGGCCCGTGGCGGAGGTGATCGCCGGGGTCCGGTTGACGATCGGGTCGATGCCCGTCAGGGTCGGGACGACCTTCTTGATCAGCCCGTCGGCGTCGAACTCCAGCTTGTCGACGGTCGTTTCACGGTGGGTGCCGTCACCGCCGGGGATGGCGAACCGGTGGTAGGCGATGTACCACTCGTCGGTCTTCGGGACGTGGACGACTGAGTGGTGGCCGGGTCCCTTGATACCGAGGGAGAGGTCTTTCTCCAGGATCACGCCGTGCTTGGTCCACGGGCCGGTGGGGGAGGGGCCGGTCGCGTAGGCGACGCGGTAGTTCTCGTCGCGGGTGTCGTTCTCCGACCACATGAAGTAGTAGGTGCCCTTGCGCTTGACGACGAAGGTGCCCTCGTTGTAGCCGCTCGGGGTGATGTCCTTGACCTTCGATGTGTCGATGGAGGTCATGTCGTCGTTCAGCGGGGCGACGTAGGCACGGCCGTTGCCCCAGTACAGATACGACTGGCCGTCGTCGTCGGTGAAGACCGCCGGGTCGATCATCTGGCCCGTGTGCGCGCCGCGGGCGACCAGCGGCTTGCCCAGGGGGTCCTTGAACGGGCCGGTGGGTGAGTCGGAGACCGCGACTCCGATGTTCGTGTCGGCGGAGTAGTAGAAGTAGTACTTGCCGTTCTTCTCCGTGGCCGTCGGCGCCCAGGCCCGGGCGTCGGCCCAGCTGACGTCCGGCCCGAGGTCGAGGATGACGCCGTGGTCCTTCCAGTGGACCAGGTCGGTGGAGGAGTACGCCTTGAACTGCGTGCCGCTCCAGCCCGGGAAGCCGTCCGTGGTCGGGTAGATGTAGTAGGTGTCGCCGAAGCGGACGATGTTCGGGTCGGCGTTGAGACCGGGCAGGACCGGGCTCTTCATGATGAGCGCCGCGACCGTCCAGGTGCGCTTCTCGCCGTCGGAGCCCGTGACCTCGTACGTCACCGGCTCGCTGAAGTCCTGCACGCTGCCGGAGGCGGGGCTGATCGCCGCGCCGTTGGCCAGGGTGAACTCCGGGGCGAGCGCGGTGAGATCGGTGCCCTCCTTCATCGGCAGCGTGATCCTGCCGCCGGCGTCGTCGATGAGCGCGTCGACCTTCAGCGCCGGATGCGTCGCCCCGGCGATGCCGGCGGTGTTGCCGCTCAGCTCCATGACCTCGGCGGCCGTCAGGGCCCGGTCGTAGACGCGGAAGTCGTCGACCTCGCCGCCGAAGTACGGGTCGGCCGCGTACAGGGACCTGCCGATGTAGCCGCTGTAGTCCTTGTTCGCGTCGTACAGCTCGGACGGCTTGATGGTGGTCGTCGTACGCGCCGCCGCGACGCCGTCCACGTAGAGGACCATCGCGCCGGTCGAGCCGTCGAGGGTGACGGTGACGTGCCGCCACTCGCCGGGCGTGAGCCGCGAGCCCGCCGTCAGCTTCGACTCCGCCGACCAACTGGCCTTCGTGATCGCCGAGTAGAGGCTGGAGCCGCCGTTGGACGGGGTCGCGAACAGGTACTTGTCGCTGTCCGGACCGAGCCCGAACAGCCACTGGAAGTTGGCGCCGCCCTTCCACTTGGCGTACGTCGAGACGGTGACGCTGTCGGCGTTCTTCAGCACGCCGTTCGGGATCTTCACATACGGCGAGGTCGAGTCGCCGGACATCCGGAACGAGCCGCCGTCGACCCCGGTGCCGAAGTCGGGCGTACGGACGTAGGTGCCGTGGTGGCCGTGGCCGCTGGCGTCACGGGCGATGTTGCCGCCCGTCTCGTCGAAGTCGTACCGCAGCAGCAGGTCGGCGGGGACGTCGGCGCCCTCCTGCGAGACGGTGACCTCGGCGCGGACGGGCAGCGCGGCGCCGTCGGGCAGGCTGCCGGTCACGGTGAAGGTGCCGGCCTGCGCGTACTTTGACTCCGGGACGTCCGCCCAGGAGACGGCGACGGGCCGCTTCACCCCGTCGGCGTACTCGGCGATCACGGTGGCCGGCAGGACCGGCGCCTGACCGATCCGCGTCTTCACGCTCACGTCCTCGACACTCGCCACCAACTGGTCCGGCTGGTAGGCGCGCAGCAGACGGTCGTACTCGGCCTGCGTCACCGGGAGCACCGTGCCGTGGCGGGGCTTGGCCGGCAGGTCGTAGTCGGTGGACGGGGTCCAGGTGCCGGAGGCGAGGTCGGTCGTCTCGAAGGGGATGTAGCCGCGGCCGCCGAACTCGTCGAGGAAGGTGTACCACTTGTCCTCGGTGTTCGACTTGAACACCAGCGGTCCCTCGGCCGCGTTCATCGCGCCCTTGCCGATGCCCTCGGCGACCGCGGTCCAGGACAGGTCGAGGAGGGAGTCGCTCTTCTCCTCGAAGATGAACTTGCTGTTGGGGGTGGAGGAGGTGTTGTTCCGCTCGTCCTTGGACAGGCGGAAGTACGTGCCGTCGTGCTCGATCACCGTGGAGTCGATGACGGAGTAGCCGCGGTCGATCCACACCTTGGGCTCGCTGAAGGTGTGGAAGTCGCGGGTGGTCGCGTACATCATGCGGTTGTACGTGCTGCCGGAGTGCGCCTCGTCGTCGTACAGCTTCGACGCCCAGAAGACCACGTACTCGCCGCGCTCGGCGTCGTAGAACGCCTCCGGCGCCCAGGTGTTGCCCGCGCTGTCCGGGGAGACCTTGACCAGCCGCTGGTCCGTCCAGTGGACCAGGTCGGTGGACTCCCAGACCATGATGGACTTGCTGCCGGTGCGCTGGGCGGCGTCCCAGTCGCCGTTGCCGTAGATCCTGAGGTCGGTGGCGATCTGGTAGAACTTGTCGCCCTCGGGGGAGCGGATGATGAACGGGTCGCGCAGGCCCTTCTCGCCGAGCGTGGAGGTCAGGACGGGCTTGCCGTCGTTCAACTCCCGCCACTTCAGCGGGTCGTTGCCCTTGCTGAGGGCGGCGTAGAGCTGCTCGC
Source organism: Streptomyces sp. UG1 (assembly GCF_049974585.1). Lineage (NCBI taxonomy): Bacteria > Bacillati > Actinomycetota > Actinomycetes > Kitasatosporales > Streptomycetaceae > Streptomyces > Streptomyces sp. UG1. Next base: position 366,429 of record NZ_JBNGGG010000002.1, on the reverse strand, counting down.
CGTCGGCCGTGCCCTCGCCGGTGAAGTAGCTGAACATATAGCCCTTGAGGGCCTCTTGCCTCGGCAGCTCGGGCACCTTCGCCATGAAGGCGCGGGTCGTGCTCGCCTCGCCCTTGGTGACGGTGGCGGTGAGTTCGACGGTGGTGGCGCCGGCGCCGTGCGCGGGGCGGTGGACCAGGCCGTCGGAGGTGATGACGTCCGGCTTCGCGGAGGACCAGGTGACGTCGGTGCCGTAGGAGCCGGTCGCCGGGAGGGTGAGGTTGCCGCGTACGTCGTCGAGGTTGTGGACCGTCAGCTCCTCGGCCGCCCGCTCGGTGGCCGTCTCGTCGTCGAAGGCGGGGACCACGGTGACCTCGAAGGTCCTGGTGTCGGTCACGGTGCCCTTCCTCAGGGTCGCCGTGAGCGTGGCGTGGCCGTCGGGTTCGCCGGCGGCGGGGCGGGTCACCTTGCCGGAGTCGGACACGACGGCAGGGTCGTCGCTGGCCCAACTGATCGAGGAGCCGCCTGCGGTGCCGGTCTTCGGCAGGTCGAGGTCGGCCGTGACGGCGCTGGTGTCGCCGAGGCTCAGCGCGGCCTTGTCGTCGGCGACGCCCTGTGTCGCGACAGGGAGGGCGAGTCGCTCGACCTCGGAGCCGGCGAGGGCGCGGTCGTAGACCCGGAAGTCGCGGATCCGGCCCTTGAAGAGCTTGTCGCCGGAGTAGACCGACCTGCCGATGTGGTTGGCGGTGGTGGTGCCGGAGCCGATGGCGCCCGGGGTGATGCTGACGGCGGTGTTGCGGCCGACCTCGACGCCGTCCTCGTACAGCACACCGGTGCCGCCGGTCTGGGTGTAGGTGAGGTGCTTCCAGACCGAGCGGGTCAGGTTGTGGGAGTCGGCGGGCCTGGTGGTCTGCTCGGTCGACCAGTTGCCGGTCGCGATGGACGTCCGCAGCGAGTTGCCGGTCGTGAACAGATACCCGTTGCCGTTGCCGCCGCTGGAGTTGCCGAAGCCGTAGATGAAGTACGGCGTGCTCTGGGCCGAGTCGACCATCACGTCCAACGAGACGGAGATCGAGTCCATGCCCTTCAGCACGTCGTCGGGCACCTTGACGTAGGTGTCGGAGCCGTTGAAGGCGAGCCCCTGGCCGGTGCCCGACCAGTCGGCGGTGCCGTTCACCGTCGCGTCCCGGCCGTTGCCGGAGGCGTCGGTGACGGTGCTGCCGGAGGCGGCGTCGAACTTGTACCAGAGGGCGAGGCCGTCGGTGATCTCCGCCGCTTCGGCCGGGTCGGCGGCCTGTGCGGGTAGGGCGGGTGCGGCGAGTCCCAGCACCAGCGACGCGGCGGTGAGCCCGGCGAGTCGGCCCGCCAGGCGTCTCGCGCGGGCACGGACGCGTGCGATGTACGGCATGTGGATCCCCTGCTGAGGCATGGCGGGGCCTCGGCCGCGGGCACCCTGCCGTTTCGGCTGTGTGACGTCGTGTTGCGAGAGTGTCAATCGAGGTGTGGCACAGCGTCAAGGGTTTTCGAACAATGTCCGACAGGTCGAACGCTCGGCTTCCCGGAAATCGTCATCCATGGACCAAGTAGGAGGCGTCAGCGCTCGCGCCGGTCCCGGCGGGCCTCCGTCAGTACGGGGATCAGAGGCAGCAGGGAGACCACGACGACGAGGGCGATCAGCGGCAGCAGGAACGTGTCGGCGTCGGGGACGGTGGCGCCGAGGGCGTATCCGGCCATGACCAGGCTCTGCGACCAGACCAGGCCGCCGACGATCTGCCAGACGGTGAAGGTCCGGGTGGGCACGCCCAGTGCTCCGGCCGCCGGGTGCAGGACGGTTCGCACCATCGGGATGAACCGACCGATCACCAGGGCCTTCCCATAGCCGTAGCGGGCCAGGAGCTTCTCCGCGCGCGCCGCTGCCTCGCGCACGCGCCGTCTCGACGTGCGGGCCAGCAGGGCCCGGCCGCCGTGCCGGCCGAGCAGGAAGCCGACCTGGCCCCCGGCCACGGCACCGACGGCCGCGCACAGCAGCACCTGCCACAGCACAAGCTGGGGCGCCTGGCCGGCACTGGCCGCGCACAGCACGCCCGCCGGGAAGAGCAGGGTGTCGCCGGGCAGGAAGAAGCCGAAGACGAGCAGGCCCGACTCCGCGAAGATCACCACGAGGACCCCGAGGGCGCCGAAGGCCGCCAGCACCGAGTCGCTGTCCATCGGGTTGACGGCGATCACTGCCCTCACCTCCGACCGTCCTCGCCGGTCGCGCTCACCTCCAGCATCCCGTGACCGCGGCCCCGCGCGGCACGCTCAAGCCCGCCCATGCGCCTCCTGGGAGCGCCGTGACAGCGCGTCGATGACCACGGCGGCGAACAGCACCCCGCCGGTGATCATGAACTGGACGGCGGCGGGTGTGTCCGTGATCGCCATGCCCGAGGAGATCGACTGGATGACCAGCATGCCGAGCACCGCCGACCAGGTGGAACCGCGCCCGCCGAACAGGCTGGTGCCGCCGATGACGGCCGCCGCGATGGCGTTGAGCAGCAGCACGCCCGAGCCCGAGCTCTGGCTCACGGAGGTGATCCGCGAGGCCAGGAACAGGCCGCCGATCGCGGCCATGGTGCCCGAGACGGCCAGCACCGCGGTCTGCACCCGGGTGACGTGCAGACTGGCGCGGCGGGCCGCCTCGACCGAGCCGCCGAGGGCGTAGACCTGCCGCCCGTAGTGGGTGCGGCGCAGCAGGATGTCGAGGCCGGCCACCACCACGAGGAAGATCAGCAGGGCGAGGGGCAGGCCCTGGAACCGGTTGAGCAGATAGGCGCCGGTGAACGCGATCACCGCGAGCGCTCCCGCGCGCAGCCCGATGACCTGGAGCGAGCGGTGCGGCATCCCGGCGGCCTGGCGGCGCCGCCGGTCCAGGTAGGACACGAGGAAGACGAGACCGGCGGCGAGCGCGGCAAGGCCGTAGGCGACGGCGTCGTCGGTGAAGTAGTAGCTGGTCAGCTTGGCGACGAGGCCGTTCTCGTCGAGGTTGATGGTGCCGCTGGTGCCCAGGATGTAGAGCATCAGGCCGTTCCAGGTGAGCAGCCCGGCGAGCGTGACGACGAACGCCGGCACCCGGGTTCTGGCGAAGGAATAGCCCTGCACGGTGCCCGCCGCCGTGCCGGCGAGTACGGCGATGATGAGGGCGAGCCACTCCGGTACGCCGTTGCTGACGTTCAGCACGGCGAAGATGGCCGCCGCCAGTCCGCTGATCGAGCCGACCGACAGGTCCAGCTCGCCGAGCAGCAGCACGAAGACGATGCCGACGGCGATCAGGCCGGTGCCCACGATGTCCACGCTGAGGTTGGACAGGTTGCGAGGCGAGAGGAAGTTCTCGTTGAGGGACTGGAAGGTGATCCAGACGATGGCGAGGACGAGGATCACGGGCAGCGACCCCACCTCACCGGCCCGGAGCTTGCGCCGCGCGTAGGCGACCCCGTTCTCCACGGCCCGGCCGACGCTCTGCCCGCGGGGGCCGTCGGGCTGGGCCTGCGGGGTGCTGTCCGCCATGTCGCGCGTCCCTTTCACCACGCTGCCTCCGGCTGGGCGGGTCGGCGGGGCGCGTTCTCCGTCGCCCCGGTGATGGAGTTGATGATCTGTTCCTGCGAGGCGGTGTTCACGTCGAAGAAGCCGTTGTTGCGGCCGAGCCGCAGTACGACGGCGCGGTCCGCGAGGGCCTTGACGTCGCCCATGTTGTGGCTGATCAGCAGCACGCCGAGGCCGCGGTCGCGCAGCTCGTCGACCAGGTCCAGGACCTCGGTGGTCTGCTGCAGCCCCAGTGCCGCGGTCGGTTCGTCGAGCAGCAGCACCCGTGGGTCGCCCAGCAGCGAGCGGGCGATGGCGACCGTCTGCCGCTGACCGCTGGACAGCGACACCACGGGGGCGCGCAGCTCGGGGACGCCCCGGGTCAGGCGCTCCAGCAGCTCGCGGGTGCGGCGCTCCATCTCCATCTCGTCGAGGAAGCCGAACCTGCGGATCTCGCGTCCGAGGAACAGATTGCCGACGACGTCGAGGTTTCCGCACAGCGCGAGGTCCTGGTAGACGGTGGCGATACCGAGGTCCCGGGCGTCGTTGGGGCGCCTGATGTGGACGGGCCGGCCCTCCCACCTGATGTCGCCCTTTTCCGCGGGGGCGACGCCGGAGATCACCTTGACCAGGGTGGACTTGCCGGCGCCGTTGTCGCCGAGCAGCGCCACCACCTGGCCGGCCCGGATCTCCAGCTCGATGTCGATGAGCACCTCGACGGCGCCGTAGCGCTTGCACACGCCGTTCAGGGCCAGCAAGGGGGCGGCGGACACGCGGAACCATCTCCTTCCCGTGGCCCGGCAGGGGCCGAGCCGGAGGTCAGGTCAGACCGGCCTTGGCACAGGCGGCCCCGAGGCCGGGAGTGCAGATCTGCCGGATCGTGTACACGCCGTCCTTCACCAAGGTGTCCTTGATGTTGTCGACGGTCACGGACACCGGGGTGAGCATGACGGCCGGAACCGTCTCCCCGTCGCTGGTGCGCACCTGTTGTCTCGCCACCCGGTCGAGGCTCTCGCCGCGGGCCGCGGTCACGGCCATGGCGGCGCCGGCGGACGCCTCCGGTACGAAGGGCTTGTAGACGGTCATGTACTGCTCACCGCCGACGACGCGCCGCACGGCGGCGAGCTCGGCGTCCTGTCCGGTGACCGGGGGCAGCGGCGTCACCTTGTTCGCCTTGAGAGCGGTGATGCTGCCGGCGGCGAGGCCGTCGTTGGCGGCGTAGACCCCGTCGATGTTGCCGGCGCCGAGCGCGGAGAGGGCACCGGACATGTTCAGGTTGGCGGTCTCGGCCCGCCACTGGAGCGTGTCGTACTCCTTGCCGATCTTCACCCTCCCCGTCAGCACCGACAGCGCGCCCTCCTTGAAGGACACCGCGTTGGGGTCGCTGGGATCGCCGTTCATCATGACGATCTGGGCGCCGGGCACCTTGTCGCCCATGGCCCGCAGCAGGGCCCGGCCCTGGAGCCGGCCGACCTCCTGGCCGTCGAAGGAGACGTAACCCGAGATCGGGCCCTCGGCCAGCCGGTCGTAGGCGATGACCGGCACACCGGCCGCCTCCGCCTTGCGGACCGAGGCGGCGAGCGACCGGGAGTCCACCGCCACGAGGATCAGTGCGTCGACCCCCCTGGCGATCATCGAGCTCACCTGCCGCTGTTGCATCGCCACATCGCCCTCGGCATTGCCGTACTTGATGGAGCACGCGGGGCACAGTCGCCGGATCTCCCGCTCCAGCAGCGGCCTGTCCTGGGTCTCCCAGCGGGCGGTGGTGGCGTCCGGCAGCAGCACACCGATCTGCGGCCCGCTCTCCGTGCCGGTGGCGTTCCCGCCGTCCGTCCCGCAGGCCGCGAGGCCGACGGCCGTGGAGGCCGCGATCACGGGGAGGGCCGCGTGCCGTATGGAGGCCTTCATACGAGAGATCCCTCTGGCGAGCATCGCGACACCTGGCTTCTCACATGCCGACCACGTGATCAGTGTGACACCGGGGGCGGGGTTCTGCGAGTGCAGCCGATGCGCTGCACAGGCCCGGCAAGCGGGCAGATATGTCCGTCTCATCCTTATATGCGATTCTGGTGTTCGGGCACCCGGAAGTGAGGGGAGCGGGGTGCCCGAAACTGTTTCGGCACCTCCGGCATGGACGGGAGGAAGGTTGCGGACATGCCTCATGACGGCCCTGCCCGGACCGGAGTCTCGGCGCCGGGGGCTTGCGAGGCCGGCACCGCAGACACCGGTTCACCGCCTACGGGGCCGCATGCCGCCGCGAGCGGGCGTGCCCTGACGTTCGCCGGCGCCGCGCTGACGGCGCTCTACGCGCGCGCCGTCGGGGACGACGGCTTCCAGCTCCTGGAGACGGTCGGCGACAGCCCCGAGTACCGGCTGCCGCAGCGGCTGTCCCCGTCCGGCGGCTCGGCCGCGGCACACGCCGCCCGCACCGGCCGGCCGCTGTGGCTGAACGCCGCTGCCCTCGCCTCCTATCCCGAGGGCGCGCCCACCCCGCCGCGCGCGAGGAGCGCCTCGCTCGGCGCGCTGCCCCTGGGGGCCGAGGGAACCCGGCCGGCCTGCCTCGTCGTCGTGGGAATCTCCGCGGACGGCTTCGACGCCGGGCAGCAGCGGTTCCTGGAGCGGTACGCCGACGCCGTCACCAACGTGCTGTGCGCGCAGGCGGGCCCGCCGGAGCCCGGGGCGTCCGTGCTGAGCCGGGCGCTGCGCCGGATCGGCGTCGGCTCGTTCGTCCTGGTGCCCGACACCGGCCTGATCGAGGCGGACGAGGCGCTCCTCGAACTCGTCGGGATCACACCGGACGACTTCGACGGCAAGGTGGACACCCTGCTCGCGCACGCCCTGCCCGAGGACCTGCCCGCGCTGATGTCGGTCATGGAGCCGTCCCTGCACGCGCTCGGCCGGCGGGAGCTGGAGTTCCGGGTCCGCCGCCCCACCGGCGAGGTCCGCTGGCTGAGCCTGAGCTGCCGGGTGCCCGTGAGCGCCGACGGCGAGCCGGAGCGGGTGCTGGGCGTGGTGACGGCGACCCAGGTCAGGAGCCGCAGCGCCGACGACGTCTCCAGGATCCAGTGGCTGACCGCCGCGCTCGACGACGCCGCGACCGTCGGTGACGTGGGACGGGTCGCGGTCACCGCCCTGCGCGAGCCCCTGGGCGCCGACCGGGTCGCACTCGCCGACATCCGCGACGAACGGCTCATGGTCACCCTGCTCGACCCGCCGGACCCGGACGCCTGGCCGCAGCTCTGGCGCGCCCAGTGGCGCTCGGAGTGGCCCGACGCCCCGGTCAGCGCCCTGCCCACCCTTCAGCTCGCGCTGCGGGACGGCCGGATGGATCTGTGGCCCGCGGGCACACCGCTCGAACCGGGACTCGCCGGCGTCGGACCCGGCGGGCTGGCCGTCCTGCCGCTGCCGGCCAAGGGCAGCGTCGCCGGTGTGTGCCTGGTCGGCTGGGACCAGCCGCACGAGTTCATCCCCGAGGAGCGGTCCCTGCTGACCGCCACCGCGGCCCTCGTCGGACAGGCCCTCAAACGGGCGCACGCGCATGACGCCGAGCAGGAACTGGCGACCATGCTCCAGCGCAGCCTGCTGCCCCGGCGGCTGCCCGAACTGCCCGGCGGCACGGCCGTCGCCCGCTATCTGCCCGCCCGCCGCGGGCTCCAGGTGGGCGGCGACTGGTACGACGTCATCGCCCTGTCCGAGGACCGGGTCGCGCTGGTCATCGGCGATGTGCAGGGGCACAGCGCGGCGGCCGCGACGATCATGGGCCAGATGCGTACGGCGGTCCGGGCGTACGCGGTGGAGGGCCACCCGCCCGACGTGGTCGTCTCACACGCCAACCGCCTCCTCGTCGGCATGGAGACCGACCTCTTCGCCACCTGCTGCTATGTCGAACTGGACATGGAGGAGGGCAACACCCTCCTCGTCCGGGCGGGACACCTGGCGCCGCTGCTGCGCCACCCCGACGGCCGCACCGAGGAGGTGGAGGTCGAGGGCGGGCCCCCGCTGGGCATCGTCGAGGAGGCGGACTTCCCCCTGACCGCGGTCGCGCTGACCCCCGGCACGGTGCTCGCCCTGGTCACCGACGGCCTGGTCGAGGCCGCCGACCTGCCCCTGGACGCGGGCATGGAGCGCACCCGCACCGCGCTCGCCGCGGCCGATCCGGAGGACCCGGCGCGCATGGCCGACGCGCTGCTCGGCGACATCGGCCGGCGCGAGGACGACGTGGCGCTGTTGCTGCTGCGCTACGACGGCATGAAGACCAAGCCGATCCGCGCGGGCTGGGTGGTGTGGCGGCTGCCCGACGCGGTCATGCACGCCCGCCGCTTCACCGCGCGCACCCTGCGCCGGTGGAACGTCCAGGAGGCCGCCGACGCGGTGCTCCTGGTCGTGTCCGAACTGGTCACCAACGCCCTGGTGCACACCCAGGGCTCGGTCCGCCTCGACCTGGTGCTGCGCGGCGACCGGGTCCGGGTCAGCGTCGGCGACTCTTCGCCGCGTGCGCCGGCCAAGCCGGTGATCGTGGACTGGGAGTCGACCGGCGGCCGGGGCCTGCTGCTGGTCGAGGCCGTGTCCGACGCCTTCGGCACGGTGCCGGTGGCCGGTGGCAAGCAGGTGTGGAGCGAGATCGCGGTGCCGCGCGGCGAGCCCGCCATGGCGGACGCCGGTCTCTGAAGGGAAGCGAGGGGAGCTGTGCCGAGGACCCGTACCCCGCCGGTCGTCGCGGCGCTCGTCGCGGGGCTCATGGCGTTGTCGTCGGCCGCCTGCGGCGGGGACGGCGGCGCGGACGAGGGCGGCTTCAGCGTCGGCCTGCTGCTGCCGAGCCGAGCGCTTCCCCGCTGGGAGCACTCCGACAAGCCGCTGATCGAGAAGGGCCTGAAGCGCCTGTGCTCCGACTGCACCATGGAGTACGCCAACGCGGAGAACGACGCGGCACGGCAGCGGCACCAGATCAGCACCATGATCACCAAAGGTGTCGGCGTGCTGATCCTCGACGCCGCCGACACCCGGGCGCTGCGCTCCTCGATCCAGGAGGCGCGCCGGGCGGGCGTCCCGGTGGTCGCCTACGACCGGCTCGCCGAAGGCCCGATCTCCGGGTTCGTCAGCTTCGACGGCGGGGAGGTCGGCAGGCTCCAGGGCGAGGCCCTGCTGAAGGCGATGGGCACGGGGTCGAGCGGCCGGACCGTCGTCATGATGAACGGCGATCCGACCAGCCCCAACGCGGCCTGGTTCCGCAGGGGAGCGCTGTCGGTCCTCGAGGGCAAGGTGAAGATCGCCAGGTCGTACGAGACCCTGGGCTGGACCGCGCACAACGCGCACGCCAACATGTCCGCGGCCATCGCCGCCCTCGGCCCGGACCGCATCGACGGCGTCCTGGCGGCCAACGACGCCATCGCCGCCGGCGTCATCTCCGCCTTCAAGAAGGCCGGCGTCGAGGACCCGCCCCCGGTCACCGGCCAGGACGCCGACCTGGAGGCCCTGCGGCGCATCGTCGAGGGCGAGCAGGTCATGACGGTGTACAAGCCGTTCGACAAGCAAGCCGCGGCGGCCGCCGCGATGGCCGTCGCCCTGGGCCGCGGCGAGGACGCCGAGGACGTCGCGACGACGACGATCGACAGCCCCACCACCAAGGACATCCCGTCCGTCCTGCTCACGCCGAACGCGGTGACGGCCGCCGACATCGGCAAGACCGTCGTCCGCGACGGCGTCTACACCGTCGAGCAGATCTGCACACCGAAACTCCGGCGGGCCTGCGACCGGATAGGGCTCACCGGATGAGGAAGGAACCAGGGAGGTCAGCCATGAAGACCGGAGCCTCGGAGTACGACCGCTGGCTGTACTCGCACACCCCCTCCCAGGCGGAGGGCGAACGCGACGAGCCCGCCGAGCGCACGGCCGCGGAGCAGCACCCGGACGTCCCCAGGACCGAGCCGTCCCAGGCCGAGGGAGAGCGGGTGGACGACCTCAGGAACCGGTGATCGACGGCACACGATCGACCAGGGGATCCGGCTGGACCTCCCGCGAGCGGGCACGCATAATTTGAACACGTTCAGAAATGAGGGAACCGGATATGCGTGAACCGCTCGTCGCGGCCCAGCAGGACTCACCTGCCGTCGCCTTGGGACCCACCGCTCTCGTCTTCGGCGTCATCGCCACCCTGACCTCGTTCTTCATCTCCCCGTTCGCCCTGATCGCCGGCGGCCTGGCCGTCACCTTCGGCGCGGCGGGCATGCACTACGCCCGTCAGGGCATCGGCCGTATGTGGCCCGCCGCGCTCGGCATGACACTCGGCATCGCCGGCCTGCTCGGCATCGCCGCCCTCCTCGGGGCGTTCGGCGCCTAGCCCGCCCGTCCGCCCGACGGCGCGGCCAGCGGGCCCGTTCCACGTCGCGGACGACACCCGCTACCACGCCTACTTCAGACGTGCCGAACCCGTCGTCGTGTTCGGCATCAGCGGCTCCGGCGTACCGAACCGCGCTCGCGGCGACGGTCGGACCTTCCTCGACGTCCTCTGGGAGCAGGCGTCCTTCGTGTCGTCGGGCATCTTCACGGGGGCGGTCCGCGCGCTTGCCGGGACCTGGCTGTCCGAGGGCCTGTTCACCTCCGCCGAACGGGACCGTGTCGTCGCGGCGGTCAACGCGGACCTGAGGCGCCGTTCGTAGGGCGACGGGCCCACGACGGTGTCCAGGTCTCGCCGTCGGGCGGGTCGTGGTGGACGGAGTTGGTGAGGTATTCGCGGAGGGTGGTGAGCGCCGGGTGCGGGTTGTCGGCGCGCCAGAGGATCGAGTGCGGGTAGACCGGCGCCGGGTCGCGCAGCGGGACGAGCCGCATGTCGTAGCCGGCCGGCCAGACGATGGGCGTCTGCGGGCCGAGGAAGGTCGTCAGCGTCGAGGAGGCGGCGATCGTGTCGATGAGGGCCTCGACCCCGAAGTTGGGGCCCGTCGTCTCGATGGTCAGCCCGAAGTCGGCGGCCAGCGCCTCGTAGTACGCGGTCCACTCGGTCCCCGGCACATTGCCCGGCATCCAGATCCGATGGCCGGCCAGCTCGGCGAGGGTGATTGCGGCGGCACCGGCGAACGGGTGGGCGGGGCCGGTGAACAGGTGGAGCGGCTCGTCGTGGACCGGGGTGATCTCGACGCCCTCGGGGATCACCAGTCCGGGCATGGTGACGGCGCGGAACGTGGCGTCGATGGTGCCGTCCCGGACGGCGGCGACGGCCTCCTCCGCGCCGAGCAGCGTCACGACGTCCAGGGCGATCTCCGGATGGGCGCGGTGGAAGTCGCGCAGCACACCGGCCAGTGACACCCGCCGGCCCACCACGTCGACGCGCAGCGCACGGCTGCCCGGACGCACCGAGGCGCGCGCCCGCTCCTCGGCCTGGAGCAGGGACCGGGCGTGGCCCAGGAACGCCTGCCCGTCGATGGTCAGCTCGGCGCCCCGCGGCGTGCGCGTCAGCAGCCGCACCCCGAGCTCCCGCTCCAGCGCGGCGACCCGCTTGGAGACGGCCTGCTGGGTGAGTGACAGGTCGACGGCGGCCTTCTGGAACTGCCCGGCGCCGGCGACGGCGACGAAGGTCCGTACGGCGTTGAGATCCACGCCGGTCACCCTATCCACACAACGGTTTGTTGTGAGTCGGTTTGGTGTGCCGGTTGTTTGATTCGGCGGTTCACCTGGTCTTTTGATGGGGGTATCGGCGCGGGGTGTCCCACTCTGGTCAACATCCCGTTGTATCCCCGGAGGTGACGCTCCCGTGCCGGACTCCTCCGTCCACCTGCACAACCACACCGAGTACTCGATGCTGGACGGCGCGCAGAAGCTCAGGCCGATGTTCGCCGAGGTGGCCCGGCAGGACATGCCTGCCCGCCAGTCGACCAGCTCGACCAACTCCCGCCCCTCGTACAGACGACATACGGCCATCGTGTCACCCGCCACCGACAATCCGACCGGACCCGCGGCCCCCTCACCTCAGTGGATGCAGCGCCGCCAACTCCGGTGCCCCGCGGCCCGTGACGATCGAATCCGCCAGCAGCTTGCCGCTGAGCGGCCCCAGTGCGATGCCCCACATGCCGTGCCCGCCGCACACATGGACACGGGGCGAGCGGGTCGGGCCGATCAGGGGCAGACCGTCGGCGGTGCAGGGGCGCGGGCCGGCCCATTCGTCGGCGCGGTGGGTGAGGTCGGCCGAAGGGAGCAGGTCCCGGGCGGCGTTGACGATCGCCTGGACGCGGCGGGGGTCCCTGGGCCGGTCGGGCGCGGTGAACTCCATCATCCCCGACACCCGCACCCGGTCCCCGAGCGGCGTGCAGACCACCCGCTGCTCGGCGAGGTACGTCGGCCGCGTAGGCAGGCCTTCCGCGGACACCGTGAAGCTGTAGCCACGGCCGGACTGCACCGGCGTACGCACCCCGAACGGCAGGGCCAGGCGGCCGAGCCAGGCTCCGGAGGCGAGAACGGCCGCGTCGGCCCGCACGGACGCGCCGTCCGAGGTGAGCGCGGCGACCCCGGTGCCCAAGTCCCTTACTCCGACGACCTCCAGACCGCTGACGATCTTCCCGCCCCGGTCGCGCACCGCGTCGGCCAGCGCCGCGACGAACGCCCCGGGGTTCAGATACCGCTGACCGTGCAGCCGTACGGCCGCCTCGATCCGCGCCGACAGCGCCGGCTCCAGCTCGAGCGCCTCGGCTCCGGTGAGCAGGTCGTACTCGACGTCCTGTCCCGCCGCCCGCACCGCGTCCAGCTCCGCCACGAGGGGGCCGCGCCCGGCCTCGGAGGTGAAGGCGATCAGACACGCCTCGCCCGTGCGGGTCGGCTCGGTGACCCCGCCCCGCGCCAGCTCGTCGTACGCCGACAGCGCCCGGCGGTTCAGCGCGGACAGCGCGGCCATGCCGACCTGCCACCGCCGGTGGGTGCAGTTCCGGGTGAACGCCAGCAGGAAGCGGGCCAGCCGAGGATCCGGGCGCGGTGGGACGTAGAGCGGGGAGGCGGGGGAGAGGAGCCCCCGCAACCCCACTTTCAGGGTGGCCGGTTCGGGCAGCGGCACCGTGAGGGCGGGGGACAGCCAGCCCGCGTTGCCCCACGACGCGCCGGCCGCCACGCCCCGCCGGTCGACCACGGTGACCTCGACACCCGCCTCCTGCAGGAACCAGGCCGTCGCCAGCCCCGCCATGCCGGCACCCACGATCACGACACTGCGTGGGCTCATGACCGGCCCCCCGCACCCTCGACGACGGCGACGGGCGGTCGCCGTTCCCCCACCCGCGTCGCCCGCTCGAAGGCGTGCCCCGCCCTCAGCACGGCCGCGTCCGCCCGGTGCGGCCCCACCACCTGGAGCCCGACCGGCAGCCCGCCCGGGGTGAATCCGGCCGGGACCGACAGGGCCGGGCAGCCGGTCATCGTGATCAGGTAGGCCGAGCGCATCCAGTCAAGGTAGGTCTCCGTGGCGGTGCCGTCCACAATGGCGGGGTAGGGGAGCCGGATGTCGAAGGGCGCGACCTGGCTGACCGGCAGAAGCAGGACGTCGTACGTGCCGAAGAACTCCCGGACCCGGTGGAAGAGCGCGGCCTGGAGAAGCTGGGCGCGGCCCAGGTCCGGGCCGGTGAGCTTCCGTCCCTCCTCGATGTTCCACACCACGTCCGGCGCCATGCGGTGGCGGTGCCCGTCCAGCAGCGGCCCGTAGGCCAGCTCCATCTGCCAGGCCCGCTGGACGAGGAACGCCTCGTCGGCGCCGGTGAGATCCGGGCACGCCTCCTCGACCTCACAGCCGAGCCCGGCAAACACCTCCACAGCGCCGCGCACCACATCCCTGACCTCCGCGTCGACGGGCACGCTCCCGCCGAGGTCGGGCGACCAGGCGACCCGCAGGCCTCGGATGTCGCCGTCGAGCGGCCCCGCGAACACGGAACCCTCAGTGTCGAGGGCGAGCGGGCTGCGCGGATCCGGCCCGGCGAGCACGGAGAGCGTCAGGGCGACGTCCCGCACGGTCCGCGCCATGGGGCCCTTGACCGACAGTTGTCCCCAGGGCGCTTTGTCGGGCCACGACGGCACCCGGCCGGGGGACGGCCGCAGCCCGACCACGTTGTTGAAGGACGCCGGGTTGCGCAGTGAGCCGCCGGTGTCGCTGCCGTCGGCGATCGGCTGCATCCCGCAGGCCAGCGCGGCCCCCGCGCCACCGCTGCTGCCGCCCGCGCTGCGCGAGAGGTCGTAGGGATTGCGGGTCGGGCCGAAGACGGGATTGACGGTGTGCGAACCCATGCCGAGTTCGGGCACGTTGGTCTTGCCGAGCGTGATGGCCCCGGCCCGCCTGAGGCGTTCGACGACCAGGTGGTCCCGGCCGGGGACGTGGTCGGCGAAGACGGGGGAGCCGTACGTCGTGCGGATGCCCGCGGTGTCGTGGAGGTCCTTGTGTGCCACGGGCAGCCCGTGCAGGGGCCCGACCTCGGCCCCCGAGGCGAGCCGCTCGTCCGCGTCGGCGGCCTGTGCCAGGGCCTGTTCGGCGACGAGGGTGACGATGGCGTTCACCGACGGATTGACCTGGTCGATCCGGTCGAGGTGGGCGCTGACGACCTCACGCGCGGACACCTCACGGCGCCGCAGGGCCGCGGCGAGGTCGGTCGCCGTGTTGAAGCACAGGTCGGCGGGGTTCACAGTCCTCCCAGGGTTTCCTTGAGCTGGACGACGGCGAGCACCCCGAACAGGACGAAGGAACTCGACAGCAGCACGTTCGAAACGGTCTTGTTGCGGTACGGCGCCCGCAGGCCACGCCGGTTCAGGAGCACCAGCAGCGCCCCGGACAGCAGCGGCAGGACGAGGGAGCCGACGGCCGCGTAGGTGAGGACCAGACGGACCGGCCGGCCCATGAAGGTCACCGCCACCGACGTGAGAGCGCAGTACAGCACGAACAGTCGGTACGGGCGGCTGCGCTGGCCCATGTGCCGCTCGGCGTCGGAATCCGGGACGCCTCGCAGGGTGCGCAGGGAGTCGGACAGGAGGTAGCACAGGGCGTTGAAGCCGCCGACGAGGGCACTCAGGGTCACCAGGAAGAAGGTGCCCAGGAACAGCACCCGGGCCACCGAGCCCAGGTCCGCGCCGAGCGGATCCGCCAGCGCGGCCAGCCCGTCGTTGCCGGTGATCGTCCGCCCGGTGCCGTACAGCAGACCGGTGCCGACGATCGAGGTGCACACCACGAACAGGAACGTGACGGCGTAGCTCACCGCCGAGTCGGCCCGCATGACGGGCAGCCAGCTCCGGTGCCGCCAGCGTTTCTCCCGCACCCAGTAGCTGTACGACGCCACCCCGGCGGTACCGCCCACCCCGCCGATCAGCGCCAGCACGGTGATCAGGTCGCCCTCCGGCAGCCGCGGCCGCAGCGAGGACACCAGGGTGGACGGGTCGTCGATCGTGACGACGGTGACCACCGCCAGCACCACCATGCCGACGAACTTGGCCAGCATGAAGACGCTCATCACCCGCTCGAACAGCGCGTACCGGCCCACGTACACCATCCCGGCCGACGCCAGCGCGATCACCACCGCCACCGGCCGCAGCGGCAGCACGGGGAACAGCGTCGACAGCGCCAGCGCCGCCACCGAGCTGAGCGCCGCCCCGTACAGCAACCCGATGACCAGGACGAACACCAGGAAGGCAGACGGCAGCCAGCGGGCCGCCGCACGCAGGCTCGCGATCACCGTCATGCCCGACGCCAGATACAGCCGCCCCACCGCCTCGGTGAGCGCGTACTTGAGGACGACCCCGACGAGGATCGCCCACAGCAGGGCCATGCCGTACCCGGCGGCGCCCGCCAGCGACGTCACCATGTCGCCCGCGCCCACGCTCGTGGCCGCCAGGACCAGCCCCGGGCCGAGGACGGCGAGCCGCCCGCGCCGGGTGGTGGGGGCGTGGGCGTGGACCTGGGGAGGGCTTTGGGATGTCGCGGTCACGTCGGCCACCTCCGGAGGTAGGGGAAGCGCGGTCCGGCTTCCCGGCAGCGTCGGGCAGGTTGACGGAAGGGAACAACATTCCCTGTGAAATCGACGGAATCGGCCATACGCTCAGGCCGATGGACGCACCGCACCCCGGCCC
The DNA here is from genome assembly GCF_049974585.1 of Streptomyces sp. UG1. Lineage (NCBI taxonomy): Bacteria > Bacillati > Actinomycetota > Actinomycetes > Kitasatosporales > Streptomycetaceae > Streptomyces > Streptomyces sp. UG1. The sequence goes on along the minus strand of NZ_JBNGGG010000002.1, from coordinate 350,820 downwards.
CGTGGCCGATTCGCTGGACCGGCGCATCATCAGCGCGCTGCAGATCGACGGCCGCGCCTCATGGCACCGCGTCGCCACGGCCCTCGGCGAACCGGAACGCACCGTCGTGCGCCGGGGCACCCGGCTGCTGGACTCCGGACTCGTGCGGATCGGCGCCATGGCGGTGCGGGGCCGCAGCACCGTGCTCGCCGTGCGCTGCGCACCGGGCCGGGCCCGCGTCGTCGCCACCGCACTGGCGCGCCGCCCCGACTGCGTCTTCGCCCATGTCCTGACCGGGACGTGGGACTGCGTCGCGGAGATGCAGTGCCCCCGCGACCGGCTCCCGGGCCTCGTCATGGACGAACTCCCCGGCCTGCCCGGCATCGTGCGGACGCTGACGCTCCCGGTGCTGCGGCACGTACGGACGATCCGCGAGTGGCACGCGGGCCTGCTCACCGAGGCCGAGATCACGGCGCTCGCCGACGGCACACCCGCGACCGCCGCCCCCGGATCGGCGGATCTGCTGCCCCCGGTCGACGGAGCCGGTGAACTCTCCCGCGCCGACCGCCTGTTGGTGAACGCCCTCGCCGAGGACGGGCGGTGCACCTACGACGAACTGGCCCGTGTCTGCGGCGTCTCCGAGGCCACCGCCCGTCGTCGGCTCGGCGCCCTGCGCCGCGGCGGCCGCGTCCGTATCCGTGCCGTCATCGAACCGGCGCTGCTCGGGCTGCCGGTGGAGGCGGTGCTGTGGGTGCGTGCCGTGCCCGCGGCCGTCGGCACGGTGACGGCGGCGCTCGCCGAGTCCCCGCACGTGCGATACGCCAGCTTCGTCACCGGTGAACGCCAGTTGCTGGCCCTGACCGCGTTCCCGGACGAGGCGGCGCTGCACGACTTCCTCACGCGCTCGGCGTGGCTGCGCGAGGCCGTCTCGGTGGACGTGTCCATGGTCCTCGGCTCACTGAAGCGCGGCGGGATGCTCGCGCCGAGGTTGCGGAGCTGACCCCTCCTCAGCCCCTCAATAGATCCGATGAGTTGGTGCCTCTGATGCGATTGAGGCCATTGACAGGTCCATGGAGCCTGCTAGGTTCCGCGATACACCCGATGTATCGATGATCCGTCAGGTCTGGAGGACAAGGATGACCTCACAGCCGGAGCAACGTTCGAAGGTGGCCCGCAGAGCCTTACTCGGCACCGCGCTCGGCACCGCGGCAGCCGCGGCCCTGCCCACGACCGCCCACGCGGAGGAGCCCTCGCAGGGGATGCCGCCCGCCGCGGCCGACGGCACCGGGCGCCCCTGGCGACTGCGCGACACCATGACCACCGACGGCGCCTGGGCGACGTTCCTGCGCGGACAGGACCTGCGGTGGAGCCGGCTGCCCACCCGCTGGTACGAGGGCCCCTTCCTCGGCGACGGGCTGCTCGGCAGCATGATCTACCAGGAGCCCGACGCGGGCCGGATCCGCTTCACCGTCCAGCACGGCCGAGTCCAGGACCACCGGCCCGAGTTCGGCAGCGGCTGGGGCACCTGCCGCCTCCCGGTCGGACACCTCACCCTCGACCCGGTAGGCACCATCACCGCCGTCGACTGGCGGCTGAGTCTGTGGAACGCCGAGCTCACCGGCACCGTCACCACCACCGCCGGCACACTCACCCTCGCCGCGCTCATCCACGACGAGGTCCTCGCCGTCCGCGCCCGAGCCGACGGCGACGAGCGGGTCGTGTGGACCTTCCACCCCGAGGAGGCCATCAGCCCCCGCAGGATCAGCGAGGCCCCGCCCGCCGGCTACACCGCCAACCCGCCCTGGACCACCCGGACCGCCCCTGACGGCACCGAGCAGGTCCTCCAACCCCTCACCGGCGGCGGCCGGACCGCCACCGCTTACCGCAGCACCGGCGACGACCTGCTCGTCTCCGTCGGGCACAGCTTCCCGTCCGACACCGCCGCCGAGGCCGACTCACTGCGCAACCTGCGGCGCGCGAAGTCGTACGGCAGCCTGCGGCGACGGCACACCCGCTGGTGGCACGCCTTCTACCGGAAGAGCTTCGTCTCGTTCCCCGACCAGCGGCTCCAGAGCTTCCACTGGATCCAGCTCTACAAGGTCGCCTCCGCCAGCCGCGCGGGCGGCCCCGTCATGGCCACCTCCGGGCCGTGGCTGGAGCCCACCCCGTGGCCCGCGGTCTGGTGGAACCTCAACGTGCAACTGGAGTACTGGCTCATCCACGGCTCCAACCACCTGGAACTCGACGCGCTCGCCACCACCCTGCGCCAGAACCAGGAACAGCTCATCGCCAACGTGCCCGCCGCCTACCGCGCCGACAGCTCCGGAGTCGGCCGCAGCTCCGACATGTTCGCCAACCGCGGTGTGGGGCGGCCGGGCACCGGTGCCGAGGTCGGGGACCTCACCTGGGCCCTGCACAATGCGTGGCTGTCCTACCGCCACTCCATGGACGAGTCCCTGCTGCGCGACACGATCCACCCCGTACTGCGCCGCGCGATCAACTACTACCTGCACTTCCTCACCCCGGGCAGCGACGGCAGGCTCCACCTGCCGAGCACGCTGTCGCCCGAGTACCCCGTCGTACCGCCGCAGGACACCAACTACGACCTCGCCCTGATCCGCTGGGGCTGTCGGACCCTCATCGAGTCGGCCGAACTGCTCGGCATCGACGACGAGTTGATCCCCCGCTGGCAGCAAGTACTGGCCAGGCTCACGCCGTACCCGGTCGACGGCAACGGCTTCATGATCGGCGCCGACACCCCGTACGCCCAGTCCCACCGCCACTACTCGCATCTGCTGATGGTGTACCCGCTCTACCTCGTCAACTGGGACCAGCCCGAGAGCCGGGAGCTGATCAGGAAGTCGGTCGAGCACTGGCACGCGCTCACCGGCGCCCACCGCGGTTACAGCTACACCGGGGCCGCCTCGATGTACGCGATGACCGGCGACGGCGACACCGCGATCGGCTACCTGCGGAAGTTCTTCGACCCCACCACCCGCTACCCCTGCCAGGCCAACACCCACTACACCGAGGCCGGGCCGGTCATCGAGACGCCGCTGTCCGCCTCGCAGTCCCTGCACGACATGTTCTGCCAGAGCTGGGGCGGCGTCATCCGCGTCTTCCCGGCCGTTCCCACCGCATGGGCGGACGTCACCCTGCACGACTTCCGCACCCAGGGCGCCTTCCTGGTCAGCGCCGTCCGCAAGGCGGGCACCACCCGGTTCATCCGCGTCAAGAGCCTGGCCGGCGAACCGCTCACGCTCCGCCACGGCCTCACCGGCACCCTCACCGCGCTCCTCGACGACGGCACCCCGGCCCGCACCCGCGACCTGGGCGACGGCACCCTCGCCATCGACCTGCCCAAGGGCCGCGAGGTCCTCGTCCACTCCGGCCCGCGCCCCGACCTCGTCATCGCGCCCGTCGCCGTCAGCGAACCGGGCCCGGCCTGGGGACTGCCGTAACCACCGTCCGACCGGACGCACCACAGGGAGGCTTCACATGGCGGTTCCCCTCAGGACCGCGGTCGCCGCGCTCTGCGCCGGGCTGGTGGCCACACTGCTCACGACCGGGCCCGCTCGGGCCGACCGCGGCGACGACGCCTGGACGGTGTCCGGCCCCGCGGCGCACGGACCGGCAGCGCACCTACGCCTGGACGACACGACCGGCGCCGTCAGTCTCTCGGTGACCCGAGGCGGCCGTACGGTCATCGAGCCGTCGCCCGTCGGCATCGTCACCGAACAGACCGACCTCTCCAAGGACCTGCGGTTCCTGCACCGCAAGGACCGGCAGGTCGACGAGCGTTACCGGGCGAGGTCCGGCAAGCGGCTCGACCGCCGGGTCCGCATGAACGAGACCCGGCTCTCCTTCGCCACCCCCGCGGGCGCCCGGCTCGACCTCGTCGTCCGCGCCTCCGCCGACGGCGTCGCCTACCGGTACGTCCTGCCCGGAGCGTACGGCGACGTCCTCGGCGAGACCTCCGCCTTCAACCTGCCGCCGGACGCGAGCGCCTGGCTCGGCGGCTACCGGGTCGACAACGAGGGCCAGTTCGCGCAGTACACCGCCGCCACGGCCCCCACCGGCGAGTACTCGGCGCAGGCGCTGTTCGAGACCGACGGCGGCTACACCCTGCTCGCCGAGTCCGACCTCACCGGCGACTACTCCGGCGCCCGGCTCGCCCACGACCAGGGCACCGGCACCTACCGCGTCAAGCTCGCCGACGACCGCGTCCGAGCCGGAGGACCCCTGGCCACCCCCTGGCGCGCGATGGTCACCGGCGACCTCGCCACCGTCACCCGCTCCACCTTCACCGACGACCTCGCCCCCGCCTCCAAGGTCCCCGACACCTCCTGGATCAAGCCCGGCACCGTGCTGTGGACCTGGCTCGCGGGCGGCAGAGAGGCCGGCCAGAGCCTCGCCGCACAAAAGGCCTACGTCGACTACGCCGCCGAACGGCACTGGCCGTACGAGGCGGTCGACGCGGGCTGGTACTTCAAGGCCGACGAGTGGGACACCACCGACCCCGACTGGCAGACCAATAGCTGGGTGCCCGAACTCGTCGACTACGCACGCTCCAAGGGCGTCGGCATCATCGTCTGGATCCACCAGCGCGACCTCGACACGCCCGAGGAGCGGGCCCAGTGGCTGCCCACTCTGGAGCGCTGGGGCGTCAAGGGAGTCAAGATCGACTTCATGGACTCCGAGGCGCAGCCCATGCTCCAGTGGTACGACGCCGTCCTCGCGGAGACCGCCGCCCACCACCTCCTGGTCGACTTCCACGGCTCGACCGTCCCCAAGGGCATCCAGCGCACCTGGCCCCACGTCATGACCCTGGAGGGCGTCGCGGGAGAGGAGAAGCGCACCAACACCGCCGCCCACCTGACCACCCTGCCCTTCACCCGCAACGTCATCGGCTCCATGGACTTCACCCCCGGCGCCTTCCAGCGCGTCGGCCTGCGCCCCAACTCCGACGCGGCCGAGGTCGGCCTCACCGTCGCCTACGAGTCGGGCCTGCAGATGTTCGCGGGCACCCCCGAGTCGTACGACCGACGGCCGCTCGCCCGCGCCTACTTCGACCAGGTACCGGCGGCCTGGGACGACACCGAGCTGCTCACCGGCCGACCCTGCCGGGAAGCCGTGCTCGCGCGGCGCGACGGGGACCGCTGGTTCCTGGGCGGCGTGTAAGCCGGGTCGGCACGCACGGCCGAAGTACCGCTGACCGTCGGCCCCGGGAGGTGGCTGGTCGAGACGGTCGAGGACGGCACCGACGGGCTCGTGCGGAACCGTCAGGTGCTGCGCGGCGGCGACACGTTCACCGTGGATGTCGTCACCAACGGCGGCTTCGCCGGCATCGCGTGCCGCTGGCGCCCGGGGGTCACCACGTGCCACCGCTGAACACGATCACGTTCATATACATGATCCATGCTCGCATGGGTGTGGGTGTGCGCTTGGAGGAACCGGCATGAGTGTTTCCCGGCGAACCGTGATGGCTACGGCGGCCGGTGCCGCGGCGATGGGCGCCTCCTCGGCACCGCCAAGGCCGCGGACGTGACCGCCGCCCAGCCACCGGTACCGACCCTGCGCACCTTCCGCGCGGTGGCCGACTACGCCGTCGACAGGCTCCGCGCGGTCGCACCGACCGTGACCGCCTTCCCTGTCGGCACGAAGTTCGAGAAGTGGGTCTACTCGCAGAACGGCGACTGGGTCGGCGGCTTCTGGCCGGGCACGCTGTGGATGGCGTGGCTCCACAGCGAGGACGACGCCTTCCGCACCTGGGCCCTGGCGTCCGCGGAGAAGCTGGCCCCCCGCCGGTACGACACCGGCACGCACGACCTCGGCTTCCTCTTCTACCCGTCCTGGGTCACCGCCTGGCGCCTGACGGGCGACGCCAAGTGGCGGGACGGTGCCCTTCGGGCCGCCGACTCGCTGATCCAGCGCTACAACCCGCGCGGGCGCTTCATCAGAGCCTGGGGCGCGCTGAACGAGGAGCGCAACGCCGGCCGGGTCATCATCGACACGATGATGAACCTCGACCTGCTGGCCTTCGCGAGCGGCGCGACCGGCGACGGGAAGTACCTGGACATCGCCGTGGAACACGCGAGGACCACCCAGCGGGTCTTCCCGCGCCCCGACGGCTCGACCCCGCACGTGTACGACTTCGATCCGGCCGACGGCGCCGCGATCGGCCCCAACACCGTGCAGGGGTACAGCCCCACGTCCTGCTGGTCGCGCGGACAGGCGTGGGGCCTGTACGGGTTCACCACGATGTACCGGCGCACCGGCAACCGGGAGTTCCTGGCCACCGCCCGCAGGCTCGCCGACTTCGCGGTGGGGGCGCTGACCCCGGATCACGTCCCCGTGTGGGACTACGGCGCCCCGCAGCAGCCGTACGACATCAAGGACGCGTCGGCCGGCGCGATCACGGCGTGCGGCCTGCTCGACCTGGCCGCGGCGACCGGCAGGCCGGCCTATCGCGAGGTGGCGTTGCGGCTGCTCACCGCGCTGGCCGAGACCTGCCTGACACGGAACTCCGCCCGCGCGGAGGCGATCGTGGCCCGCTGCACACGCAACCGGCCGAGCGAGGACGGGGTCGAGATCTCCCTGCCCTACGCCGACTACTACCTGCTGGAGGGCATCCTGCGGGTGCTCCGGCCGAAGGAAGTCGACCGGGCGATCGACTTGTCCACGGTCTGATCGCCAGGGGGCAGGTCGGCCCGCGATCGATCGGATCGAGCTGTTCCGCCGCCGGGCGAGCACGGGCGATCGAGGCCATCAGCGGTTCGCGGTCACGGATCTCTGCCCCCGAGGCCGCATCAACAGCAGGTCCGGGCCCCGGGCATCGAGCGTGGACCCGAGCCCGGCCTCGCGTGCCACGGCCTCGACCCGGGCGAAGAGCGTTCGCTGAAGTTCCACGTCACCAGAGCCTGCGATCCCCTCGATCGCCTCCAGCAGCAGGCCCGTGTCCCACCCCGGCAGGGGAAACCGCTCCAGCTCCCACTCCAGGTACTTGTTGTAGGGACGCGGCTGGCGGTCCAGGGCGAACAGCACCTCCAGCAGGAAACCCACGCTGTCGGCCGCGTCGAGGCGGGCGGCCAGAAGGTGGCCGTCCCGGGCGTTCTTGACGGACCGATACACAGAGTTGGCGTAGGCGTCCAGCCACCCGGCCGCCGCCCGAAACGCCTCGTCGCGGTCAAGCCGTGGCACTGGGCGGTCGCCGACATCCCCGCCACGGTCACCGAGTTGCCCGAGGGCGCCGGCGACGACACCGGCGCGGGTCTGCCCGAAGGCGCCTTCCAACTGCCCAACGACGCCCGCCTGGCCCGCTACATCGGCGCCGCCCCGCCGGCCGGGCATGGCCCGCACCGCTACTTCGTCGTGGTGCACGCCCTCGACGTCGCCTCCATAGGCGTCCCCGCCGACGCCACCCCCGCTGTCCTCGGCTTCACCATGGCCGGGCACACCCTCGGCCGTGCGGTGCTGACCGTCACGGCCGAGACACCCGCCTGACGATCGGCACGTCCCGGCTCCTCGACACCACCGAGACGTACCTGAGCGACGAGGACCGGTCGTACCCGATCGGGAAACCGGTGCAGACCGAACTCCCTGCGCCGACCGCCGAGCACGTTGTCGTGACCAAGCACTGAGTCGGTGGGGCGCCTGCCTGTTGCCGCGCCCGATACGAGCCCGGGGGGGTGGCCCTCGATCACGATCTGGTCGAGGGCCGTCCCCGGATCTTGGTGGGACGACGCAGGCGTAGGTGGAACGGCGCTCATCGGTGGGTCGGAACGGGCTGATTCGCATCGGCGACCACGACCTCGTTCTGTGCAGACGTACGACTGCTTCGAACCGCATGGTCCACGCGTAGAGCTGAACCAGCGTGGCGCCGAACCACTCTCGCGACGGCGAGGTCCACTCGACCTTGTCGTTGTTCCAAACCCGGCCGCATATACGCATTGAGCAGACGTCGCAGAACGTACGCAGCCGCACGCCGCCCCCGGTGTCGACCACCGTCGAGCTGGTGGTGACGGTGCTCAGCCGGAGCCCACCGTGAACTTGTGCCAGTGGATTCCGTCGGTGGATATCCGGTAGTGCCCGTTGCCGTAGCTGTCGGCCCACAGCCAGCCGATCGGAGTGCTGGTGACGGTCCCCGCCGCGCCGCGCGAGTCGCCGGCCGACTGGAACGTCCTGGCGTGGTCGGTGCTGCGCCATACTCCACGCTCTCCGTACACCGTGAGGCTGCCGTCGTCGGCCGCGACGACGGCGCCGAGCGAGGAGAGTGGCTCGACGCCCCTGCGGTAGGTCCACAGGCGGGTCCAGGTGTGTCCGCCGTCGGTGCTGGTGTGGAGCGCGCGAAGGCCGTTCTTCACCCCTTCGTGGTCGGGGAGCTGGCCCGTCTGCTGCGCGTACAGACCGTCCCTTCCGGCAACGACCTGGAAACCCCATCCCTCCTTCGCGGCGCCCGGCATATCGGTCAACTGCCATGTGCGGCCGCGGTCCTCGCTCCTTGCCTGTGCCGGCAGGCCGGATTCGGGGTCCGCGCCGGACACGAAAAGCGCGTTACGCGCAACGTCGCCGCTCGGGGCGAGGACGCCCTTCAGCGGCGGCTGCCGCTTCAGCACACGGTGTTCGCCGGTGTCCGGCATCACGACGAGCAGTCGGTTGCGCGCGCAGGTGTTGGCGGGGTCGGACGCGTCCAGCTCCACGCACTCGCCGACCAGGAGGGCACCCTCGGGGACGGTCGCCGTCGTGCCCTGCGGCTTTTGGGTGCCGGGCGTCCAGGTACGGCCGCCGTCACGGGTGAACCAGGTGGGGCCCGGCCGGGTCCAGTCCTCGTGCTGGTCGATGATGACGGCGCGGCCCGCCCCCAGGACATGGAGACCCGCGGTGATGCCCAAGTCGCCGATGACATCCGGCAACGGGGACTCGGTCAGGCGCCATTTCCCCGCGCCCTTGTCCAGTACGGCGACATGCTGACGGCAGCGCTTGTCGGTGCACTCGGCGAGGAGGACGAAGCCTGAGCCGTCCGGAGCGAAGCCGAGACTGTGCGACCAGCCCGGCAGGCCAGGGGCCGACGGGATGCGCAGTGGGTGGACGGCGGTTCGGCCGGGGTCCACGGAGTTGCCCGCGGACCCGCCCGCCGCTTCGGCGACGCACGCGGTCAGGAGCAGGACTGCGGCGACAGCCCCGAGCAGCGCCCTCAGTAGCTGAACTCTCATGGATCCCCCGATCTGCGGTGGCCGGCGGCCACTTGCTACATCTGGTACACCGCAGACCGGCTCCGGGTTCCACTCCTCGCCGAACTATTTGCTCAGGTGCCCGAACCGCCGTACCACCAGCGGGAAGAAGGCCGTGAGCGGCGCCGGTGGCCGAACGACCGCTGTCCTGGTGGTCCAGTGCGACGGCGCTTCGGCGCCGGGGTCCTCGCCGAGGCCGATCGTGTCGGCAGACAGCGGAATCCGGCGGTTCAGGCGCCTTCTTTCGGGCGTCTAGAAGAAGCCCAGCTTCTTCGGCGAGTAGCTCACCAGCAGATTCTTCGTCTGCTGGTAGTGCTCCAGCATCATCTTGTGCGTCTCGCGCCCGATGCCCGACCCCTTGTAGCCACCGAACGCCGCATGCGCGGGATACGCGTGGTAGCAATTCGTCCACACGCGCCCCGCCTGGATGGCGCGACCCGCGCGGTACGCGGTGTTGATGTCCCGCGTCCACACACCCGCGCCGAGGCCGTACAGCGTGTCGTTGGCGACCTTCATGGCGTCGTCGAAGTCGTCGAAGGACGTCACCGAGACGACCGGCCCGAAGATCTCCTCCTGGAAGATCCGCATGCGGTTGTCGCCCTCGAAGACGGTCGGCTGGACGTAGTACCCGCCCTTCAGCTCACCGTCGTGCTCGATACGTTCGCCACCCGTCAGGACCCGGGCGCCCTCCTGCCGGCCGATGTCGAAGTAGGAGAGGATCTTCTCCAACTGGTCGTTGGACGCCTGCGCGCCGATCATCGTGTCCGTGTCGAGCGGGTGGCCGGTGCTGATCTGCTCGGTGCGGGCGACCGCCGCATCGATGAACTCCGCGTAGTGACCCCGCTGCACCAGCGCCCGGGACGGGCATGTGCACACCTCGCCCTGGTTGAGCGCGAACATCGTGAATCCCTCGAGCGCCTTGTCCCGGAAGTCGTCGTCGGCCGACCAGACGTCGTCGAAGAAGATGTTCGGGGACTTGCCGCCCAGTTCGAGGGTGACCGGGGTGATGTTCTCCGAGGCGTACTGCATGATCAGCCGACCTGTCGTGGTCTCCCCGGTGAACGCCACTTTGGCCACCCTGGGGCTGGACGCCAGCGGCTTGCCCGCCTCCACGCCGAAGCCGTTGACGATGTTGACCACGCCGGGCGGGAGCAGATCGGCGACCAGGCTCAGCCAGTAATGGATGGACGCCGGGGTCTGCTCGGCCGGCTTGAGCACCACGGCGTTGCCCGCGGCCAGCGCCGGCGCGAGCTTCCACGTCGCCATGAGGATCGGGAAGTTCCACGGGATGATCTGCGCGACCACGCCCAGCGGCTCGTGGAAGTGGTACGCCACGGTGTCGTCGTCGACCTCGCCGAGCGAGCCCTCCTGGGACCTGATCGCCCCCGCGAAGTAGCGGAAGTGGTCGATCGCCAGCGGAATGTCCGCCGCCAGCGTCTCCCGCACCGGCTTGCCGTTCTCCCAGCTCTCGGCGACGGCCAGCTTCTCCAGGTTCGCCTCCATACGGTCGGCGATCTTCCGCAGGATGTCGGAGCGCTCGGTCACCGACATCCGCCCCCACGCCGGGGCGGCCGCGTGCGCCGCGTCCAGCGCCCGCTCCACATCCTGAGCCGTGCCCCGCGCGATCTCGGTAAACGGCTGCCCGTTCACCGGCGTCGGATTCTCGAAGTACTGCCCCTGGACCGGCGGCACGTACTCGCCGCCGATGAAGTGGTCGTAGCGCGCCTGGTAGGAGACGATCGCACCCTCGGTGCCGGGCGCCGCGTAACGGGTCATACTGCTCTGCCTCCCGAAGAAGCGCTGCCCGCCGTTGGGCAGCTCTCGACGCGAGGTTAGGGACGGCGAGGTTGCAAGTACGTTGCGCGGGGCCTGGACTGCCCTGTGCGACCGGTCGTTCGATCAGCGGGCCGGGCGGCGCTCCCGGGCGGGTGGCGCGGTGAGTTCGGACTCCAGCGCCGCCAGCCGCGACCGTACCGTCGCCGTCGGACGCACCGCGGCGAGCGCCCGCCATATGTCGAGGTCGTCCTCGCCCCACGGCGCGTGCGCCCAGTCGGCCAGCAGGTCGGGATCACGACGGGCGATCAACGCCGTACGGAGCCCGTCGGCCAGCAGACGCCTGAGCCGTACGACCGCCGGGGCCTGGGAGCCTGGCAGCAGCGGGCCCGCGTACGCCGTGGCCGCCGCCGTGACCGCACCCGTCTCCAGACGGCGCTCGACGACCGCCACGTCCGACTCGACCGGCACCGTGAGCCGGTAGGGCCGCGAGCCGAGCAGGCCGGGGCCGAGTATCCGGCGCAGACGCGCCACTTCGGCTCGCAGTGTCACGGGCGTCACCGACTCGTCCTCGTACAGCGCGCACAGCAGCTCGTCGCCGGTCAGCCCCTCCGGGTGACGGGCCAGCAGCACCAGGATCTCGCTGTGCCGGCGACTGAGCCTGACCCGGCTGCCGCCGATGAGCAACCGTGCCTCGTCGCGGCCCAGAGCGGACAGCTCGGGCGTGTCGGCGGTGAGAGTCCGAGGCTTCAGCAGCGCCAGATGGGACTCCGCGGCACGCGCGACCGCCTGCACGAACCCCAGGCTGTGCGGATGCGCGAGGCCATCACCGCCGGTGATGTCCACCGCCCCGAGCACCCGCCCGGTCCGCGGATCGTGCACCGGCGCCGCCGCACAGGTCCAGGGCTGCACCCGGCGGATGAAGTGCTCGGCCGCGAACACCTGCACCGGCCGGTCCACGGTGACCGCCGTACCCGGCGCGTTCGTCCCGACCGCGGTCTCCGCCCACCGCGCACCCGGCACGAAGTTCATCAGCCCGGCCCTGCGCCGGGTCGTCGGATGCCCCTCGACCCACAGCAGCCTGCCGTGCGCGTCGCACACCGCGAGCAGATGCTCGCCGTCCGAGGCGAACGTGCCCAGCAACTCCCGGAACAGCGGCATCACCGGCGCCAGCGGATGCTCCGCGCGATAGGCGCCGAGGTCACCGTCCGCCAGTTCCACGCTCGCCGTCCCGTCCGGACCGACACCGGCCCGCGCGGAACGCCGCCACGAGTCGGCCACCACGGAACGCACCGGCGTCGGCACCGTGCCCACCTCGGTGAACTTCTCATGCGCACGACGCAGCACCCGTACGCGCTCGGCGGGGTCGGCCCCCGGTTCCAGAGCCACCCACGGATCGGTCAACTCGGCCTCCCCGGTAGCGATGCGGCTGGGGACATAGTCACTCCGGGTACGCGCGCGGACAACCTTTTCGACGGGGCGGACCCGAGCGGTGGACACATCGGCACAGATGTACGAACCCTCAGGCGGCGTTGACCAGGCGTATGTAGCGCGTCCAGTCCCAGTGCGGGCCGGGATCGGTGTGGTCGGTGCCCGGTACCTCGTGGTGCCCGATGATGTGCGCCCGGTCCTTCGGTATGCCGTGCCTGGCGCAGATCGCCGCCGTGAGGCGGGCCGACGTCTCGTACATGACGTCGGTGAAGTAGCCGGGCCGGTCCACCCAGCCCTCGTGCTCGATGCCGATACTGCGCAGGTTGTGGTCCCAGTCCCCGGCGTGCCAGGCGATGTCTCGCTCGGGAACACACTGTGAGGTGTGTCCGTCCGCCGACCGGACGACGTAGTGCGCGGACACCTTCTTCCTGGGGTTCTCGAAGACGAACAGGGTGTTGGGGTAGGTGGTCTGTGTGACGTGGATGATCACTCGGTCGACGGGGTGGGACGCGGGGCGGTTCGCCACCGTGTAGTTGGCGGAACTCGCCGGCCGCCACTCGGCGAGTGGGTGGTCCGGGCCCGGAACGTGTGCTCCGGCCCGCCGCTCGGGCAGCAGGGCGTACGGGACGGCGGCGAGAGCCGTGCCCTGGAGGATCCGCCGTCGGCTGAGATGAGGTCTTGCGCGTTCCAAAGGGAGGATCGCCTTTCGGAGTTGAGGCCAGTTGGGGTGGGTTGAGGTCAGCGCAACGTCGCCGCCGTCTCTCGCAGCCGTGCATGCGCTCCGCGGTGCGTCTCGCGCGCCGGCAGCCACTGTTTGCGGATCTTGGCCACGCACGTGTAGTTGGTGTCGCACACATTGGCCAGCGGCGATTCGACGGCCTGGGTCGCGAACTGGTACGCGTCCAGCTCACCGAACCCGTAGTCGCGCACCAGCCACTGCACCAGGTCGAGCTGGGATATCCGGAACGCGTCCTCCAGCGGCCGCGCCGAGCCCGTCGAGATGATGTGCGTGTCCGACTCGATGCGCGGCCAGGGAGTGGCAAGGCCCTTGAGCAGCTCGACGATCACCACGGTGTTCATCGCACACTCGACGGCGACCCCGCACGTCTCTCCCTCACCTTGCCGGGCGTGCCCGTCGCCGAGGCTGAGCACTGCGCCCTCGACGTTCACCCCGAGATAGCAGGTGACGCCGGCCCGCATCTCCGGCGTGTCCATGTTCCCGCCGTGCGCGTCGGGCATCAGGGCCGAGCGCACCTCCAGATTGGCGGGAGCCACCCCGACGGTGCCGTGCATCGGGTCCATGGGCAGCTCGGCCTCGATGTCACTGTCGTGGGCCCGTAACAGCGCGGTCCGCCGGGTCCGGTCGAGCTGCCAGATCCATACGGTCTCCGGCAGCGGCGGCTGCAGTGTGGCCGTGGTGTGTGTCGAGGTGAGCGCGCCGAACAGCGGGACCGTGGTCGACGCGGCCCAGTCCCGGGCCGGTTCGATCGACACGAAGTGCACGGTGACCGTGTCACCCGGCTCGGCGCCCTCGATGTGGAAGGGCCCTGTCTGAGGGTTGAGGTAGGGGAACTCGCACACCTCGGACACCAGGTCCTTCTCCGAGCGCACCCGCCCCGCGAAGCAGTCCTCCGTGTACAGGTCGAGCACCGTACCGGGCGCGATGCGCGCCACGGGCGGCGCGCCGCCGAACGTCCAGGCGTACTCGCCGGGTTCGGGTCGCACGGTCAAGATCCGGGGGTCGCTCATAGCTGTACAGCTCCGTTCTGCGGAGGGTCGGTGGGGGAGGGCTCGTCGATGTGGACGCGGGCGGTCTCGGCTATTCGCCCGGCATGGCGCCGCATCAGCACGAGCAGCACGCAGACCCCGGCCGCCATCCACACCTCGACCAGCGATCCCGCGTACGACACGGGCGCGAGCGGCTCGGAGACGAAGTCGAAGACGGGCAGCCCCGCCAAGTACCCGAAGAGAGCGATGACGGCGGCAACCGCGGGCATCGCTTCGCGCCGCAGCGACGGGGCCGTCTGCCCCGCCGATTTCCTCGCAGTTTCCCCCGACATGTGAATCCCCCTCATGCACGCCGACGCGCCCCGCGTCGCCACGACACGACCGCTGACGCCTCGCGTGAATCACGGTACGGCGTCGGCCGGCTGGGCAGAAGGGCGCTCAGGGATTCCGTGGACAGCCGCGGGATTGTGGATAACTCGCTCACCCACACGACTGAACTCGGCCTGGAATCAGGCCCGTTCCGCCGCCACCGCCGCCGGATCGTCCAGCACCGCCCGCACCACGGAGTGCGCGGCCCCCAGCAGCGGCCCCTCGGGGCCCAGCCGGGACACTGACACCGGACAGGCGGGCCCGGCGGTGCGCTGGTCCAGCTCGGCCTCCAGCGACGGCAGCAGCCACGGCGCGAGCCCGGCCAGCGCACCCCCCAGGACCACACTCTCGGGGTCCAGCAGATTCACCGCGCCCGTCAGCGCGATCCCGAGTGCCGTTCCCGCGTCGCGCAGGGCACGCCGTACGTCCTCGTCGCCCTCGGCGGCGCGCCCGGCGAGCAGCCCGACGCGGTCCTCGCCGGGCTCCAGCCCGGCCGCGCGCAGCACCGCCTCCTCCCCGGCGTACTGCTCCAGGCACCCGCGCCCGCCGCACGGGCACTCGGGCCCGTCCGGCCGGACGGGAACGTGCCCCAACTCGCCCGCGAAACCGCGCGTTCCACGCAGCAGCCCGCCGTCCACCACGACCGCCGCACCGATGCCGATCTCCGCCGACACATGCAGGAAGTCCCGCGGAGTGCCGTCGCCGAGCCAGAGTTCGGCGAGCGCGCCGAAATCGGCCTCGTTGCCGACGGTCAGTGGGACGTCCGCGGGGAGCAGCTCGGCCAGGTCCGCGTCGCGCCAGTCGAGGTTCGGGGCGCGTACGACCGTACGGGCGTCACGCGCCACCAGGCCCGGCACCGCGATCGCGAGGCCTGCGGGCCACAGTCCCTCGCGCTCGGCCTCGGCGACGACCTGCCGCACCAGCTCGTGGAGTTCCTCGATCACCGGTCCGGGCGCCCGGCCCCGGTTCGCGCCGTGCCGCACGGCCCTGGACCGCACCTCGCCGCGCAGATCGACCGCGCAGACGGCGAGATGGTCGACCCCGACCTCCGCGCCTATCCCGGCCGGACCGTGCCCGCTGACGGCGAGCGCCGACCCGGGACGGCCCACCCGGCTGGGCCGCTGCGGACCCAGCTCCTCCAGCAGCCCCGAGCGGATCAGCTCGTCGACGAGGGTGGACACCGCAGCACGCGTCAGCCCGATACGGGAGGCGACGGCGGCACGGGAGAGCGGACCCTCGGCGCTCACGGTGTGCATCACCCGGGCGAGATTGCGGCGCCGCATGCCCTGCTGGGTGTTGGGCAGTGCGCCCCCGGCGCCGGTCGGGCGGGCCTCGTGCAGCGGTGCGGTCATGCCTGAAGTCAGTCCTCAGTGCGCCTCGGGTCCCCGCTCCAGCAGCGGGGCCGCGTCGGAGAGTACCCCGCTGATCCTGGCCAGCGTCTCCTCGTCCCGCTCCACCGCGTCGAGCACCGGTCCGCGCGTGGTGTTCCAGCGCCGGGCCACCGCGGCCGGATCCTCGCCGGTCAGCAGGCCCGCCGCCTGGGCCGCGGCGCCGAGCGCGACCAGTTCCCTGGCCTCGGGGACCTGCACCGGACGCCCCGACAGCCGTCGTACGGTCTGCTGCCAGGCCGTGCCCCGGGCGCCGCCGCCGATCAGCAGCAGCGGGGCCGAGCGGTCCGCGTCGTCGTCCAGCACGAGGTCCAGGGCGCCGAGCAGGGCGTGGACGGCGCCGTCGTAGGCGGCCTGAAGGAGCTGGCCGGCGGTCGTGTCGTGGCGCAGGCCGTGCAGGAGGCCGGAGGCGTTGGGCAGGTTCGGCGTGCGTTCGCCGTCGAGGTAGGGCAGGAGCGTGAGGCCCGTGGTGGGTTCCACGGCCTCGCGGTCGAGGCCCAGCAGGCTCGCGAGGCGGTCGACGGCGAGCGTGCAGTTCAGGGTGCAGGCCAGCGGCAGCCAGTCGCCGTGCGCGTCGGCGAACCCGGCGACCGTGCCGGTCGGGTCGGTGGGGCGCCGCCTCGACACGGCGTACACCGTGCCCGACGTGCCGAGGCTCAGCACGGGCGCGCCGGGGCGCAGGCCGAGGCCCAGCGCGGCGGCGGCGTTGTCGCCGGTGCCGGGCGCGACGAGGGTGCCCTTGGAGAACGGCAGGTCGTGGCTGTCGCGCACGGTGCCCGCGACCTCACCGGGCCGGACCACACGGGGCAGCATCGCCGGGTCGAGCCCCACGTGGGCGAGGATCTCCTCGTCGTACGACTCCGTCCCCGACGCCCACCAGCCCGTGCCGGAGGCGTCGCCGCGGTCGGTGGTGCCCTGCCCCGTGAGGCGCTCGGTCAGGTAGTCGTGGGGGAGGCGCACAGCCCTGGTGGCCCGGACGGACTCCGGTTCGTTCTCGGAGAGCCAGACCCACTTCGTGACCGTGAAGGAGGCGGCCGGAACCGAGCCCGTGCGCTCGGCCCAGAACTTCGCGCCACCCAGCTCCTCGGTCAGCCGCCGGGCCTGCGGCGCCGAGCGCACGTCGTTCCACAGCAGCGCCGGACGCACCGGCTCACCCCGGTCGTCCAGCGTGACCAGGCCGTGCTGCTGCCCGCCGATCGACACCGCGGCGGCCTCGCGCGCGGCATCGCCGCACTGGCTCAGCGCCTCGCACAACGCGTCCCACCACTGCCGGGGGTCGCTCTCACGGCCGGCCCCGGAGGACACGGTGTGCGCTGCCTGGCCGCTCGCGACGACCTGGCCGGTCGACGCGTCGACGACCAACGCCTTCGTGGACTGGGTGGACGTGTCCACGCCCACGACGAGCGGACCCTCGGCTGCTGACATCGGGCTCTCCCTTATTTGCGGCTCTGCGCGACGAGGTCATCAGGGTGACAAAGACATCGGGAACTCGGGACTTCGGGTGACAAAGACATCTTGTCTCTTCCCAGAGGTGCGAGCGCATACTAATTTGTAAATCGCCATGACGAAATAGTCGTACGCAGCAAGGAGCCGCGGCATGAGCTACCAGCCCACCCCCGATGACAGGTTCACCTTCGGCCTGTGGACCGTCGGCTGGCAGGGACGGGACCCGTTCGGAGATGCCACCCGCCGAGCCCTCGACCCGGTCGAGACGGTGCAGCGCCTGGCCGAGCTCGGCGCCCACGGCGTCACCTTCCACGACGACGACCTGATCCCCTTCGGGTCCTCCGACACCGAGCGCGAGGCGCACATCAAGCGCTTCCGCGAGGCTCTCGACGCGACCGGCATGACGGTGCCGATGGCCACCACCAACCTCTTCACGCACCCCGTCTTCAAGGACGGCGCCTTCACCGCCAACGACCGCGACGTGCGCCGCTACGCCCTGCGCAAGACCATCCGCAACATCGATCTCGCGGTCGAGCTGGGCGCCAGGACGTACGTCGCCTGGGGCGGCCGTGAGGGCGCCGAGTCCGGCGCCGCCAAGGACGTGCGTGCCGCCCTGGACCGTATGAAGGAGGCCTTCGACCTCCTCGGCGAGTACGTCACCTCCCAGGGCTACGACCTGCGCTTCGCGATCGAGCCGAAGCCGAACGAGCCGCGCGGCGACATCCTGCTGCCCACCGTCGGCCACGCGCTGGCGTTCATCGAGCGCCTGGAGCGCCCCGAGCTGTACGGCGTCAACCCCGAGGTCGGCCACGAGCAGATGGCCGGGCTCAACTTCCCGCACGGCATCGCGCAGGCGCTGTGGGCGGGCAAGCTCTTCCACATCGACCTCAACGGCCAGTCCGGCATCAAGTACGACCAGGACCTGCGCTTCGGCGCCGGCGACCTGCGCGCCGCCTTCTGGCTGGTCGACCTCCTGGAGAGCGCCGGCTACACCGGACCCCGCCACTTCGACTTCAAGCCGCCGCGGACCGAGGACCTCGACGGCGTGTGGGCGTCGGCCGCGGGCTGCATGCGCAACTACCTCATCCTCAAGGAGCGTTCGGCCGCCTTCCGCGCGGACCCGGAGGTCCAGGAGGCACTGCGCGCCTCGCGCCTGGACGAGCTGGCCCAGCCGACGGCGGCGGACGGCCTCAAGGCGCTGCTCGCGGACCGCACCGCCTTCGAGGAGTTCGACGTCGAGGCGGCCGCCGCGCGCGGGATGGCCTTCGAGCGCCTCGACCAGCTCGCGATGGACCACCTGCTGGGCGCCCGCGGCTGAGGTCACGCGCGTGAGCCGGACCGTGTGTGACCGCTGGTCGAGAGGCCGGGTCGCACACCGTCCGGCGTCTCATGATCGATTTTCGCGCGGAATGTTCCGGAATCGTGCGATCCCTGGCATGGGCCGGTATTAACTCCCCAGTTGGGGTCGCGCCCCGGCTCGTCCATGGCGAGTCTTGAGGGTATGGCCATGCCGCCCGTACCGCCTCAGCCGCCAGGATCGCCGGGACCGCCGGGTGACGCGCCGCCTCCGGGCGGTGGCTTCGGACCGCCTCCCGAGGGCTATGGTCCCCCACCCGGAAGCAGCGGCCCGCCCACGTACGGCGGCGGGCCGCCGCAAGAACCGTTCGGTGGGGGAGGCGGACCGGGGCGGCGACGGAATCCGCTGGTCATCCTGCTCGCCGTGATCGTGGCCGCCGGGGCCGTCGTGGCTGTGGTGCTCATGGCCTCGGGGAGCGATGACACACCGGAGCCGGCGCAGAGCACGAGCAGCTCGCCCAAGCCGTCCCTCAGCATCCCCACCGAGCTCCCGAGCAGGCTGCCGAGCGAACTGCCCACATCGCTGCCGTCCGGGTTCCCGACCGAGCTGCCCAGTGAGCTGCCCGGCGACCTGGAGTCGCTGCTGCCGTCACTGGCGGACCAGTTGCCGTAGAGCAGGCGTCAGATGCCGTGCGGCAGCCGCACATGGATCACCGACGTCTCGACACCGCTGTCGACCAGCCGGCCCTGGGCGTCGAACGCGTTCGCGCCGTCCGTCATCCCGAAGTCGTTGTCGTTGATCAGGGCCAGCGTGGCGTGGTCCACGCGCGCGATGCCCTCGATCTTCTCCGGAACACCGGCGACCGTGCCCAGATCGACGACGAGCCGCTTGGACAGCACCGGCACGCCCGAGGCCGCCGGATCGCCGAGCTGCTCGAGCGACGGAGACGTCGTGTCGTCGTCCCAGCGGCTGCCCAGGATGTTCGCCGACCGCTCCAGTCGCACCAGGTGGAGCCGCGCGGCCTTGTCGGTGCGCTCCTCGACCAGCAGCCGGTTCCCGCCCACGGCCACGACCGACGAGATCTTCAGCTCGGAGGTGTCGTCCTCGCCCGGGTCCACCACGTTCACCGGGTCGAAGCGATACGCGTACTCGGCGGTGACCGCCTTCCGCTTCGGCGAGAAACGCAGCAGCCGCGTGGTGCGCGACGCCTCCCCGGCATCCGCGTCGGGCAGCGACAGCGGGCTCTGCACGGCCATCACCAGGTCGCCGCCGGGCAACTGAGCCAGCCCTTCGAAACCGCGGTTGATCTTCCGGTGCAACAGGACCGAAGGCAGCGTCTCCACCACGCGGTAGTCCGTACCGGTCAGGCCGAGCCCCTCGGGCACGTAGCGCGTGAGGACCGTCCCGCGCGCGGAGACGTGCACCAGGGAGGGCCCGTACTCGTCGGCGAGCCAGAAACTCCCGTCGGCGGCCCGCACGATGCCCTCGGTGTCCAGCCCGTTCGGGTTGTACGTCAGAGGACTCCGCGCGTCATAGGTGTACGGCGCCTCGTCGCGTCCCTCCTGGTTCGACAGCCCGGTGACGGCCTTCCCGGAAGCGGTCGTGATCGGGATCGCCTCCAGCACCTTCACGGCACCGGCCGCCACCCGGACCTTGACGATCGCCGGATCGAAGCCCGGCACGGGGAACGTACGGCGCTTCTTGCCGTCCACCTTGATCTGGCCGTTGGGGCCGCGGTCGGTGACCGTCCAGAACTCTCCCTTGCGGTCCGCCGGGTAGAGGTCGCTGCCTATGCCGCCCAGGTCCACGCCCCGGTCGTCGGCGACGCTGCCGGGCAGCAGCGCGTTGCTGAAGGCGGCAAGGGGGATGTCGCCGAGGGTGGCGGTACGCACGACGTGCGCCTCGCCGGCGTGCTTGCCCCCGGAGCCGGCGGCGGGCCCGGCGGCCACGAGCGCCGCGATCACGGCGAGGGGTGCGCCCCCGGCGACGAGACGGTGGACACGGCGTCGGCCTGTGGCGTGCGGGGACATCCGGGCCTCCTGAGGACCAAGTTCGCTGACAGCGGCCAGATTTGAAGCCCGCACGGAACGTCGAACGACGCAGGGGTGAATGCCGGACGGCGGGAGCTCGGCGAGCCGATGTCGCCATCAGCCGACCCGGTTTCTCCCGCGCGCCACGTTGAGGAGCGCTGCCAGGTCCGGTTACGGCTTCTACTCCTCGGTCGCCGACCGCGCCGCGGCCAGCGCCGTCGCCGGATCCCGCGCGGGACCTCCCGCCGGCACCCAGCGGCCCCGCTTCTCGCGATACGGCCACCAGCGCCCGTCCCGCCCCAGGCGCAGTTGGCCCGGCCCGCCGACGACCGTCCACCGATTGCCCCGCGCCCGCAGCGCCGGCCGTTCCTCCTCGTCCCAGGCCGACTCCAGGGCGGCACGCGCGCGTGCGAGCGTTTCGCCCTCGACGGCCCACTCCTCGTCGTGCACGGCCAGCGCGGCGACCCCTCCGAGGCGCCAAGCGCGTACGGCCGTCTCCAGCCCTTCGCGGTCACGGCCCGAGCCGTCGGCCAGCCGCTCGGCCACGTCGGCAGGCGGGGAGCCGGCCGCGAGGCGCACCGCGTCCTGGCTCGGCGTCAACCCGGCTTCGGCGATCCGCTGTTCCGGGCGCGCCCGCAGCGCGTCCGAGAGCAGGCGGTGTGCTTCCGCGGCGGTCCGGGCAGCCAGGAACTCCAGTGCGGCGGGCTCCACGCCGGGCGCGGGTGGCGTCTCGGTGTCCAGGGACGGCGGCGCTCCCGGCTCGGCGGGCGACTCGGGCAGTGCGGGCAGCGGCGGCAGGATGTCGCCGGTCGCATAGGCCTCAGCGGCGTCCACGCCCTCGGGCTCGGCCGGTTCGGACAGTTCGGGCCGGGCGATGGCGGGTGCGGCGCTGCGGGCCTGGAGGTCGTTCAGGAGATCGCGTTCACCGCGCCCGCGCATCAGCAGCAGGACGAACGGGTCCTGGTCCAGCAGCCGGGCCATCTGGTAACAGAGCGCCGTCGTGTGCCCGCAATGGTCCCAGGCATCGCAGCCGCACTCAGGTTCCAGATCGCCCATGCCCGGCAGCAGTTCGATGCCCCTGGCGGCCGCGTCCTCCACCAGGTGCGGCGGCATCTCGCGGTCCAGCAACGCGGCGACGTGCCCGGCGCGCTCCACGGCCATGTCCAGGAAGCGGTCCCACTGGCCCTCGGTCAGCTCCTCCAGCAGCACATCGGCCCGGTGCGCCGTACGGTCGCGGCCCTGCACCACGGCGGTGATGCGCCCCGGACGCACCGACACGGCACCGACCGCTCCCGCGCGCGCGAGCCTGCGGCCGGCCTTGAGCTGCTGCGAGTCCAGCGCCGTCTCCTCCAGTGCCTTCAGCCAGGCCTGGCCCCACCACGTCTGTGCGAAGCCCCGCCCGTGCGCGGGCGGCAGCGCGGCGAACGTGCGCTCCAGGTCACCGTCAAAGCGCGTCATCGCGTTCCCCCTCGCAGTTCCACCAGATCGGCCAGCTCCGCGTCCGTCAGCTCCGTGAGTGCCGCCTCGCCCGCGCCGAGCACCGCGTCGGCGAGCTCCCGCTTGCGGCTGAGCATGTCGGCGATGCGGTCCTCGATCGTTCCCTCGGCGATCAGCCGGTGCACCTGCACGGGCCGGGTCTGGCCGATGCGGTACGCGCGGTCGGTGGCCTGCGCCTCGACGGCGGGGTTCCACCAGCGGTCGTAGTGCACGACGTGCTCCGCGCGGGTGAGGTTCAGGCCGGTGCCGGCGGCCTTCAACGACAACAGGAAGACGGGCGCCTCACCGTCCTGGAAGCGCCCCACCAGGGATTCGCGCTCGGTGACGGGTGTTGCGCCGTGCAGGAACTGCGAGGGCACGCCCCGAGCCGCCAGGTGCTCCTCGATGAGGCGCCCCATCCGCACGTACTGCGTGAAGACCAGAACGCTCGCCCCCTCGGAGAGGATGGTGTCGAGCAGTTCGTCCAGCAGTTCCAGCTTCCCCGAGCGTCCGGCGATCCTCGGCCGCTCCTCCTTGAGGAACTGCGCGGGGTGGTTGCAGATCTGCTTCAGGCCCGTCAGGAGCTTCACGATCAGACCGCGCCGCGCCATGCTGTCGGCTTCGGAGATCTCCGCCAGCGTCTCGCGGACCACGGCCTCGTACAGGCCCGTCTGTTCCGCGGTGAGGGACACGGCACGGTCGGTCTCCGTCTTCGGCGGGAGCTCCGGCGCGATCCCCGGATCGGACTTGCGCCGGCGCAGCAGGAAGGGGCGTACGAGCCGGGCGAGCCGCTCAGCGGCGGCCGGGTCCTGGCCGCCCTCGACGGCCTGGGCATAGCACGCGCGGAAGGTGCCCAGGCGGCCCAGCAGGCCGGGGGTCGTCCAGTCGAGAATGGCCCACAGTTCCGACAGGTTGTTCTCGACCGGGGTGCCGGTCAGCGCCACACGCGCGCGTGCGCCGATGGACCGCAGCTCCCGCGCGGTCGCGGAGTACGGGTTCTTCACATGCTGCGCCTCGTCCGCCACCACCATGCCCCACGGCACGTCGGCGAGCCGGCGCGCGTCCAGGCGCATCGTGCCGTACGTGGTGAGCACGAACTCGCCCTCCGCCACGGAGTCGAGGTCGCGCCGCGATCCGTGGAAGCGGCGCACGCGCGTGCCGGGCGCGAACTTCTCGATCTCGCGCTGCCAGTTGCCCATCAGGGACGTCGGACACACCACCAGCGTCGGACCTGCGGAGGAGGCGTCGGACTGCCGGTGAAGGTGCAGCGCGATCAACGTGATCGTCTTGCCGAGGCCCATGTCGTCGGCCAGACAGCAGCCCAGTCCCAGGGACGTCGTGCGAGCCAGCCAACTCAGTCCCCGCCGCTGATAGTCCCGCAATGTGGCCGCGAGGGCTGCCGGTTGACCCACCGGCTCCTGACCCTCGGGGTCCGCCAGGCGCTCACGCAGCGCCGCCAGCCAGCCCGTGGGCCGGACCTCGACCCGACGGCCGTCCACCTCGGTGGAGCCCGTCAGCGCGGCGCCGAGCGCGTCGATGGGAGTGACCTTGTGGTCCTGCTGCGCACGGGCGCGGCGCACCTCCTGAGGGTCGACGAGGACCCACTGGTCGCGCAGCCGCACCACGGGGCGGTTCGCCTCCGCCAGACGGTCCAGCTCCTCGCGCGTGAGCCGCTGGTCGCCCAGCGCGTACCACCAGTTGAAGGCGAGCAGCGCGTCCGCGGACAGGAACGACGGCGTATCCGATGCGGCCTTGCCGCGCGCGGACTCGTCGTCCGGCGGGCCGATGACCGCGCGCGCCGTCAGTTCGCGGGCCAGCTCCTTGGGCCAGTGCACGTCGACGCCGGCTCCGGCGAGGTGCCGGGCGCCCTCTCCCAGGAGGTCGGTCACCTCATCGTCGGCGAGGTCCACCGAGTCCGGTACGGCCGCCGACAGCAGCGGCGTGAGCGGAGCCCAGGCGCGCGCCGCGCGGCGCAGTGCCAGCAAGGCGTCCATCCGCGCGCGGGGGCCGAAGGCATCGGATCCCGCCCACACGTCGGCGGCATCCGCGACCAGCGTCGGATCACTCACGCTGTGCACCTGGAGCACCGCGCGGAACGTAGGCGCGGCATCGTCGTCCTGCGTCGCCTCGGCGAGGCCGCCGACCTCGAGGCGCAGGGAGAGCCGGACACCCGCGTCGTGGCCGGCGGCGACATCGGCGGCCCACGGGCGCAGGGCGGGTACGTGCTGCGGCTCCCGTGCCGCGTAGACCGGCCCGCCCGTTACGAGCGCCGCCGCGGGGGAGCGGGGAAGGGTATCGGCGACGGCGTCCAGGAAGGCCCGCAGGAGTCGCTCCGGGTCCGGCAGCCTCGGCGGTGCCATGCCGCTCAGTGGCGCGGCGTGTGCTTCGTGCGGCATCGCGGCTGCCAGGGCGCGGATGCGCTCGACGTCCTCAGGCCGCAGGGGACCGACGCGCCAGGCGTCGTGGTCGTCCGCTGAGAGGCCGGGCAACAGTAGTCCCCGGGCCACGAATTGCAGGGCCAGTACCGCGGCCGTGCCCCAGAAGACGCCCGCCCGGGGTGCCTGCGCGGAGGTACGCGCGCGCGTGAGCACGGGCAGGGCGGCCCGAACCGGCAGCAGTACGGCCGGCACGCTCACCGACTCCAGAGCGTCGTCGCCGGGCAGGACGAGGTCCAGTTCCTCGACGGACCCGGCCGCGACGGGTGGAACGGCGGCGCCGTCGGTTCGCCAGAAGGCGACCCGGCCGGTGCGCGCCGGATCACCGGGTATGAAGACGGCGCTGCAGTCGGCCAGTTCGGAGATCTCGGACGGTGTTGCCTCGGGAAGCCTCGGCACGGCGCTGCAGCACTCCTCAAATTTGACTACTCGGTTTCGAGTGGTCGAGGTTACAGCACCCGGCGCACCATCCGGCATGCTGGAGCTGTGACCTGGGTCACTCTTGGTTGGTGTGGGTATCTCCCCTGTGCGGAGCCCAGTGCGTCGGCCGATCGCCGTTCGGGCCTCGGGCGGTCCACGGGGCTCCGCGACCAGTAGGGGCCGTACCTCAGGGTCGTCTCAGGGTCGCGGTTCGGAACTGCCGGGAGCGCGGACCCGTTTTCAGGACAGAGAGCGGCAGTGGCCGCGAAGGAGGCGACGGACATGTCGAAGAACGCGAAGATCGCCGCGGGAGGTGTGGCGGCCGGTCTCATTCTGCTGATCTGGCTGCCGTGGTGGGCCGCGCTCCTGATAGTCCTGGGAGTCCCGGCCGCCGCGTACCTCACGCTCGACCCGTCACAGCGGCGCAGGCTGCGTCGTGTCACGCGCAAGGAGCTCGGCCGCTGATCATCACCCCGCCGCGGGTGCGGCAGGGGCGGACAGCGAGCAGGAGTTGAGCACATCACCGCTCGCGGGCCGGCCGACGGTGTGGTCCGCGGGCGGTCGCGTGCCCTGCTCCACCCATGAGACCAGCGCGTCGAACGCCGACCGGTAGCAGGGCAGGATCGGCCGGAGCCGGTCCGGATAGGTGTCGTACAGCCCGTCGACATGCGTGCCGCCGGCGATCGTGAAGTAGCGGTGCAGTGGACCCCGCCCCCTCGCGTCGATCATGCGCGCGTACACATCCGAGTCGGCCGCCTTCGGCAGCAGCGCGTCCAGATCACCGTGCAGCGTGATCAGCGGTTTGCCGATGCGGCCGGTCAGGGCGACGCGGGCCACGGCGTGACGGACGGACGCGGGGCGCGACGCGTAGGCGTACGTGGCATCGGACGCGCACGGCGCCAGGATCTGCTGCGGGGTGGTTCCGGCGGAGGGGCCGGGACAGCCGGGGTCGTACGCCGGGTCGAACTCGGCGCGGTAGATCTTCTGGGTCACTCCCCAGTAGGCCTGCTCGTGATACGGCCACAGAAACTCGGAGCCGCGCGCGAACCCGGCCGCGTACAGGTCCTCGTCCCGGGCGGAGCCGATCGTGCGTGCCACTGCCGTCGGCAAGGAGGTGAGGAGGTTCGGGCCGTCCGTGGTCCACAGGGCGCCTTCCCAGTCGACGCCGCCGTCGTACAGCTCGGGATGGTTCTCGAGCTGCCAGCGCGTCAGATACCCGCCGTTGGAGATGCCGGTCATGTAGGTGCGACGGGGAGCGTGGCCGTAGCGCAGGGTCGCCGCCTTGCGGGCGGCCCGCGTGAGCTGAGTGGTCCGCGCGTTCCATTCGGCGACCGCGTCACCGGGGCGCTTGCCGTCGCGGTAGAAGTCGGCGCCGCTGTTGCCCTTGTCGGTCGCCGCGTAGGCGTAGCCCAGCGCGAGCACCTGGTCGGAGATCGCCCTGTCCGTCGCGTACTGCTTGCGTGTGCCCGGGGCTCCGGTGACGACCAGTCCGCCGTTCCAGCGGTCCGGCAGCCGGATCACGAACTGCGCGTCGTGATGCCAGCCGTGTGTGGCGTTGAACCGGGAGGAGTCAGGGAAGTAGCCGTCGATCTGAATGCCGGGGACCGGGGCCGGTGACCGGGTGCCTCGTGCGGTCAGCCCGGCCTGGTCGGCCATGTCGGTGTAGGGCGTTCCGGCGAGCCCTGTCGTGGTCAGGTCCGCCAGGCAGGCGCTCCGCTGGAGGGCCGCGCCCGGTACAGGTACGTGGTCCTGGCGCGCGCAGTGCCGCTCGTCGACTGCCGTGGCCGTTGCGGGAGCAGGCCCGCCGAGGGCGGCGGCCAGCAGGGTCGCGGCGAGGAACGGAACAGCCCGGGACAGGCGCATGAGGGCCTCCTGGCAGAGGGGAGACGGGGCGTGAGCAAGTGCAACGTGAAGCTGCCTCATGGTGCTGGCCCGGATTCGCGTCAGCCATGGGCTGGGCCCACATGGAGTCGCGCCGTGAGATGGGGTCTCGGGACAGGACTGCCGGAGCCAGCCAGGAGTGTCTTCACGGTGAGCGGGGTCCCAGGGCCTTGCGGGAGGCGTGCGCCTGTGCACACCCGGCGCTGCGGCCACGCCGGGTGCCGCCCCGTCTCCTACGGGCGCGCCACGCCCACGTCTCGCCCCGCGCGCGGGCTCAGATCGGGCGTACGGCCATCTTGTCGAGCGCTTCCAGCAGGCCGGGCAGCTCCGGTCCGCGGCCCACCGGCAGGACCTCGCCGGGTTCGTCGTCCAGGAGCACGAACGCGATGTCGTCGGTCCTGGCGACGAGCGACCAGCCGGGGCCGTCCGCGCGAAGGGTCCGCGCGTCACCCGGGGCGAAGGAGGACCGGACGCGGCCGAGCGGCGGCGGGGAGTCCACGTACGCGCGTGCCTCGGCGAGGACTCGCCGGATGCCGCTGTGGCCGCCTCGGGGCTCGGCCTCCTCACCCGTCTCGGCGATCCCGGCCTTCTGGCCCTCGGTCTTGCCGCCGCCGGCGGCCCCGCTCCCGGCACCCTCCGCATCCGCGGCGGCGTCCGACGCGCCGCCCGGCCTGATGAACTTGGCGTCGTCGATCTGCTCGCGCCAGATCGCCCATTGCAGTGCGATCTCGTCGGCCCCCAGGCGCCGTTGAGCCGGGCCCCACACGCTCGTGTCCGGCGGGGCCAGCGGCGGGCCGTCCGCGGTCTCGGGGGCGGGGTCGTGCGGCGCGGGCACGTTGGGAGCGGAGACGGCGACTGCCAGGGGCCAGCCGGGCAGCGCGGCCACGACCGTACGTTCGTCGGGTGACAGGTCGTACTCCATGCCGCAGTCCCAGGACGCGATGGCGACGGCGACCAGGGAGACGTCGTCGACGACGACCGTCCATCGTGCCCCACCACCATCCTGGCCGAGCACCAGGCCGTACCCGTCCGCCAGCGGCGCGAGACCCAGCGCCGCGCAGGCCTCCGGATAGTCGTCGCCCAGCACGCTCGGGAACTGCGCCGGCGTCAGCAGCACCGCCGTGAGCACGTAGAGCGCATCGTCCGCGGCGGCGACGGCCTCCTCATCCGTCCCGGCCATCCCAGCCTCCCCATCGGTTCGTCCATCGGCGCGCACCCTAGTGCGACCGGAAGCCGCTTGTCACGACTCCCAGGCACACCCGGAGCTGCAGTTTTCCGGCCGGACGGGGCGAATCGACCGTGATTTTGCCAACCCTGTCAGGACGCCGGCAGTCCGAGGAGGGACCGGGCCACGGTCTGCGGTGATTCGTCGCGCTCCCGGGCGAGCGCGATGACGGCGCGGCACGCCAGCTCATTCACCCCGAACGACAGGGCTTCCGGGGAGACCCAGCCGGCGGCCTCGTCGATCTGCTCCTGGTCGTCCTCCGCGCAGGCTGACACATACACGGCGGCGGCCTCGAACAGATTGTGCGTGCGCCTCTTCCTTCCGGTGTCCGGCTCCCTTCCGGCGTCCGGCCGCGCGCGAAAGGCCTGCAGGAATCTCGCACACGACTTGCGCACCCTGCCCCACATGCTGATCACCATCCCCCTCTGTGGTGCTACCGGTTGATCGTTCATCTCCTGCTAATCAACGTAGAGTTGGAGCCCCGGCGGCAGAAGGGGGACGACGCGGTGAAGGGCTCTCGACGGCTTGAACGGCTCCACGCGGGCGGCCGCTCCGACGCCCCTGGGCGCCCCTGCGCCCCCCGGCAGCTCGGGGTCAGCCGCGATCATGCGGGACATCCTCGAGGGGCTGTCGGTGAGCCGTCAGGACTCCCGTACGGCGAGTGCCAGGAAGCGGTCGTCCTCGTCGACGTACGACGTCATGCGCCAGCCCGAACCGGACAGGAGTGGCCGGAGGTTGGGCTCGGCACGTAGGTCGTCGGGTGTGATCCGGCGGCCCTGGCGTGCCGCGAGTGCCGCCCTGCCGATCGGGTGGAACAGCGCCAGCGTGCCGCCGGGGCGCACCACACGGGCCAATTCCCGCAGGTTCTCGGCCGGATGGGGCAGGTGCGCGACGAGGCCGGCCGCGAACACGGCGTCCAGCGACTCCGACCGCAGCGGCAGCGCGGCCACGTCGGTGAGCAGCAACTGCCCGTCCGCGTCCCGCCCGGCCCGTACGGCGGCCTCCAGCATGGCCGGGGTCAGATCCGCCCCCAGGACCACTCCCGCGGGCCCCACGGCGGCACGCAGCGGCGGCAGGGCGCGCCCGGTGCCGCAGCCCGCGTCCAGCACCCGAGCCCCCTCCCGCAGCCCGAGCTCGGCGACCGCGGCCGCGTAGGCCGGCCCGTCGTCGGGGAACCTGCTGTCCCAGTCGGCGGCGCGGGCGGTGAAGAACTCCTGCACATGTGTGTGGTCGTCGCTCATGCTCCGCATGATCCCTCACCGGCACGGATGACACCGCTGTGCACACGTTCGAGCGTGACGTGGTCGTTCCGGTGCATCACTACGTCATATTGCTACAGCTTTCGAAATGCGCCCCCTTCGCGCGCCCCAGCCCCGGCTAGCGTCCCGGGGCCATGGGACACTTGGACCACGCCGCCCTCGGCTGGCTGACCCCCGTGCTGTCGTACGCGATGGCCTGCACCGGCGCCGCGCTCGGCCTGCGCTGCACCGTGCGCGCGCTCGCCGCCACCGGCCGCTCGCGCCGCAACTGGCTCATCACCGCCGCCTCGGCGATCGGCACCGGCATCTGGACCATGCACTTCGTGGCCATGCTGGGCTTCAGCGTCGGCGGCACCGACATCCGCTACGACGTGCCGCTCACCATCCTGAGCCTCCTCGTCGCCATGACCGTCGTGTGCGCCGGCGTCTTCGCGGTCGGATACGGCCGCGACCGGACGCGCGCGCTCCTCCTCGGCGGGCTCACCACCGGGCTCGGAGTCGCGAGCATGCACTACTTGGGCATGGCCGCCGTACGGCTCCACGGCGACATCACCTACGACCCCGCGCTCGTCGGGCTCTCCGTAGTGATCGCCGTCGTCGCGGCGACGGCGGCCCTGTGGGCTGCGCTCAACATCAAGTCGCCGGTAGCCGTCACCATCGCCTCGCTGATCATGGGCGTGGCGGTCAGCAGCATGCACTACACCGGCATGTTCGCGGTCGGCGTGCGCGTCACGCCCTCCGGCGAGGTCCTGCCCGGGGCCACGGCGATGCAGTTCATCTTCCCCCTCGCCGTCGGCCTCGGGTCCTACCTCTTCCTGACCTCCGCCTTCGTCGCGCTGTCGCCCACGACGGGGGAGCGCGAGGCGTCCGCGTCGGCTCAGCGGTCGGTCGAGAGCGTCGCCGGCTAGCCGCAGGCCGCGGGTCCGGACCGGAGAGGCCCGGCAGCACGCCCCGAACCACTTCCGAGCGAGGAGGCCATGCGCACACCCCGTAGGACCACCACAGCCGGCGCCCCGACGCCGTCATCGCCTCCGGTGCGCGGCCGCCGCGCCCACGCCGGACCACCGGCCGACGAAGGGCCGGACGAGCCCCTGGGCAGGGTGCCGGACGCTCCACCCGCGCGCGTGGAGCGCTGGCGCATACGTCCGCGCACCGTCCGCGCCAAGATCATCTGCCTGCTGATGGTGCCCGTCGTCTCACTGCTGGCCCTGTGGGGCTACGCCACGGTCACCACCGCACAGGACGTCTCCAGGCTGCGCCAGTTGCAGCACGTCGACTCGGAGATCAGGGCACCCGTCGCCGACGCCGTGACCGCCCTCCAGGCCGAACGCACGGCCGCCGTGCGCTACGCGACCGGACCTTCGGCCGGACGGAGCGACGATCTGCGCAAGCGCGCGGAGGACACGGACAAGGCCGTGGCACGGCTGCGCCTCGGTGACCGCAACACCGTCGCCGACGGCGGGGAACTCCCTGCCGGAGTGGCCGGGCGGCTCGAGGCCTTCGTCGGCGGTGCGGAGCGGCTGGGCACCGTACGGAGCGCCGTCCTCGACCGGCGCTCGGGCTGGGACGAGGCGTACGGGCAGTACACGAGGACCATCGCCACCGCCTTCTCGGTGGGCGGCGCGCTCACCGGCATCCAGGACGCCGAGCTGGGTTCCGACGCGCGCGTACTGCTCGAATTCGCCCGCGCCGGCGAGGCGTTGGCCCAGGAGGACGTGGTGCTCGACAGCGCACGCCTGACCGGACACCTCGACGGGGAGCGGCTGCGGCTGTTCACCGGCGCCGTCGACACCCGCCGTACGCTCACCGAGTCCGCCGTGGCCGACCTGCGCGGCCCGGAACGCGCGGCCTGGCGGCGCCTCGCCGACGGCGGCGACTACGCGTCCGTCACGGCCGTCGAGGACAAGGTCCTCGCCACCACACCGGGCCCAGGCGCGATCGACGCGGCACCGGAAGACGCCTGGAGCAGGGCACACGCACGCGTGCAGGGCGCGATGCGGGCCATCGAGCAGGACGCCGGGCGCGATGTCGCGGATCGCGCCGACCCGTTCGCCCGCGGTCTGCTCACCCCGGCCGGTGCCGCCGTCCTGCTCGGTCTGGTCGCCGTAGCCGCCTCGCTCGTGATCTCCGTGCGCATCGGCCGCGGACTCGTCGTCGAGCTGGTGAGCCTGCGCAACAGCGCCCTCGAGATCGCCCGGCGCAAACTGCCCGAGGCCATGCGCAAGCTGCGCGCCGGTGAGGAGATCGACATCCGGGCCGAGGCTCCGCCGGGACCGCCCGCCGAGGACGAGACCGGTCAGGTCGGCGAGGCGCTGGGCACCGTGCACCGCGCCGCCCTCCGGGCCGCGGTGGAGCGCGCCGAGCTGGCCAGCGGCATCTCCGGCGTCTTCGTCAACCTCGCCCGCCGCAGCCAGGTGCTCGTGCACCGCCAACTGAGCCTGCTGGACAGCATGGAACGGCGCTCCGACGACCCGAACGAACTGAGCGACCTCTTCCGGCTCGACCACCTCACCACCCGCATGCGACGCCACGCCGAGAGCCTGATCATCCTCTCCGGGGCGGCACCCGGGCGGGGCTGGCGGATGCCGGTCTCCCTGACCGACGTGGTCCGCGCCGCCGTCTCCGAAGTGGAGGACTACGCGCGCGTGGAGGTACGCCAGCTCCCCGAGGCCTCCGTCGTCGGCGCGGCCGTCGCCGACCTCACCCACCTTCTCGCCGAGATCGTCGAGAACGCAGCCCAGTTCTCGCCTCCCCACACGCGCGTGCGCATCACCGGAGAGCCCGTCGGCAACGGCTACGCCGTCGAGGTCGAGGACCGCGGCCTCGGCATGGGCAAGGATGTGCTGGAGCAGGCCAACCGGCGCATCGAACAGTCCGAGGCGCTCGACCTGTTCGACAGCGACCGTCTGGGCCTCTTCGTGGTCAGCAGGCTCGCGTCCCGGCACGGCATCAAGGTCCACCTGCGCACCTCGCCCTACGGCGGTACCACCGCGGTCGTCCTGCTGCCCACCGCCCTGCTGCACAGCGCCTCGGCGGAACGTTCCCCCGGCACTCAGGCGGACGCCCGGCGGCCCGCGGAACGCGACCACGCGCGCGTGCCCGCCATCGACCGGCACCAGGAGCCCGTCCAGGCGGTCGCCGACCGGCCCGCACTGGTGGCTCCGGCACCGGCCGAGACCCCGACCACGCACCAGACCCCACCCTCCGGAGTCACCACCTTGCGACTGCACCGCCCACCGGACGACTCCGCGGCCTCCGACGACCTCCCGCGCCGCGTACGGCAGGCGAGCCTCGCCCCCCAACTGCGCGAAGGGCGCCTCAAGGAAGAAGCGGGCACGACCGCCTCCCACGCCGACGGCCGGCGCACCCCCGAACTCGTCAGGGACCGCATGGCGGCCTACCGCGACGGCTGGGCGCGGGGCGGCGGCAGGCAGCCCGGCCGCGGCGCCGGCCCCGAACCCACACCGCGCGGCGACAGCAGCGAAGGAGACCCCGCATGATCCAGGATCCGAGCAGGAGAGCCGACGCGGGGGCCTCCCCGCTCGAGCGCGGCCGAGAGTGGGGGAGGTCCGGCCAACTGGACTGGCTGCTGGACGACTTGGTGCTGCGCGTGCGAGAGGTGCGGCACGCCGTGGTGCTGTCCAACGACGGACTCGCCGTGGGCGCGTCCACCGACCTGCGCCGCGAGGACGCCGAGCACCTCGCCGCGGTCGCCTCCGGCTTCCACAGCCTGGCCAAGGGCGCGGGCCGGCACTTCGGCGCCGGCGGGGTCCGCCAGACCATGGTCGAGATGGACGACGCCTTCCTGTTCGTCGCGGCCGCCGGCGACGGCTCCTGCCTCGCCGTCCTCACTGCCGTGACCGCCGACATCGGGCTGGTGGCGTACGAGATGGCACGGCTGGTCAAACGCGTCGGCGAACACCTCTACACGCCCCCGCGCGCCGCCGCGCGGCCACCCGCCGCGCGATGAGCCGGAAGGGCGGTCCGCGCACATGACCGACGACACGACCGGCGCCCCGCACGAGCCGGGCAGCCAGTGGTACGACAGCGAAGCCGGGCCCCTGGTCCGCCCGTACGCCATGACAGGAGGACGTACCAAACCCGGACCCAGCGGCGTGCACTTCGACCTGATCGCCCTCGTCACGCTGGCCACCACGGCGCGCGGCACCGACGACGACACCGCGCTCGGGCCGGAACACCGGACCCTGATCGAACTGTGCCTACCGGAGACACAGTCGGTCGCCGAACTCGCCGCGGGCGCCGACCTGCCCGTGGGAGTCGTCAGGGTGCTCCTGGGCGACCTCCTGGAACTGGGGTGTGTCACCGTCAGCCGCCCGGTACCGCCCGCGCAGCTTCCCGACGAGCGGATCCTGCGCGAGGTGATCGAGGGATTGCGAGCGCTGTAGATGAGACACCGAACAGGAACGAGGCGGTCGCATCGAGCCAAAAGCGGTCCAACCCCGCGATGGGCGGCCGCAGTTGTCATGATGCTGACCTCGCACAGCGACCTCGAACGATGCCGGTACTCCCGAGAGAAGTGATCGATGGTCTCCGAGCACTCCGACGCCCCCGACGGCGAGACGGCCGCCCTGGCGTTGAAAATTCTGGTCGCCGGCGGATTCGGCGTGGGCAAGACCACCCTGGTGGGCGCGGTCAGCGAGATCAGGCCGCTGCGCACCGAGGAAATGCTCAGCGAGGCCGGTCAGTTGGTGGACGACACCGACGGTGTGGACCAGAAGGTCACCACGACCGTCGCCATGGACTTCGGGCGCATCACCATCCGGTCCGGCCTGTCCCTGTACCTCTTCGGCACCCCCGGCCAGGACCGCTTCTGGTTCCTGTGGGACGAACTGTCACAGGGCGCCCTGGGCGCCGTCGTCCTCGCGGACACCCGGCGCCTGGAGGACTGCTTCCCCGCCGTGGACTACTTCGAGCACCGGCACATCCCGTTCGTCGTGGCCGTCAACTGCTTCGCGGGCGCCCGGGCCTACGGCGCCCACGACGTCTCACGCGCCCTCGATCTGGACCAGGGGACACCGGTCGTGCTCTGCGACGCCAGGGACCGCGACTCGGGCAAGGAGGTGCTGATCCGACTCGTCGAGTACGCCGGGCGGATGCACACCGCCCGGCTGCTCAACTCGGTCGGCTGACCCGTGCCGACCGTGCCGACCGGCTGTGCGGGCCCTTGTCAGTCGGCCACGTCCTGCTCCGCCAGCACCTTGTCGATCGTGACGCGGACGAGGAGTTCGCCCGGGACACCGTTGCGGGCCCCGAACTCCTCCGCGCGCTCCTCACCCATGTACCGCGCCCCGATACGACCGGCCCAGTGCCTCAGCTCCTGGAGATCGTCCGAGACCCGGGCGCGGCCCTGGACGACCACGAAGGCGTACGGCGGCCGGTCGTCGTCCACGCACAGCGCAACACGGCCGTCACGGACCAGGTTGCGGCCCTTCACACTCGAACTGCCGGTGTTGAACACCACCTCGTCCCCATCGAGCACGAACCAGATCGGGGTCACATGCGGACGTCCGTCGGCTCGCACGGTCGACAGCTTCGCGGTGCGCGTGCCGTGCGAGACGAACGCGCGCCATTCCTCATCGGTCATCTTCTTCGCCATGCCACCCATCCTCCTTGCCCGAGGACCGGATCGTCGGGAAGGGTTGGCGAAGAGATCCTCCGCTGCAGGGGGAGACATCTACACGGGGAGACCGGAACATGGCGCAGAACCAGGGGCTTGACTGGCTACTGGACGATCTGACGGAGCGCGTCGATCATGTGCGACACGCGCTGGTGCTGTCCAACGACGGTCTGGTGACCGGCGCGAGTACGGGGCTGCGGCGCGAGGACGCCGAGCACCTCGCCGCCGTCTCGTCCGGACTGCACAGCCTGGCCAAGGGCTCGGGACGACACTTCGGCGCGGGCAGAGTACGCCAGACGATGGTCGAGTTCGACGATGCGGTGCTGTTCGTCACCGCGGCGGGCACCGGAAGCTGTCTGTGCGTGCTCAGTGGCGCGGACGCCGACATCGGTCAGATCGCCTACGAGATGACCCTGCTCGTCAACCGGGTCGGCGAGCACCTCGACGTGGACGCCCGAAAGCCTGAACAGACACCACTCACAGACGTCTGACCTGCTGGTTCGTCGTCCCTCGCGGAGTTATCCACAGGCCTGCCACAAGATCCGGCAGACCGGCTACGGTTTTGTCACGGCGAACGCACAGAGCGTGAGCCACTGACTCCACGGGGGAGACCGACCATGTCCGGCGACATCATCACGACCACGCACCGACTCGCCTGCACACCGAGCCGCGCGGCCCGGGAACTGGGATTGAAGCGAGGGGAGTTGGACCTCGCCGTCCACCTCGGGCTCATTCGGACCGTGCCCGACGAGGGCGGTGGAGGCCGACGCGTCCCACGGTCCGAGATCGACCGGGTGAGTTCGGGCGACGGCTTCCCCGAATCGCTGCGGGAGCGGGTGAAGGTCGTGGGCACGACCGAGGGCGCGGACGTCATGGCCGTGCCCGCCGGAAGGTTCACACGGCTCGCCCGGCTGGGCCTGGTGGTGCCGGTGACCTTTTATCTGAACCGCTATCGAGCCGTGGTCTGGCTGTATCTGGCCGAGGAGTTGACGCGGTTCGCCGCCGATGAGAAGAACGCCCCACTGCTGAACGACCGCCGTATGCCCGAAGGACTGCGCGGCATGCTCGACACGGGCATGGACCTGCGGCCACGCAACTGGCGCGGACGCCACCGGGGATTCCTGCTGCGCCTGGCCGACGACCCGTGGGAGAGCGCCGGCGCGCTGGCCGCGTTTCTCGATCCCGTCCAGATCGCGGAGCTCGTCCCCGACCCGTATGAACGCTCCCACCTGAACCGCTTCCGGCCGGGCCCACCCACGTCCGGCGCACCGGGCTCGCCCTTCGCGCTCATCGCCGAGCGGATCATGACGGCGGACGACCCGGACGAGATCAGCCTGCTGCGGGCCGATCTGACGGCCGTTCTCGAGGACGCCCGCAGGATGCGGCCCGCGCCGCGACCCATGGCCCAACGGGTCCCGGCGCCGGCACATCCGGGGCTCCCCGGCTCGCCCCGGCCCGAGGAGCCGGAACGGCCGCGCGGCTGGCTGCGGCGGCTCCGGCGCGGGACTGCGCGGGCTACAGCGCCCTGAACAGTCCTTCCTGGACGACGGACACCAGCAGGCGTCCCTCCAGGTCGTAGATCCGCCCACGGGCGAGTCCCCGCCCGCCGGTCGCGATCGGCGACTCCTGGTCGTACAGGAACCACTCGTCCGCGCGGAAGGGCCGGTGGAACCACATGGCGTGGTCCAGCGACGCGATGTCGAAACTCCGTGGGCCCCACAGCGGCTCGACGGGGATGCGGACCGCGTCCAGAAGGGTCATGTCGCTGGCGTAGGTCAGCGCGCAGGTGTGCACGACCGGATCGTCGCCCAGCGGCCCGACCGCGCGCATCCACACCGCGCTGCGCGGCTCGGCGCCCTTGACGTCCTCCTCGGTCCAGCGCAGCCGGTCGACATAGCGGATGTCGAACGGCTGCCGCCGGGCCATCCGCTCCAACTGCTCCGGCAGCGTGCCCAGATGCTCCCGGATCTCGTCGGTGACCGTCGGCAGCGACTCCGGGTCCGGGACCTTGCGGGCCGGCGGCAACTGGTGCTCGAAGCTCCCCTGTTCAGGCTTGTGAAAGGA
Source organism: Streptomyces sp. UG1 (assembly GCF_049974585.1). Classification (NCBI taxonomy): domain Bacteria; kingdom Bacillati; phylum Actinomycetota; class Actinomycetes; order Kitasatosporales; family Streptomycetaceae; genus Streptomyces; species Streptomyces sp. UG1. The sequence continues at coordinate 313,751 of NZ_JBNGGG010000002.1, read as the reverse complement.
GGCGGTGAGATTGAAGATCGTGCGGCCCTGCTGCACGGCGGTGACCCGGCGGGTCGTGAACGACCTGCCGTCCCGCACCCGTTCGACCTGGTACACGATCGGCACCCCCGGCCGCCCCGGGCGCAGGAAGTACGCGTGCAGCGAGTGCACGGGCCGGTCGCCGTCCGTGGTGCGCGCGGCGGCGACCAGTGCCTGGCCCGCCACCTGGCCGCCGAAGACCCGTTGCAGCGACTCCTGCGGGCTGCGGCCACGGAATATGTTGACCTCGATCTGCTCCAGGTCGAGCAGGTCGACGAGGCTCTCGGCCGGATTGGTCGTCATGGGTGGGATTCTCCTGTGCTCACAGCTGGCCTACGTCGGTGACGCGGACCACGGCGCGGCCTTCCGCGTCGGAGGCGTCGAGGTCGATCTCCGCGCTGATGCCCCAGTCATGGTCGCCGCCCGGGTCGTCGAAGATCTGGCGGACCCGCCACAGGCGGTTCGCCGGCTCCTCCTTGATCACGAGGAGCTTCGGGCCACGGGCGTCGGGTCCGGTGCCGAGGTCGTCGTACTCGTCCCAGTACTGGTCCATCGCCTCGCCCCAGGCGTCGGCGTCCCAGCCGGCGTCGGCGTCCATCTCGCCCAGCTCCTCGACCTGGTCGAGCGCGGCGAGCTCGACGCGGCGGAACATGGCGTTGCGGACGAGGACGCGGAAGGCGCGCGCGTTGGAGGTGACCGGCTTGACCTCGTCGGCCTTCTCCTGGGCCTCCTCGGCGGTCATCTCCTCCGGGTTGGCGAGCTGCTCCCACTCGTCGAGCAGGCTGGAGTCGACCTGACGCACCATCTCGCCGAGCCATTCGATCAGGTCCTGGAGGTCCTCGGACTTGAGGTCGTCCGGGATGTTGTGGTCGAGGGCCTTGAAGGCGCTGGCGAGGTAGCGCAGCACGATGCCCTCGGTGCGGGCCAGCTCGTAGAAGGAGACCAACTCCGTGAAGGACAGCGCCCGTTCGTACATGTCGCGGATGACGGACTTCGGCGACAGCGGATGGTCACCGACCCACGGGTGGCTCTTGCGGTACGTGTTGTACGCGTGGAAGAGCAGCTCCTCCAGGGGCTTGGGGTAGGTGATGTCCTGGAGACGCTCCATGCGCTCCTCGTACTCGACACCGTCCGCCTTCATCGCGGCGACGGCCTCGCCCTTCGCCTTGTTCAACTGGGCGACGAGGATCTGCCGGGGGTCGTCCAGGGTGGACTCGACGACGGAGACCATGTCCAGGGCGTAGGAAGGGGACTCCGGGTCCAGCAGCTCGAACGCGGCCAGCGCGAAGGTGGACAGCGGCTGATTGAGCGCGAAGTCCTGCTGGAGGTCGACCGTGAGGCGAACGATCCGGCCGGTGGCGTCCGGCTCGTCGAGCTTTTCCACGATGCCGCCGTCCAGCAGCGACCGGTAGATCGCGATCGCGCGCCGGATGTGCCGCAGCTGCTGCTTGCGCGGCTCGTGGTTGTCCTCCAGCAGATGCCGCATCGCCTCGAAGGCGTTGCCGGGCCGGGCGATCACCGACAGCAGCATGGTGTGCGTCACCCGGAAACGGGACGTCAGCGGCTCCGGTTCGGAGGCGATGAGCTTCTCGAAGGTGTTCTCCGTCCAGGCGACGAAACCCTCGGGCGCCTTCTTGCGCACGACCTTGCGGCGCTTCTTCGGGTCGTCACCGGCCTTGGCGAGCGCCTTCTCGTTCTCGATGACATGCTCGGGCGCCTGGGCCACGACAAAACCCGCCGTGTCGAAGCCCGCGCGTCCGGCGCGCCCGGCGATCTGGTGGAACTCGCGGGCGCGCAGCGTGCGGACGCGGTTGCCGTCGTACTTGGTCAGGGCCGTGAACAGCACCGTGCGGATGGGGACGTTGACCCCCACGCCGAGCGTGTCCGTGCCGCAGATGACCTTCAGCAGACCCGCCTGCGCCAGCTTCTCCACAAGCCGCCGGTACTTCGGCAGCATGCCGGCGTGATGCACACCGATGCCGTGCCGCACGTAACGGGACAGGTTGCGGCCGAACTTGGTGGTGAAGCGGAAGTTGCCGATCAGCTCGGCGATCTGGTCCTTCTCCTCGCGCGAGCACATGTTGATGCTCATCAGCGCCTGCGCCCGCTCCACGGCCTGCGCCTGCGTGAAGTGCACGATGTAGACCGGCGCCTGCTTGGTCTCCAGCAGCTCGGTCAGGGTCTCGGTGAGCGGAGTGAGCTTGTACTCGTAGGACAGCGGCACGGGACGGGTGGCCGAGCGCACCACCGACGTCGGGCGGCCGGTGCGGCGGGTGAGGTCCTTCTCGAACATCGAGACGTCGCCGAGGGTGGCCGACATCAGGATGAACTGCGCCTGCGGCAGCTCCAGGATCGGGATCTGCCAGGCCCAGCCCCGGTCCGCCTCCGCGTAGAAGTGGAACTCGTCCATGACGACCTGGCCCACATCCGCGTCCTTGCCGTCGCGCAGTGCGATCGACGCCAGCACCTCCGCGGTGCAGCAGATCACCGGGGCGTCGGCGTTGACGGACGCGTCGCCGGTGAGCATGCCGACGTTCTCGGTGCCGAAGATCTTGCACAGCTCGAAGAACTTCTCCGAGACGAGTGCCTTGATCGGAGCGGTGTAGAAGGTGACCTCGTCACGGGCCAGCGCGGCGAAGTGGGCGCCGGCGGCGATCATGCTCTTGCCGGAGCCGGTGGGCGTCGACACGATCACGTTCGCGCCGGAGACCACCTCGATCAGCGCCTCCTCCTGGTGGGGGTAGAGGGTGAGCCCGCGCTCCTCGGCCCACGACTCGAAGGCTTCGTAGAGGGCGTCGGGGTCGGCGGTCGGCGGCAACTGATCGATGAGGGTCACCCACCCATCTTGCCTGTCCTCCTCCCGCATCGGGGAATCGGCTGCGGGTGCGAAGATCGCGAACGCTACGCTGTGTCGCCGACGACAAGTCAGCGATCCCGGTCAACTGGACAGCGGCACACGAGGAATGGGGCGGGCAACGGCGATGATGGGACCAGCACACTCTCTGTCGGGCGCGGCAGCCTGGCTCGGCGTCGGAGCGGCGGCCGCCGCTGCCGGGCACGGGATGCCCTGGCCGGTCCTCCTCGTCGGCGCGCTGATATGCGCCGGGGCGGCCCTCGCCCCGGACCTCGACCACAAGGCGGCCACGATCTCCCGGGCCTTCGGACCGCTGTCGCGCTGGCTGTGCGAGATCGTCGACAAGCTGTCGTACGCCGTCTACAAGGCGACGAAGAAGCAGGGCGATCCGCGTCGCTCCGGTGGGCACCGCACGCTCACGCACACCTGGCTGTGGGCGGTGCTGATCGGCGGGGGCACCTCGGTGCTGGCGATCACCGGTGGCCGTTGGGCGGTGCTGGCGATCCTCTTCGCGCACATGGTGCTGGCCATCGAGGGCCTGCTGTGGCGGGCGACCCGGGGCTCCAGCAGCGACGTCCTGGTCTGGCTGCTGGCGGCGACCAGCGCGTGGATCCTCGCGGGTGTGCTGGACAAGCCGGGCAACGGCGCGGACTGGCTGTTCACGGCGCCGGGCCAGGAGTACTTGTGGCTGGGGCTGCCGATCGTGCTGGGTGCGCTGGTGCACGACATCGGGGACGCCCTGACCGTCTCCGGGTGCCCGATCCTGTGGCCGATCCCGGTGGGCCGCAAGCGCTGGTACCCGGTGGGCCCGCCCAAGGCCATGCGGTTCCGGGCGGGGAGCTGGGTCGAGCTCAAGGTGCTGATGCCGGCGTTCATGGTGCTCGGTGGGGTGGGCTGCGCGGCGGCGCTCAACGTGATCTGAGCGGGGGCGGGACTGCAGGGCACGGCATCGGCGGCCCGCCTGCGCGACCGGAACCTGCAGCACCGCGCAGCCGCATCCCATGGATCTCCGGCGTGCTCACCCGAGTCCCCGCCGGATCAGCTTCCTTCTCCCGCTCCGCCGCCGTACCGCCGCTCGAAGGCGGCGACGCGGCCCTCCGAGTCCAGCGTTCGGGCCTTGCCGGTGTAGAAGGGATGGCTCTCCGAGGAGATCTCGACGTCCACGACCGGGTAGGTCTCGCCGTCGTCCCACTCGATGGTCTGGTCGCTGGCCGCCGTGGAGCGGGTCAGGAAGGCGTAGCCTGCGGCGCGGTCGCGGAAGACGACCGGGTGGTAGTCGGGGTGGTGCTTGTCCTGCTGCATGCGAACTCCTCGGGTGGCGGTATCGGCGTGGCCGACGGCCCGGGGCCGAATGGTGCCGCCGACAGAGTGGGGCCTGCCCTCGCGGCGGTCGTGTGGGCAGCGGCAGCGGTACGGAGACTGCTGCCGGCGTCGGTCGCACGGGGGCCACGGGTGTCAGCCGTACAGGGCGTCCTCGTCCACGATGTGCATCGCGGCCTCCTCGGCGGACGCCGCCGCGCCGTCGATGCCCACGTCCGTCGCGACGAGCGCGCTCTCCTCGTCCTCGTGGGCGCCTTCGTCGGGGGCCACGAGGCGACCGGAGCGCATGGCGCCGACCTCGTTGTCGAGGAGTTCGCCGTCGGTGCCGTCGGTGTCTCCGAGGCCGTCGCTGTCGGGCGCGGCGAGGTCCGGAAGCTCCTCGGCGAGTCGCTGGTCGAGAGTCTCGCCCTGGTGGCGCTCGGCCGCCGTGACACCGGTGTGCTCGACCGCCCAGGGGCGCTCCGGAGGGGACCAGCCCCGGTCGAGGGGGTCGTCGACGCCGTCGTTCTCCAGGGTGTCCTCCGCGTCCAGCAGCCCCGTGTCCTCACGTTGGTCGGATGCGTCGGGCTGGTAGACGTCGTCACCCCATCCGTCGGCGCTGTTCACGGGTACCTCCAGGTGGTGCGGACGGGCCCGAACCCACCGCGCTCGGCGGCGGGCCGTCGCGGCGCGGGGCACAGGCCGCACCCGGCGCGAACCGCGAGGTTCCCGGGTGCTCCCCGAACCGGTGCCGTTATCCAGCCTTCCACCCCTTTTCGTCCCGGCGCAACGCCACGGGACAAAGGCGGGCTGTCCGGGCCTCCCGAGCGGGGATCCGCGCGGTCGCATCGGCCGGGTCAACCGCGTCTACCGAGGGGATCCACGCCGTCGCATCGCCCGAGTCGACCGAGCCCACCCCGGCCTGCCGACCGCACCCGGCAGCCCGCCCCAGGCCCCTGCCATGCAGCGAGCCGCGTTCCCGGCCGCCGCGCCCCTGGTCGCCGAGCTCCACAGACCCACACTCCGGGCCTCGGCCGACCGGGCCACCCGGCCGAGGCCACCCGCGCCACCAGCACGGGTCGGCAAGGCGCCCATCCCTGGCCGAGCGCCCACACTCACCCGATGCCGACCTCCGACCCGGCACGCCGCGCCCCTCGTCCAATAGGCCGTCCACCAAGGCTCCGGTCACCCAAGGCACGCCCCCTCCCGACCAAGGCCAAGACCGCCGATTCACCGAGCCCACGCGGGCGGCCCGGCGCCAGGCTCGCCGATCCACTGATCCCGCCCGGGCGGCCCGGCGCCAGGCCGGCCGATCCGCCGAGCCCGACCAGGCCCGGGGCCGAGCCCTGCCACTCATCGAGCCGAGCCGACCCCGGATTCAATCCCTGTCACTCGCCGCGCCCAACCACCCCCACCCCCCGCATCAACAATCCCTACTCACCCATGCCAAGACCGCCACAACGCCGCGTAAGCCCCATCCGCCCTGACCAGCTCCTCATGGCTGCCCAGTTCGCTGATCCGGCCGTTCTCCACGACCGCGATGACGTCCGCGTCGTGGGCGGTGTGGAGGCGGTGGGCGATGGCCACGACGGTGCGGCCGTCGAGGACGCGGGCCAGGGAGCGTTCCAGGTGGCGCGCGGCGCGTGGGTCGAGCAGGGACGTCGCCTCGTCCAGGACCAGCGTGTGCGGATCGGCCAGCACCAGGCGGGCCAGGGCGATCTGCTGGGCCTGGGCCGGGGTGAGCGCGAAGCCGCCCGAGCCGACCTCGGTGTCGAGGCCTTCGTCGAGCGCACGGGCCCAGTCGGCCGCGTCGACCGCGCCCAGCGCCGCCCACAGCTCGGCGTCGGTCGCGTCGGTCCGGGCCAGCAGCAGGTTGTCGCGCAGGGAGCCCACGAAGACGTGGTGCTCCTGGTTGACCAGCGCCACATGGGAGCGGACCCGTTCGGCGGTCATCCGGGACAGTTCGGCGCCGCCGAGGGTGATCCGGCCGTCCCGGGGCGCGTAGATACCGGCCAGCAGCCTGCCCAGGGTCGACTTGCCGGCGCCCGAGGGGCCGACCAGGGCCAGTCGGGTGCCGGGCGCGACCTCCAGGGAGATCTTGCGCAGCACGTCCACGCCCTCCAGGTAGCCGAAGTGCACCTTGTCGGCGTGCACGTCGCGGCCGTCGGGCGCGAGCCCGGCGTCGCCGGCGTCCGGCTCGATGTCCCGGACGCCGACGAGCCGGGCCAGCGACACCTGGGCCACTTGGAGCTCGTCGTACCAGCGCAGGATCAGCCCGACCGGGTCGACCAGCATCTGCGCGATCAGCGCACCCGTCGTGAGCTGACCGACGCCGATCCAGCCCTGCAGTACGAACACACCGCCGACCATGAGGACCGAGGCGAGGATCAACACGTGGGTGACGTTGATGAACGGGAAGAGCACCGACCGCAGCCAGAGCGTGTAGCGCTCCCAGGCCGTCCACTCCTTGATCCGCCGGTCCGACAGCTCGACGCGGCGCTCGCCGAGGCGGTGCGCCTCGACGGTGTGCCCGGCGTCCACGGTCTCGGCGAGGGCGGCGGCCACGGCGGCGTACCCGGCGGCCTCCGAGCGGTAGGCGGACGGCGCCCGCTTGAAGTACCAGCGGCAGCCGATCACCAGCAGCGGCACCGCGATCAGCACGGCGGCGGCCAGTGGCGGCGCGGTGACGACGAGCCCGCCGAGCAGCAGGACCACCCACACCGCGCCGATCGCGAGCTGGGGCACCGCCTCGCGCATGGCGTTGGCCAAGCGGTCGATGTCCGTCGTGATCCGGGACAGCAGATCGCCGGTCCCGGCCCGCTCCAGCACACCGGGCGGCAGGCCGACCGAGCGGACGAGGAAGTCCTCGCGCAGATCGGCCAGCATCCGTTCGCCGAGCATCGCCCCGCGCAGCCGCACCTGCCGTACGAACACCGCCTGGACGGCGAGCGCGACGGCGAACAGTCCGACCGTGAGTTCCAGATGGAGGTCGCGTTCGGCGACGCCGTCGGACACCCGTTCCACCAGTCCGCCCAGCAGCCACGGGCCTGCCATCGAGGCCACCACCGCGACCGTGTTGACGGTGATGAGGAGCAGGAAGGCGCGGCGGTGCCGGCGGAACAGCTCGACCACGTAGGCACGCACGGTCGCGGGGGCGCCGACCGGCAGGGTGTTCGCCGTCGTCGGGGCCGCCGGGTCGTACTCCGGTGGCGCAAGGCCGATCATGCCGACTCCTCGATCTCTTCCAGTTCCTTCAGCACGTCCTCGAGGGCGGACCCCGCGCCGCGTCCGTCCTTGAGAGCGGACCCGGCGCCATGTCCGTCCTTGAGAGCAGGCCCCACGCCATGTCCGTCGGTGGGCGCAGACCCCGCGCCACGTCCGCCCTCGCCGTCGGCCCCCGCATCCGGAGCGTCGTTCCGGGCCGCCGCCGACTCCTCGTCGGTCTCGCGGGTCACCACGGCCCGGTACCGAGGCTCGGCGTGCACCAGCTCGCGGTGTACGCCCACCGCCGCGACCTCGCCCTCGTGGACGAGGACCACCCGGTCGGCGCGGTCCAGGAGCAGGGGAGACGACGTGAACACCACGGTCGTGCGTCCCGACCGCAGGTTTCGCACGCCCTCCGCGACGCGCGCCTCCGTGTGCGAGTCGACGGCCGAGGTCGGCTCGTCCAGGACGAGCACCTCGGGGTCCGTGATCAGCGACCGGGCGAGCGCGAGGCGCTGGCGCTGGCCGCCGGACAGGGACCGGCCGCGCTCGGTGATCCGGGCGTCCATCGGGTCCTCGACGCCGAGCGACCCCTGGACCAGCGCCGCCAGGACGTCCTCGCACTGCGCGGCCGCCAGCGCCTCCTCCGCGCCGACGTCGCCCGACCTGGGCACGTCGAAGAGCTCGCGCAGCGTGCCGGAGAGCAGCACCGGGTCCTTGTCCTGCACCAGCACGGCCGTGCGGGCGCGGTCGAGGGGCAGTTCGTCGAGGGGGACGCCGCCGAGGAGCACCGAGGTGCCCTCCTCCCAGGGGTGTCCGCCGAGCCGTTCGGCCAGGCGGCCCGCCGTGTCCGGGTCGCCGCACACCACCGCGGTGAGCCGGCCGGTGGGGGCGAGCAGGCCGGTGGCCGGGTCGTACAGATCCCCGGACAGACCCCCGGAAGGCAGCTCGGTCACGTCGAGCGACCCGCCCGTGTCGGTGGCCCGCTCCAGGGACAGCACGTGCGCGGCGCGCCGGGCCGAGGGCCGGGAGAAGGAGTAGGCCATGGCGATCTCTTCGAAGTGCCGCAGCGGGTAGGTGAGAATCATGATCGAGCTGTAGACGGCGACCAGTTCGCCGACGCCGACCCGGCCCTCGCGGGCCAGGTGGACGCCGTACCAGACCACCGCGATCAGCAGCAGCCCCGGCATCAGCACCTGGATCGCGGAGATCAGGGCCCACATCCGGGCGCTGCGCACGGCCGCGTGGCGGACTTCCTGGGAGGCGCCGCGGTAGCGGTCGAGGAAGAGTTCCTCGCCGCCGATGCCGCGCAGGACGCGCAGGCCGGCGACGGTGTCGGAGGCCAGCTCGGTGGCGCGGCCCGCCTTCTCGCGCTGGAAGTCGGCCCGCCGGGTCGCGCGCGGCAGCAGCGGCAGCACGGCGACCGCCAGTACCGGAAGGCCCACGGCGACGACCACACCGAGTGCCGGCTGGTAGACGACCAGCCCGACGCAGACCGCCACGACGGTGAGGGCCGCCGCGGTGAAGCGCGACCAGGCCTCGACGAACCAGCCGATCTTCTCGACGTCACCGGTGGAGACGGCCACGACCTCGCCGGCCGCGACGCGGCGGGTGAGCGCCGAGCCCAGTTGGGCGGTCTTGCGGGCCAGTACCTGCTGGACGCGGGCGGCGGCCGTGATCCAGTTGGTGACGGCGGCGCGGTGCAGGAAGGTGTCGCCGATGGCGTTTCCGGCAGAGCACAGCAGAAGCAGTCCGCCCGCGAGGGCGAGTCGGGTGCCGGAGCGGTCGACGACGGCCTGTACGGCGAAGCCGACACAGAACGGCAGCGCGGAGACGGACAGGAAGTGCACCAGGCCCCAGGCCAGGGCTTTGGCCTGGCCGCCCAGTTGGTTCCTGAAGAGCCACCACAGGAATCGGGGACCTGAGTGTGCGTCCGGCACACCCGGGTCGGGATACGGAAGATCTCGAATCTGCATGACGTCCCAGTGGCTCGTGTCAGTGGGGGGGAGGGATCGGGGGTCGGTCTACGGTCGATGCGCGCAGAGCGGGCAGCGCCCGGCGGCAGCAAACCGTGACAGGTTCGCGTCGCAGCGTGGCCGGGCGCAAACGGTTTTCCGGGGCGTCGCGCACTTCCGGCCCGCCCGGACAGCCTGCTGACCACCGGTCAGGCCCCGCCGGCGAGCACGGTGCGACCATGGAACGATGCGGAACGGTGGAGCATGGCGTGCGTTGGCCGTGACGGCGGCCGTTGGTTCCCTGCTGACGACCCTGAGCGCGTGCGGCGGCGCGCAGCGCGGAGCGGGCGACGCGGGCGTGGGTGTGGGCAAGCCCGCCCCCACCCGCTCGGCCGCCGCCCCCGTCGATCGGACCCGCATCCCGGACTTCGGCGACCGATGGCAGCGGCGCATCCCCGCCGACTCCCGCCAGGTCGTGGCGGTCTACGGCGCCGGAAAGGACTCCCCGGACTCCACCGTCGTGCTCTACACCAGGCATGGCTCCACCTGGGACCGCGTGCGCAGTTGGCCCGCGCACAACGGCAGGAAGGGCTGGACCACCGACCACCACGAGGGCGACAACCGCAGCCCCGTAGGCGTGTTCACGCTCGGCGACGCGGGCGGCGTACTGAAGAACCCCGGATCCAGGCTGCCGTACACGAGGTCGGCCGCCTTCGCCGCGCCGCGCTGGTGGGCGAAGTCGTACTGGCACGACTTCGACTACGTCATCGCCATCGACTACAACCGGATCAAGGGCACTCCGCCCAACGACCCCACCCGCCCCCAGGGCGAGCACAAGGGCGGCGGCATCTGGCTGCACATGGACCACGGCAGCGGCACGTCGGCCTGTGCGAGCGTGTCCGAATCGGCCATGGAGTACCTGCTGCGCACGCTCGATCCGGCCCGGCATCCCGTGGTGGTGATGGGTGACAGGGCCGACCTGAAAGGCTCGCACTGACGGGGGCCTCATTGCGGCGGACGCCCGACTCCCCGTAGAACACCGCCCATGAAGAGACGGATCGTCATGTCCATGTTCGCCGGGGCGACCCTCCTGGCGACCTCACTCCTCGGGGCGTCCCCCGCCCAATCAGCCGGTGCACCCGCCCAATCTGCCCGTGTGCCCGCGCAGCTGTCCGATGAGCGAGCCCGATCGGTCGATGTCCCGGCAGAGTTCGGCACCGACTGGCACGACCCCATCACCGCCGCCCCACCCGTCACCAAGCCCTCCGGCAAGTCCTGCCAGGTCACCGTCGCCAAGGCCCAGTTCCGCGACTTCACCCCGTACCGGGGCACCTACGCACCGCCCGACGGCTGCGGCGATCGCTGGAGCAAGGTCGTGCTGCGCATGGACGGCAAGGTCAAGGGCCGCCAGTACGACCGGCTCGGCTATCTGCACATCGGCGGGGTCGAGGTCTTCCGTACGTCGACTCCGGAGCCGTCCCCCGACGGCATCGAGTGGTCCGTGGAGAAGGACGTCACGCGCTACGGCGACACCCTCCGCCGCGGCCAGGACGTCGAGATGCTCATCGGCAACGTCGTCAACGACACCTACACCGGCATCATCGACGTCAAGGTCACCCTGACGTTCTACACGGGCCGCCCCGCCGCCGCCCCCGACCGCGTCCTCACCCTCCAGGACGGCACCCTCACCACCCCGCGCAACAGCGAACGCATCGTCGCCGAGGTGTACGCCACCGGCTCCGGCGGCGGCTGCGAGGAGTTCTGGTACCTGTCCGCACCCGACCCGGCGCCCTACTCCTGCAAGGCCGCCGACGGCCCCTATCGAGAGGTGCAGATCAAGGTGGACGGCCAACTGGCCGGCATCGCCGCGCCGTTCCCGCACGTGTGGACCGGCGGCTGGTCCAACCCCTTCCTCTGGTACGTCACCCCGGGGCCGCGCGCCTTCGACGTCAAGCCGATCGAATACGACCTGACGCCGTTCGCCGGCCTCCTCAACGACGGCCGCCCGCACCGCGTCGAGGTCCTGGTCGTCGGCGTTCCCGAGGGGCAGAGCGGCTGGAGCGCGCCCGTGAACGTCCTCGTCTGGCAGGACGCGAAGAGCGCGCACGTCACCGGCGAGCTCACCGAGCACCGCGTCGGCGACCTTGCCAACTCCTCGACCTACACGCCGGGTTCGCAGCACCGTGTGGACACGCAGGGCGGTCACCGGCTGACCGTCGCCGGATACGTCGACACCTCGCACGGCCGGGTGACGACCACCGTGCGCCGGTCGCTGGCGAACGACTCCGCGCACCGCTGGACCGACGGCGAGAACCTGGACGCCCTCGACGCGCGATGGACGGACGACCAGTCGGTCACCGTCGACGGACGCGGACCGGCCCGAACGACGCGCACCCAGCGGACGTACACGATGGACGGCTCCATCACGATCGGCGCGGGCGACCGGCTGCGCACGGTGCTGACCCTCGGTGACCGGGCCTCGGTCGCCACGACCGAGGGCGGGCGGCGGACCGCGTGGTCGTGGCTCGACGACACTGTCGAGGGCGATGCCGCCTGGACGTTGAACGTCCCGCGCGACCAGCGGCACGCGGTCGGCACGACGAGCGAGCGCTACCGGTGGTACGGCTCGGGCGGTTGCTACGACCGCTCTCTGACCAGCGTCCAAGGGGTGCTCACCGAGGACCGCCACCGCTGCTGAGGTGCCGTGTGTGCGATGCGTCACGCGGGGGGTGATTTACACGGATGCAACACGGAGGCCTTGTACAAGACCAACATCACCCGCAGAGTGATCGGCACGGAATGCGCTTTCCGTATCGCAGAAGTCCCCCGTCGCCCCATGGGCTTCTGTGTGCCGCCGTCCCCAAGGAGTGCCCGTGCCGCCGTCCGTACCGTCGCCGTCCCTGCCGCGACGCGTCGCACGCATGCTGCGTACCTCTCTGTTCGCGCAGGTCGCCTGCGCGATCGTGCTCGGAGTCGTCGTCGGGAAGCTGTGGCCCGACTTCGCCGCGGATCTGAAGCCGCTCGGCGACGGTTTCATCCGGCTCATCAAGACGATCATCTCGCCGCTCGTGTTCTGCGTGGTCGTCGTCGGCATCGCCAAGGCCGGTGACCTGAAGGCGTTCGGCCGGATCGGGCTGAAGGCCCTGATCTGGTTCGAGGTCGCGAGCACGCTCGCGCTGGTCATCGGGCTCCTCGCCGCCAATGTGGTGCAGCCGGGGTCCGGGATGAACGTCGACCCGTCCTCCCTCGACGCCTCCGCGGTCGACGAGAAGACGGGGGGCGGTCATCTGCCCTCGACGACCCAGTTCGTGCTGGACACCATTCCCACCTCCTTCATCGGAGCCTTCGCCGAGAACTCCCTGTTGCAGGTGCTGGTGCTGGCCTGTCTGGTGGGTGCCGCGCTGCTGCATCTCGGTCACACGAAGGTGCCGCAGGTGCTGCGCGCCATCGAGCAGGCGCAGGAGGTCATCTTCGCGATCGTCGGCTTCGTCATGCGGCTGGCGCCGCTCGCGGTGTTCGGCGCGATGGCCGTCCTGATCGGCAACTACGGCCTCGGCGTGATCGAGACGTACGGCAAGCTGATCGTCCTGTGCTACGCGGCCGCCGCGCTGTTCATCGTGCTCCTGGCGATCGCCCTGAGGGTCGTCACCGGGCTCAGCCTGTGGAAGTTCCTGCGGTACATCCGCGAGGAGATGCTGCTCGCGCTCGGCACCGCCTCCACCGAGTCGGTGCTGCCCCGGGTGATGCAGAAGCTGCGCAAGGCCGGCGCCCGTGACGACGCCGTGGGCCTGGTGCTGCCGACGGGCTACTCCTTCAACCTCGACGGCGCCTCGCTCTACCTGTCCATCGGCACGCTGTTCATCGCCCAGGCCGTGGGCGTGGATCTCAGCGTCGGTCAGCAGATCACCGTGATCCTGGTGCTGATGCTGACCAGCAAGGGCATGGCGGGCATCCCCGGCTCGGCGTTCCTCGCCCTGTCCGCGACCGCGTCCTCGCTGGGCGCCATCCCGGCCGGGGCCGTCGCCCTGCTGCTCGGCGTGGACCGCATCATGGACTCGATGCGCGTCGTCACCAACCTGCTCGGCAACTGCGTCGCCGTCTTCGCGGTCTCCCGCTGGGAGGGCGCGCTGGACAGGGACCGGGCCAAGAAGGTCCTGGACGGCGAGATCGTGGTCGACCTGGAGGAGGACGAGGAGAGCAAGGAGGGCGAGGAGCCGGGGACGCCGGAACTGGAGAAGAAGCCCGGGACGCCCGACGCCGCGGAGCCTGTCACCGCATCGGCCCGCACGGCCAAGGAGGCGGCCACCGAGGCCGGTTGACCTTCATTCGGCAACACGGGCCGCGGCCACCGCTCCAGCAACCCGGAGCGGTGGCCGCGGCCTTTCCTGTTCAGCGCCGCTCGGCGCTGTTCAGCAGCGTTCAGCACCCCCGCGCAGCGGTCCCGTCGATCAGCGTGTCCAGCAACTCGCCCAGCACCGCACGCTGATCGTCCGTCAGCGGCGCCAGGATCTCCTCGGCGGCCGAGCGCCGCGCGCCGTGCAGCTCCCGCAGGGCCTTGCGGCCGTCGTCGGTGATCTCGATCCGGATCACCCGCCGGTTCGTCGGATCGGGCACCCGCCGGACCTTCCCGCTCGCCTCCAGCCCGTCGACCAGCGTCGTCACCGCGCGCGGGACCACCTCCAGGCGCTCGGCGAGATCGGCCATCCGGGGCGGTGAGTCATAGTGCGCCAGTGTGCGCAGCAGGCGGGACTGGGCCGGGGTGATGCCCAGGCCGCACTCCTGGAGGTGACGTTTCTGGATCCGGTGCACCCGTCGGGTCAAGCGCAGCAACTGCTCGGCGAGCGGGCCGTCGGGATCGGGGGTGGTCATGCGGGAACAATATCAGGATCAGCCTCATTGTGAGTATAGGTAACAATGAGCTAAGCTCCGTCAGTCCGCATCGCCACACCTCCGTAGGAGCCCATGCATCCCGACCACGAACCCGCCTGGACGCCATCGGCCGCGCAGCAGGGACAGCCGCGGCAGGTGCGCCGCATCCTCAGACTCTTCCGTCCCTACCGCGGACGCCTGGCCGTCGTCGGACTCCTCGTCGGCGCCTCGTCGCTGGTCGGCGTCGCCACGCCGTTCCTGCTCAAGGCGATCCTCGACGTCGCGATCCCCGAGGGCCGCACCGGCCTGCTCAGCCTGCTCGCGCTCGGCATGATCCTCAGCGCCGTCCTGACCAGCGTCTTCGGCGTGCTCCAGACGCTGATCTCCACGACGGTCGGCCAGCGCGTCATGCACGACCTGCGCACTTCGGTCTACGGCCGTCTGCAGCGCATGTCGCTCGCCTTCTTCACCCGCACCCGCACCGGCGAGGTCCAGTCCCGCATCGCCAACGACATCGGCGGCATGCAGGCCACCGTCACCTCCACCGCGACCTCCCTGGTCTCCAACGCCACCAGCGTGATCGCCACTATCGTCGCGATGATCGCCCTCGACTGGCGCCTGACCGTCGTCTCCCTGGTCCTGCTGCCGGTCTTCGTCTGGATCAGTCGCCGCGTCGGCAGCGAGCGCAAGAAGATCACCACCCAGCGCCAGAAGCAGATGGCCGCGATGGCCGCCACCGTCACCGAGTCGCTCTCGGTCAGCGGCATTCTGCTCGGCCGGACGATGGGCCGTTCGGGCTCGCTCACCGACGCCTTCTCTCAGGAGTCCGAGCGGCTGGTCGACCTCGAGGTGCGGTCGAACATGGCCGGCCGCTGGCGCATGGCCGTCATCACCATCGTCATGGCCGCCATGCCCGCCTTCATCTACTGGACCGCGGGAATGGCCCTCCAACTCGGCGGCCCGCAGGTCTCCATCGGCACGATCGTCGCCTTCGTCTCGCTCCAGCAGGGCCTGTTCCGGCCGGCCGTCAGTCTGCTGTCCACCGGCGTCCAGATCCAGACCTCGCTCGCGCTGTTCCAGCGCATCTTCGAGTACCTCGACCTGCCCATCGACATCACCGAGCGCAAGGACCCCGTCCACCTCGACCGCGTCAAGGGCGAGGTCCGCTTCGAGAACGTCGAGTTCGACTACGACGGCAAGGGCGGCCCCATCCTCGACGGCATCGACCTCACCGTCCCGGCCGGCGGCAGCCTCGCGGTGGTCGGCCCGACCGGCGCCGGAAAGTCGACGCTCGGCCATCTCGTGCCGCGCCTGTACGACGTGACCGGCGGCCGGGTCACCCTCGACGGGGTCGACGTGCGCGACCTCGACTTCGACACCCTCGCCCGCGCGGTCGGCGTCGTCTCGCAGGAGACGTACCTTTTCCACGCCTCGGTCGCCGACAACCTGCGCTTCGCCAAGCCGGACGCCACCGACGAGGAACTGCACGCGGCGGCGCGGGCGGCCCAGATCCACGACCACATCGCGGCGCTGCCCGACGGCTACGACACGGTCGTCGGCGAGCGCGGACACCGCTTCTCCGGCGGTGAGAAGCAGCGCCTGGCCATCGCCCGCACCATTCTGCGCGACCCCCCGGTCCTCATCCTCGACGAGGCGACCAGCGCCCTGGACACCCGCACCGAGCACGCCGTCCAGGAGGCCATCGACGCCCTGTCGGCCAACCGCACCACCGTCACCATCGCGCACCGGCTGTCCACCATCAGGGGCGCCGACCAGATCGTGGTGCTCGACGCGGGGCGGGTCGCCGAACGGGGCACGCACGGGGAGTTGCTGGAGCGGGAGGGGCGCTATGCGGCGCTGGTGCGCCGGGATGCGCAACTGGAGCCGACGGGGTGACGATATGCCAGCTTTGTAAGCATGTGCGGGTTACCGTGCCCGCATGTACTTCAACACTCCGCCACGGAGCACGATTCGACTGACGCGCCGGGGGCGTATGGCTCTCATCGCCGCCGGCGCCGTCGTGGCCGGCACCGCCGTGGCGGTGCCGCTGCTGGTCATGGGCGAGGAGGAGGCGGCGCGGCCCACCTCGCTGGTGATCCCGGAGGGCTGGCGGGCGAGCCAGGTCTACACCGCCGTCGACAAGGCCCTCGCCCTGCCGTCCGGCACGACGAAGAAGTCCCTCGCCAAGCTCGACCTCAAGCTGCCGAACGCAGCCGACGGCAACCCGGAGGGCTACCTCTTCCCGGCGACGTACCCCCTGGAGGAGAACGGGAAGAGGGCGACGCCGGACTCCCTGCTGTCGGCCATGGTCGACACCGCCAACAAGAAGTTCAGCGGCGCCCCGATTGCCGCCGGCGCGCAACGCAACGCCATGAACGTCTATCAGGCGGTCACCATCGCCAGCATCGTCCAGGCCGAGGCCGCCACCAAGACCGACATGGGCAAGGTGGCCCGGGTGATCTTCAACCGGCTCGAACGCGGCATGCCGCTCCAGATGGACTCCACCATCAACTACGCGCTGAACCGCTCCACGCTCCGCACGACGGAGGCCGACACCCGGATCGAGAGCCCCTACAACTCGTACCAGCGCATGGGCCTGCCGCCCACGCCGATCGACAACCCCGGTGACGACGCCATGCGCGCGGCGACCAGTCCGGCCGCGGGCGACTGGCTGTACTTCGTCACGGTCAAGCCGGGCGACACCCGCTTCACCGCCGACTACGCCGAACACCAGCGCAACGTCGCCGAGTTCAACTCCCGGCAGAAGCAGAAGGCGAGCCCGAAGCAGACCAACTGAGCCGACGGGACGTCATACGGGATCCCGGCCCGCCCGTCGGCGCCTCACGCCGCCACCGGCTCCTCGGCCAGCAGCCGCCTGATGTCCCGTACGGCCGCGCGGCCGGCCCGGTTGGCGCCGATCGTGCTGGCGGAGGGGCCGTAGCCGACCAGGTGGACCCGGGGATCGGCGACCGCGCGCGTGCCGTCCACCCGGATGCCGCCGCCCGGCTCACGTAGGCGCAGCGGGGCCAGATGGTCGATCGCGGCCCGGAACCCGGTCGCCCACAGGATGACGTCCGCGGTCACCCGCCGACCGTCCTGCCACTCCACGCCGTCCGGCGTGATCCGGTCGAACATGGGCAGGCGGTCCAGGACGCCGTCCGCGAGCCCCTGCCGTACGGCGTCGTTCAGCGGCAGCCCCGTGACCGACACGACGCTCTTCGGCGGCAGCCCCTGCCGGACCCTGTCCTCGACGAGCGCGACCGCCGCGCGGCCCACGTCCTCGGTGAAGGGGCCCTCGCGGAAGACGGGCGGGCGCCGAGTGACCCAGGTCGTGGCCGCCGCGTACGGGGCGATCTCCAGCAGATGCTGCGTGCCGGAGGCTCCGCCGCCCACCACCACGACCCGCTGACCTGCGAACTCCTGTGGCCCGGGGTACTGTGCGGTGTGCAACTGCCGTCCCCGGAACGTCTCCTGGCCGCGGTAGCGCGGCCAGAACGGCCGGTCCCAGGTGCCGGTCGCGTTGATCAGCGCCCGTGTCGCCCACGTCCCCGCCGAGGTCTCGACGAGCAGCCGGCCGCCCGGGCCCTCGCGCACGGCACGCACGTCGACGGGCCGCCGGACCCGCAGGCCGAAGGTGCGTTCGTAGGTGTCGAAGTACTCGGCGATGACCTCGGACGACGGCCGCCCGGGGTCGGCGTCGGTCAGCTCCATGCCCGGCAGCGAGTGCATCCCGTGCACCTTGCCGTACGTAAGCGACGGCCACCGGAACTGCCAGGCGCCGCCCGGACCGGGGGAGTGGTCGAGGACGACGAAGTCACGGCCGGGCTCGAAACCGGTGCGCCGCAGGTGGTAGGCGCTGGAGAGACCTGCCTGGCCGGCGCCTGTGACGACTACGTCGACTTCTTCGACCGCCCCAATGTTGTTCACGCTTCTACTAACCGCGGCGAAGGCGCGGATCTTCCCGCCGCGTGAACCCCTGTGCATGGGTCAGGATGGAGGACATGTCAGACGCCTTCACCACCCGAGTTCTGAACGTCGCCTCCGGCTCCACGGAGCGGGTCGTGGACATCACCCGCGACTGCGAGGCATTCCTGCGGGAAGCGGCGGCCGGCCGCGACGGCCTGCTCAACATCTTCGTGCCGCATGCGACCGCCGGTGTCGCGATCATCGAGACGGGCGCCGGCAGCGACGACGACCTCCTGGCCGCCCTGCACACCCTGCTCCCCGCCGACGACCGCTGGCAGCACCGCCACGGCAGCCCCGGCCACGGCCGCGACCACGTCCTGCCGGCCATCGTCGCGCCCCACGCGACGCTGCCGGTGCTCGGCGGGCACCTGGAACTCGGGACGTGGCAGTCGGTGTGCCTGGTGGACACCAATAAAGACAATCCCAACCGTCAGGTGCGACTGAGCTTCCTGGGCTGAGCAGGATCATCCTGGGCGCGGACGCCATATTGCCTCACCACGCCGACGGCGAACATTTTCAGCGGCCTGCAGCCGACCACTACCGCACTCTTGCCCAGTGCTCCACCCTTCAGGCACCCCGGTTCAGGGGAGGATCGAGTCAACATAACCGCCGTCGACGCGCAGGGCCCCGCCGGTGGTCGCCGAGGCCTGGTCGGAGCTGAGGTAGACAACCATGTTGGCGATCTCCTCCGGCTCGATCAGCCGCTGGAGCAGGGACTGTGGTCGGTGCTCCCGCATGAAGACGCGCTGGGCCTTCTCCCAGGGCAGGTTGCGGTCGACGAGTTGGTAGACGAAGTCCTCCACGCCTCGCGTGTGGGTGGGGCCCGCGATGACGGAGTTCACCGTGACACCGGTGCCGGCGGCCTGTTTGGCGAAGCCCCGGCTCACGGCGAGCAGGGCGGTCTTCGACATGCCGTAGTGGATCATTTCGGCGGGGGTGACGATCGCCGAGTCGCTGGCGATGTACTGGACGCGTCCCCAGCCGCGTCCGGTCATGCCCGGCAGGAGGAGACGTGTGAGGCGCACGGCGGCCAGGACGTTCACCTCGAAGTAGCGCCGCCACTCCTCGTCGCTGATCTCCAGGGGGTCGGCGGACTCGAAGATGCCGAGGCTGTTGACGAGGATGTCCACCTGGGACAGGGCATCCACCGCCTGCCGCGCCCCCTCTTCCGTGGTCACGTCGGCGGCCACCGGCACCAGCTCGGCGCCGGGCGCTTCGCTGGTCAACCGGTCCACGGCCCGCCGCACCCGTTCGGCCGAGCGACCGTTGACGCCGACCCGGGCGCCGGCGCGGGCCAGACCCGAGGCGATCGCGGCGCCGATGCCCTGGGTGGAGCCGGTCACCAGAGCGGTGCGGCCCTTCAGATCGATCTGCATGCCGTTCCCCCAAGCCTTTCGTGCGGGGAGGGATGGAGTACCCGCGGGTGGTTCCGGGGCACCACCAGTCATACAGAAGAGGGCGCGGCGGGACACCGGTACGCGCCGGGGGACCAGGGGCGCGACCCAAGGTGCCGGAGTGCGTTGAGGGCGCACGGGAGCGGCGGCCGCTACGCATGGTTGTCGTCATATCGCTCTGGGTAATGCGAAGTTGACGACGGGACACACCCTGGGGAGGGCAGCAGGGATGACGGTGAAGGGTCTGGACACCGCATGCCGGCCCGTCGTCCGTCTCTCGGGAGCGCCGTACATACGCGTCCGCTGACGCTGTCGCCGTCCCGGCCTGCCCCTCTGGCGCCTCGGCACGTGTGCCTGCCCGCGCGGCTCGGCCGAGCCCCCGTTTCAGACGTCCCGTCCACCCATCCTGTGGAGATCCCTCATGCTGCATGCGCGAAGGCGACCCGCGTCGCCCTTACGGCCGTCACGCCGCGCCCGGCTGACGATCCCTCTCGTCATCGGCACGCTCCTGTCCACCGCCGCTCTCGCCGACGCCGCACCCTCGGCTAGAGCGGCGGCCCAACTCTGCCCCGACAAGGGGCACTCGGCGCCTTCCGACTGGGCGCTCACGTCCACCGATCCGTCGAACGACCACCACGCCTACGCCGCCAACGGCTATCTCGGGCAGAGCCTGCCGCCTGCGGGCACCGGCTACTCCGTCTCGGAGAGGGACACCGGCTGGCCGCTCAAGACGCCCCGCTACGACGGGGCGTTCGTGGCCGGCCTCTACGCGCACAACAAGCAGACCGCCGACGACCGCCACGTCATCGCGGCACTTCCCACCTGGTCCGGGCTGACCGTCACCGTCGGGCGGGAGACCTTCGGCCCGTCGACCCCCACCAACCGGATCTCGGACTACCGGCAGACCGTCTTCCTGCGCTGTGGCCTGGTACGCACGTCACTGACGTGGACCACCACCGACGGCCGGGCCACCGCCCTGGTCTACGACGTCGTCGCCGACCGCAAGTACCGTCACGTCGGCGCCGTACGGCTGTCCGTCACCCCGCGCTGGAGCGGCACCGCGAGCGTCACCGACCTCATCGACGGCCGGGGAGCGCGGCGCATCTCGGCCACCGGGGACGAGCCCGGCGGGTCCGTCGACGACCGGATCGCCGTGGCGTTCCGGACCGACGGCACCGGCGTGGACGGGGCGGTGGTGTCGACGCTGCGCCCGGACGCGGGCGTTCCGGTGCGTGGCCGGTCCCGTGGCGGCGAAGGGCTGACGGCGCACCAATCAGCGATGTTGCCGGTGCGCGACGGGCGCTCGTACGCGTTCACCAAGTTCGTCGGCGTCGATACCGGGCTGACCTCCCGCCGGCCCGCGCAGAGCGCCGCGGAGGAGTCGCGGCGGGCCGCAGATCGTGGCTGGGAGCGGCTGCTCGGACGACACGTCGCCGAGTGGGAGCAGCTGTGGAGTGGCGACATCGAGGTGAACGGCCATCCCGAGCTGCAGAGATGGCTGCGCTCCAGCCTCTACGGACTGCTGGCGAACTCCCGGGCCGGATCGCCGGACAGCATCGCCCCGGCCGGTCTGACCAGTGACGACTACGCGGGCCTGAAGTTCTGGGACGCCGAGACCTGGATGTTCCCGGGCCTGCTGGCCTTCCGGCCCGAACTCGCCCGGCCGGTCCTGGAGTACCGCTACCGCACGATGCCGGCCGCCCGGCAGAACGCCATAGCGCTGGGGCGACGCGGCCTGTTCTTCCCGTGGACGAGCGCCGACAAGGGGGACCTTGAGTCGGAGTGCCACAGCGTGGAGCCGGATCACTGCCGCACCCAGATCCACCTCCAGGCCGACATCGCCCTCGCCGCCTGGCAGTTCTACCAGCAGACCGCCGACAGTCAGTGGCTGCGCGAGCGGGGCTGGCCGCTGCTCAAGGGCATCGCCGAGTTCTGGGAGAGCCGCGTGACCCGCAACGGCGATGGCAGCTACTCCATCAAGAACGTCTCCGGGCCCGACGAGTACAGCAACTACAAGAACGACGCCGTCTACACCAACGCGGCCGCCGCCACCGCGCTGCGCCATGCCACCCGTGCCGCCGGCGTCCTCGGCGAGCGCGCACCGGACAGCTGGACGGCCATCGCCGACCGGCTGCGGATCCTGTACGACAAGGAGGCGAAGGTCTTCCGGCAGTACGACGGCTACAAGGGCGACCCGATCAAACAGGCCGACGCCGTCCTGTTGATCTACCCCCTCGAATGGCCCATGTCCGACGAGGCGGCCGCCAACACCCTCGACTACTACGCCGCCCGCTCCGACCCGGACGGCCCCGCCATGACGGACTCGGTGCACGCGGTGGACGCGGCGGCCATCGGCAAGCCCGGCTGTGTCACCGACACGTATCTGATGCGGTCCATCCGACCCTTCGTACGGGGGCCGTTCGCGCTGTTCTCCGAGGCGCGCGGGGAGCGGGCGGCCGGCGCCGGTGATCCGCACGCGGGGTTCCCCGCCGAGGACTTCCTGACCGGGAAGGGCGGCTTCGTACAGGTCTTCACCCACGGGCTCACCGGACTGCGCACCCGCTCGGGCAAGGTGCACCTGGACCCGATGCTCCCTCCGCAGCTGTCGAAGGGCGTCACGCTCAAGGGCCTGCGCGCGCACGGCAGGACGTACGAGGTGGCCATCGGCGCCGAGGAGACGCGGGTGCGGCTGATCCAGGGGGAGCCGTTCGAGCTGGAGACCCCACAGGGCACGCAGGTCGTCAGCGCCGCGGCGCCCGCGGTCCTCAAGACCCGCCGCCCCGACCTGGAGCCGACGGACAACGTGGCCCGCTGCCGGCCGGCCGAGGCAACCTCGGAGCAGCCCGGCCTGTACGCGGGCGCCGCCGTGGACGGGGACGGGATCACGTTCTGGTCGCCCAAGGCGGCCGAGGCCCACCTGACCGTCGACCTCGGGCGCACGGTGCGCGTCTCCAAGGTCTCGGTGGCGTGGTCCGACATCCGGCCGGCCTCGCACCGGCTGCTCGCCTCCGCCGACGGCGAGAACTGGCGCGAGGTGACGCCCGGCGGCACCGCCCGCTTCGTGAGGGTGGAAGTGCGGGCGGCTGATCCCGGAAACGACGGGAAGCGACCGGGAATCAAGGAATTGAGGGTCATTCAGGAGCCTTAATTCCACGGATCAATCACAAAAGGATCAGCCAGGAAGGGCTCTGCCCCCCGGTTTTCGAACCGGGGGGCACGGCCCTTTTTTATTTCCCCTCCTTCACTGACCGCGCAGGAGCATGCGACAGCGCACGGAACGCATCCCCCGGCGCACGAAATTCACGCCTCGGGGCACGCAAAACGTTGTCATCTCATCGCACGATTAACCCTTTCGAGGGAATCTCTGACTCCGCCATTTACGAAATACCCGGCCGCCCTCTCAATGGAATAGACCCCCCTTTCCCGGCAGTTGCCGATTCCTGTTCTGCAAGCGAAGCGGAAGGAAGTCCCCATGAACCGTCGGCGGATTTCAGCCATCGCCCTGGCGGCTCTCCTGCCCCTCCTCGGCAGCGCCACCCACGCGCCGGCCGTGTCGGCCGCTCCGGCGGACTGCCACCTGAACGACCAGCTCTGCCGCCTCGGCCCCAAGGAGTTCCCCACGTCGGTGAAGAAGCTGCTGGTCGGCTACGAGCGGCTGGGCGGCCTCAGCCCGAAGACGTTCCTGAAGATCTACTGGGACGGCACGGAGTACCCGGCGGAAGGCACCTGGCGCTACCCGGACCAGTCCGGCTTCCACGTCAGCGACGACCAATCCGTGGACAAGAAAAAGGTCACCCTCAAAGTGAATCGCGAACTCGACCGTTTCGGATCACTCAAGGGCACCTACCTCGCCAATCGAGGCACGCCATTCAAGGAACGCGCCCTGCCACCCACGGCACTCAACAAGGACCGGTTCCTGTACACCACCTTCCGCGTCAAAAAGGAGTTCCAGGTCTACGAAGGCAAGACCACTCCGCACTTCAACCAAATCGGCGGCGGAACACAGCAGGAACTGGACCCGAATCTCGTTCCTGGAGCTCCCAAGGACAAGAAAGATCTCCTCGGGTGGCTCATCAAGAACGACTTCCTGGTCAAGACCGGCAACACGGCCTGAGAAAAGAGGGGAAGCATCATGAGCAAGTACGACGTCGATGTTCTCATCGTCGGAAGCGGTCCGGTCGGGGCCACTTTCGCGCGGAAGCTGGTGGACGCGGGACACCATGTCCTGATGATCGACGCCGGTGCGCAACTCTCCGGGAGCTACGGAGAGCACCTCAAGAACAGCTTCCTGTACCAGAAGAACGTGGACCTGTTCGCGTCGGTCATCCGCGGCCATCTGCATCCGCTGTCCATCGCGAAGGACGACTCCCCCGTGGTCACCCTCGACCCGTCCTCCTTCTCGTACGACTCCGAGGACTGGCCGGGATTCGTCCTCAACAACCAGAACCCCGAGCAGAAGAAGCGCGACAACCTCGGCGCGTCCGCGGCCACTTACGCCGTCGGCGGCATGGCCACGCACTGGACCTGCGCCGTACCGGAGTTCCACGCCACCCTGGAGCGCACGTACAACGGCGAGGCCTACCCCATCGACGCGACCACGATGGACAAGCTCTACAAGGAGGCGGCCGGTCTCCTGCACAGGTCCGAGGCGGTCTTCGCCTCCTCGGCACGCCACCTGCTGGTCCGTGAGGTGCTGCACCGCGCGAAGTTCACCGACGTGCGGGAACTGCCGCTCGCCGTCAGCGCGCGCCCCGACCAGGCGAAGTCCGACGCCGTGCACTGGAGCGCCGCGGACACCGTGCTCGGCACGCTCGCCGACCCCCGCCACACGCCCACCCAGGGCTCCTTCCGGCTGCTGCCCGAGCACCAGTGCACCAGGCTGGAACTCACCGACGACGGCAACGGCCAGCAGCGCGTGACCGGGGTGAAGGTCCGCAACCTCCGCGACCTCAACGAGAAGGTGACGATCAACGCCGAGGTGTACGTCGTCGCCTGCAACCCGGTGCTCACCCCGCAGCTGCTGTTCGCCTCGGAGCTGCGGAGCGAGTCGCTCGGCCGCTATCTGACCGAGCAGCCGATGGCGTTCTGCCAGACCGTGCTCAAGCAGTCGATCCTCGACGACGTCGTCACCCTGCTGGAGAAGTACCCCGACGCCAAGACGCGGGTGAAGGAGTACATCGACAAGCAGAGGCAGAAGCAGCAGGAGAAGACCCCGGGCGCGGACCCCGTGCCATTCCCGAAGGGCGAGCTGGAGCCGAACCTGTGGATCCCGGCCGTGCCGGGGCAGCCCTGGCACTGCCAGATCCACCGCGACGCCTTCAGCTACGGCGAGGTGCCGCCCAACATCGACAGCCGGCTCATCGTCGACCTGCGGTGGTTCGGGATGTCCCGGCCCCGGCTCAGCAACCGCGTGACGTTCAGCCGCGACATCAAGGACACCTTCGGCATGCCCCAGCCGACGTTCCACTTCGAGCTCACCAAGGAGGAGCGGGCCGACTGCGGCAGGATGATGGACCACATGATGCGGGTCGCCGCCCAGCTCGGCGGCTTCATGCCCGGATCGGAGCCGCAGTTCCTCACCCCGGGCCTGCCGCTGCACATCGCGGGCACCACGCGGATGGGCAAGAACGAGAAGACAAGCGTCGTCGACCCCAACTCGCAGGTGTGGAAGGTCAAGAACCTCTTCCTCGGCGGCAACGGCCTGCACCCGTTCGGCAACGCCGCCAACCCCACGCTGACCAGCGTCGCCATGGCGCTGCAGGCGGTCGAGAAGATCAAGACCATCCTGCCGAGCTCTTGAAGGCGTAGGGGAGAGCCGACCATGACACCGATCAGGCTGGCCGAGACGCACCTCGGCATCACCCCGACCTGCTGGACCAACGACGACTTCCCGCTGCTGGGCGACGACATCCCCTTCGAGCAGTGCGTCAGCGAGATCAGGCTGGCGGGCTTCGAAGGGTGCAGCATCGGCCACAAGTTCCCCACCGACGCGGACGCGCTGAACGCGGCCCTCGCGCTGCGCGAACTCAGCGTCACCGAGCCGTGGGTGAGTACGTTCTTCACCGTGCCCGGTATGCGCAGGCGGACCATCGCGGCCTTCGAGGAGCGGATGGACTTCCTCGACGCGATCAAGGGCCCGGTGAAGACCCGGAGCATCGGAGTGGCCGAGTTCGGCAACTCCATCCACCTCATGCCCATCAGCCTCAGCGACTCCAAGCCCGTGTTCACCGAGGACCACTGGAAGGCGCTGACACAAGGGCTCGACGAGATCGGCAGGCTCGCCAAGGAGCGGGACTTCCAGCTGGTCTACCACCCCCACATGGGCACCGGGGTGCAGACCCAGGCCGAGGTGGACACGCTCATGCGGCGCACCAACGCCCAGTACGTCCATCTGCTGCTGGACACCGGCCACCTGTACTGGGCCGGCGGCGACCCGGTGGCGGTGATCAACGCGCATGCCGACCGCATCCGGCACGTGCACCTGAAGAACATCCGCACCGCGGTGCGCGACAGGCCCGGGTTGGCCTCGGCCAGCTTCGAGGAGTTCGTCAGGGCGGGCATCTTCACAGTCCCCGGCGACCGGACCGGAGCGGTCCCCTTCCCGGCCGTCCTGACCGCTCTGGATTCCAAGCAGTACAAGGGCTGGCTGGTCGTCGAGGCCGAGCAGGACCCGCACGGCCGGCGACCACCGCTCCACTACGCCAAGCTGGCCCGCGAGTACCTGAGGAAGGAGCTGGGGCGGTGACCGCACACGCCACGCCGAAGTTCACCGAGTCGGTCATCGACGCCGACCCCCGCGACGGCTACTTCCTCCAGGCCGTCGACATCGACGGCGACGGCCGCCCCGACCTGGTCGCCTCCGGTCTCAGCCGCGGCGAGGTCGTCTGGTACCAGAACCCGTCCTGGACGAAGCGGACCATCGTGTCCCTGACCGACCACAAGCCCGTCGCCCTGGACACCGCGGACCTCACCGGTGACGGTTTGCCGGACCTGGTCCTCAGCCACGACTACGGCAAGTGCATGTTCAACTGCGGCCCGCAGGACGGCAGGATCTCCTGGCTGCAGAACCCCGGCACGGGCAAATGGGACGCCGCGTGGACCCGCCGGCACGTGGCCGACCTGGTCGCCACCCACCGGTTACGGCTGGGCCACTTCACCACCGACCGGCGACTGCAACTGGCCGCCTTCCCGGTGGTCGGGCCGCAGGGAGGCGAAGCCGGCGTCCACTCGCCCGTGCACGTCATGCTGTACGACCTCCCCGACGACGTGCTGACCGCCGAGGCCTGGCCGGGCCAGGCCGTGGACACCTCGCACTTCACCGTGGTGCACGGTGTGGTGTCGGCCCGCTTCCCCGGCACCCCGCGACCGGACCGGGAGTCGTTCCTGCTGGCCGGCGGTGAGGGGATCAGCTGGCTGGGCCCCGGTCCCGGCGCCGCGCCGGGCAGCCCCTGGCAACACGTCACGCTCGGCACAGGCGTGCCGCCGCAGAAGTCGCCGGAACTGGGCCGCTACTTCCAGGGCAGCGGCAACCTCGCGGTCGGGCGGATCGGCGGACGGTCCTGCGCGGTGATCGTCACGCTGGAGCCGTTCCACGGGAACACCGTCGCGGCATACGTGCGGCCCAACGGCACCGCCTCACCGTTCGCCAAGCCGTGGCGGCGAAAGGTGCTGAAGACCTTTGCCCATCCCAGCGCCCAGTACGACGCCGTAGGACATCACGTGGTCGTGGCGGACTTCGACAACGACGGCGACGACGAGTTCCTGATCGGCATGCGGGGACCCGCTCCGGCGCAGGGCGTCTGGTACTACAAGCTCGACGCGCAGGGGAACACGCTCATCGAGCAGCAGGTGAGCACCGAGTCCACCGCCCGCATCGCCGTCGCGGACTTCAACGGCGACGGCAGGCTGGACTTCGCCATCACCGCCTACGACACGGTGGGCTACTACCGGACCAAGGACCCGAAGGTACGCCTCTACACCAACGCCTTCGCCTGGCCCGGCCCGGTCACACCCCCACCCGGCGGCGACGGCTGAGCGGCCCATCCGCGGCGGGGCGATCCCCCGCCGCGGATCTCGCTGGGTACATCCCGCGATACGGGTTCTGCACCCGATCTGGTCAAGTCACCGTCCGGGTAGCGCCGTTGGCGGTGGCGGTGCACACGGTGGGCATCGCTCGACGCGACTCTCTGCTTCGACGTGCTGATCAAGGTTGGCGACGCGCTTCGGTACGTCTCCCAGGATCCCGCGGAACCCGACGCCACCGTCAGGTGGCTGGTCGACACCGCCAAGGAGGCGGCCCCGGCAGGTAGGACGGGCCGCAGGGCATTGCCGTGCGCGGGCGAGCAGATGGGACTTCAACATGGCCAAGCCAGGTGGCACGCGGAGTGTTTGCGCTGGGGAGTAGGGTCGGGGTCGTCCTGACGGAGGTTGGCGGACTCCAACCGGGACAACCCCGATCGGCAGGTGCGGTTGTCGTTCCTTGCGTGACGAGGGTGCGACTGTAGGTCTGAAGTCCGGCCGAACCAAACGTGTCACCTTTCTTGCGGGCTCCTGGCCTTGTCTCTGATCGGCCGTGGGTGCGAGTCCCACCCGCCCCACCGGTGGTCATCTATGCAGGAAGGTTCTGACCTGCGGAAACGCGGTTGGACGGGTGCTTTGCGTGAGGTGGAGTCGACCAGCGCACGGTGATCGGCACGCATTCACCAAGCGGCAGATCGCGCCCCAGCTCTCCCGCAACGCGATCGCCGGGCAGGACGATCCGGCGATCCTCAAGGAGTTGTACGACGAGTTGGAGTCGGTGGAGTGGCGCCAGTACACGATTGGCAACAGTGCGACGGCGCTCGGTGTGATCCTCGCCGTGTTCGAGCGACAGGGCGAGCTCTCGGAGTCCTGGCCAACAACTCAAGGGAGGTCTAGGTTCTGTCCGGCGGATCATGGTCGGAGCCAGGGTCTGATTGCTGCGGCGGTGACGGTGCCGTGGAAGACGTAGGCCCTCTTGTCGTAACGGGTGGCGACGGCCCGGGAGTTCTTGAGCCTGTTGATGGTTCGTTCGACCTCGTTGCGGCGTTTGTAGGTCTCGTTGTCGAAGCCGGCGGGTCGGCCGCCTTTGCCGCCGCGTCTTTTGCGGTGGGCCCGCTGGTCCTTCGGTTCCGGAATGGTGTGCTTGATCTGGCGTCTTCGCAGGTAGCGGCGGTTGCGGCGGGAACTGTATGCCTTGTCTGCGCTGAGGTGATCGGGCCGGGTGCGCGGGTGTCCGCCCTGGAGGCGGGGAACACGGATGCGGCCAAGGACCTCGATCATCTGTGGAGCATCACCGAACTGGCCCGGTGTGAGCAGGACGGCCAGGGGGCGGCATCCGCCGTCACCCGCGAGGTGGATCTTGCAGGTCAGGCCGCCCCGGGACCGCCCAAGTCCCTCGGCGGGGCGGTGGTTTCGGGGCGTCGTCCTTTTTTCGGGACGCGCGGCTTGGTCTTGCGGGCACCGGCCGCGTGCTGATGAGCCCGGCAGGACGTCGAGTCCACGCCGACCATGCTCCAGTCGATCCGGCCGGCCAGATCGGCATCCGCCTGGACCGCACGCAGGATCCGGTCCCACGTGCCGTCTGCCGACCAGCGCCGGTGGCGTTCATAGACGGTCTTCCAGCTGCCGGGTGAAGATCGCGGCGTTCGCCATCAGCTCCTTCATCGCCAGCGCCGCGGGGACCCTGTACGGCTACAACTTCGGCTCCGTCAGCGCGGTCCGGTTCACCGCGCTGGCCGCACTCGGCCTCATCGGCTTCGCCTACATCGGCGGCATCACGATGGTCTCCGGAGCCGTCATCGCCGGCCTGATGTCCACCGAGGCACTCGTCCCGCACGCCCTGGACAAGTGGTTCGGCATCAAGGGGACCTGGGCCCTGCTCTTCGCCGGCGTCTCCCTGATCGTGACGCTGATCGCGAACCCGGACGGCATCGCGGGCGCCAACCACCGCCGTAAGAAGGCCAAGAGAGCCGCCCGCGCGGCGAAAGCCGCCCCGGCCATCGCCGTGAACGCCGCACCGGACACCCCCGGGCCGGAAACGGCGCCCACCCCCGAGGAGGTCGCACGATGAGTATGTTCAAGGTCCGTTCGCTGGGCGTCAGTTACTGCGGCGTCCACGCACTCAGCGACGTCACCCTGGATGTCGCCGAAGGCCAACTGGTGGGACTGATCGGCCCAACGGCGCGGGCAAGACCACCTTCGTGGACGCGGTCAGCGGACTGGTCGGCGCCCGGGGCCGGGTGGAACTGGACGGCGAGGACCTGACCGGCGTGCCACCGCATGCCCGGGCCCGCCGAGGTCTCGCCCGCACCCTCCAGAGCAGCGAACTCTTCGAGGACCTCACGGTGGCGGAGAACCTGCGCGTGACGGCGGAACACCCGAGCTGGGTCAGGGTTTTCGGCGAGACCTTCGGCCGCCGCACGCCGCCGCCCTCCGCCGTCGCCGATGCCCTCACCACCCTGGGTCTGCAGGATTTCGCCGACGCATCCCCGGCCGAGCTGTCCCAGGGACAGCGCAAACTCGTCGGCGTGGCTCGGGCCCTGGCCGCCCGCCCCCGCATCATCTGCCTCGACGAGCCCGCCGCCGGCCTGGACACCGCGGAGAGCGCCGAACTCGGCCGCCGCCTGCGTGCCGTCGCCGACGCCGGTACCGCACTGCTCCTCATCGACCACGACATGGGCCTGGTGATGGGCATCTGCGACCACCTGGTCGTCCTGGAGTTCGGCAAGGTGATCGCGGCGGCGCCCCCGAGCCGGGTCCGCGACGACCCCGCCGTCATCACCGCCTATCTCGGCGCGTCCGCCGTCCAGCCCACCGACGCACCCGTACCGGACGGCGGCACTCCTTCCTCCCTCACCACCGGCCGGCCCGTGGTGCCCAGCAGCGCACCGGAGACAACATGAGCACACCCGTCCTGGAAGTGGCCGGACTCACCGCCGGCTACGACGGAGCCCCCGTCGTCCGCGACCTCGGCATCACCGTCGGCGCAGGCGAGGTCGTCGCCCTGCTGGGAGCCAACGGCGCGGGCAAGACAACGACGCTCAAGGCCGTCTCGGGACTGCTGCGTCCCTCCGCAGGCACCATCACCTTCACCGGAAGACCCCTCGACCAGGTGCCGGCGGCGGCCCGCGCGCGACGGGGCATCGCTCACGTCCCGGAAGGCAGGGGCATCTTCTCCTCACTGACCGTGGCCGAACACCTGCGGCTGCGACACCGGGGAGAACGGCTCGACGAGGAGGCGGCGTACGCCTACTTCCCGGTCCTGACCCGCCTGCGGGACCGCAAGGCGGGTCTCCTGTCCGGCGGAGAACAGCAGATGCTCGCTCTGGGACGGGCCCTGGCCCGTCGTCCCCAGCTGCTGCTGCTCGACGAACTCAGTCTCGGCCTCGCCCCGGTCATCGTCGAGGAACTGCTGCCCGTCGTCCGGCGCTTCGCCGACGATTCCGGCTGCGGGGTGCTGCTCGTCGAGCAGCACGTCGGCCTCGCCCTGGAGGTCGCCGACCGGGGCTGCGTCCTCTCCCACGGCGAACTCACCGTGCAGGCAACGGCCCGGGAACTGAGAGCGGACCGGTCTCGGATCGCGGCCGGTTACCTGGGCGAAGGTTCCTGACCGCCTCACCGGCACGGACCAAGTCTGTCCACTCACCCTTTCCCAGGAGAATCATGTTCACTTTCGACAGTGGCCAGGACGGCGTACGCATCCACGTGCACGAGTGGCAGCCCGCCGGCCCGCCGCGCGGTGTGGTGCAGATCGCGCACGGCATGGGCGAACACGCCGGCCGATACGTCGCGCTCGCCCAGGCGCTGACGGCCCGGGGCTTCGCCGTGTACGCAGGCGACCACCGGGGACACGGGCTCAGCAGGCATGCCGCACCCGGCCATCTCGGCGAGGACGGGTGGAACCGACTCGTCGGCGATCTGGTGACACTCTCCGAGACCATCCGGGAGCGGCACCCCGGCCTGCCTCTGGTGCTGCTCGGCCACAGCCTCGGCTCCTTCGCCGCGCAGCAGTACGTACTGCACCACTCCCACCTGATCGACGCCCTGGCTCTGGCCGGCACCACCGCGGTCGACGTGATGATGGCCAACCAGGCGGCCGACAGCGGGGACCCGCTCGTCGCCCTCAACAAGGGCTTCGAACCCGCTCGGACGCTGTTCGACTGGCTCAGCCGCGACCCCGAAGCCGTCGACGCCTACCTCGCGGACCCGCTCTGCGGCTCCAGCCTCGACGCCGAGGGAATGCGACAGGTCGCCGTCGCCTCCGCAGCACTCGCGCAGCCCCAGGGCGTCCCGGCACACCTGCCTGTCTACGTCCTGGTCGGCGACCGGGACCCGCTCAACGCCGGGCTCACGCTGAGTCACCTGCTCGTCGACCGCTACCGGCAGGCCGGCCTCACCGACATCACCTACCGCATATACCCCGAAGCGCGGCACGAGCTGTTCAACGAGACCAACCGCACCGAAGTCGAGGGCGACCTGCTGGCCTGGCTGGAGCGGGTACTCGCGCGCCTCGAAAACGAGCGGGTGCTGCCGTGAGACCGGCTGACGGCGGTCAGGTGATCGGCACCAGCCGCCACTGCTGGCAGTCGTTGTTCAGCCAGGACCACTGACGGACGTCGGTGCCGTCGGCGGTGCCACAGTTGGCGACGTCGGCGACCTTGCCGCTGTTCTCGTTCACGATCCGTACGTAGTCACCTGTGGCCGTGTACACCAGGCGGAACTTCTGGCAGTTGTTGTTCAGCCAGGACCACTGCCGGAGGTCCGTGCCGTCGGCCGTGCCGCAGTTGGCGGTGTCCATGACCTTGCCGGTCGCGATGCTCACCAGCCGGTTGGTGTCGTTGCCCAGGTCCTCGATCCGCCACTTCTGGTTGGCGCCGCCGTTGCAGGTCCACTGG
Source organism: Streptomyces sp. UG1 (assembly GCF_049974585.1). Taxonomy (NCBI): domain Bacteria; kingdom Bacillati; phylum Actinomycetota; class Actinomycetes; order Kitasatosporales; family Streptomycetaceae; genus Streptomyces; species Streptomyces sp. UG1. The sequence goes on along the minus strand of NZ_JBNGGG010000002.1, from coordinate 281,278 downwards.
AGGATGTTGGTGCCGTCGGCGGTGTTGCCGCCCGCGACGTCCAGGCACTTGCCGCTGTTGCGGTTCACGAGCGTGTACGCGGTCGGGGTGGCCGCCGTCTCCCCGGAGGGGCCGGCCAGGGTGGTGCCGAGGGCCACGGGGGTACCGAGGTTGGGTGTGCCGTCGGCGTTCCAGGTGAACTTCTGGGCGCGGGTGGTGCGCTCGTTGCCGCAGCGGTCGGTGGTGGAGTCGTTGGCGTGGTAGACGATCCAGTTCTCGGTGCCGTCGGGCGAGGTGAAGAAGCCGTTGTGACCGGGGCCGTAGACGCCGGCCGCGTCATCGCGGCGGAAGACCGGTGACGGCTTCTTCGTCCAGGCGGCGGGGTTCAGTGGGTGGCCGCCGGTCAGTTCCAGTTGGCCGAGCTGGTAGTCGGGGGTGTCGCAGGCGCTCGCGGAGTAGATGAGGAAGGTGCGGCCGTCACGCTGAAGCGCCTCCGGGCCTTCGTTGATGGCTGCCTTCTGGGTCTCCCAGCTGAGGGTCGGCGTGGAGATGACACTCCAGTTCCCGCTGACGGTGTACGGGTTGGTCATCGGGGCGATGACCAGGCTGGGCGGCGTGCCGCTGTTCGTCCTTCCGCTGCCGACCATGTACGTCTGACCGTTCACCCGCAGGACGCTCGCGTCGATCAGCCAGTTGGCCGGGTAGAGGTCGGGGCCGGTGATCATGGACTTGTAGCTGTAAGGGCCCATCGGGTCCGTGCCGGCGCTCTCCAGGACGTGGGTGCGTTGGGTGCCGTTCGCCCCGCAGCACGGGGTGCCGCTCTGCCCGGCGCTGTAGTAGAGGTACCAGTGGCCGTCGGAGAAGTGGATCTCCGGGGCCCAGATGTTGGAGTTGCGGGTGGGAGTGGTGTCCGACCAGATCTGCACGCTGGGAGCGGTGGCGAGGCCGGCGAGGGTGGGCGACTTGCGCATGCCCAGGACGCCGGTGAACGTGGTGGTGACGAGGTAGTAGTTGCCGTCGTAGTACTCGAGCCAGGGGTCGGCACCCTTCACCGACTTGAGCGGGTTCGTGTACGGTCGGCCGTCCGCCGCGGACGCGGGTCCCTGTGCACAGACCAGCGCCGTGAACAGAGCCAAGACGCTGGCCAACCACGACCTGAGATGGCGAATGTGCACGGTACTTCCTTTCAGCAAGGGGATGCCGGCGCTCTCCCAGGGAGGCACCGGCATCCCGGCTTCAGGTCAGTTCGTCACGCGGAAGGTGGCGTCGCTGCGCCCTGTCGCGGTGGTGATCGGGTCGAGGCGGAGCTGGTACGCGTAGTGCCGGATATAGCGGTCCGGGTGGTTGTACGACTGGAACGACGACCAGCTCGCGTCGGCGAGCCCGGCGACCTGCCGGAACGTGGCGTCCGCGGCGAACTGGGCGGTGCCGTCGTTGCGGACCAGCTGGAAGTCGTAGTTGGAGTGGCGCAGGAAGTAGCCGGGGTAGTTCACCGACTCGAAGGAGACGGTGCCGGAGCCGGCCAGGCCGGGCCGCAGCCGGAACTGGGCGTCCGGGCCGGTGATGTTCTGGTCGATGCGCACGTCGAAGTTGGCGTGCCGCACGTACCGGTCCTGGAAGTTGAACGACTGGAGGCGCTTGGCCGGGATGTCGCTCCAGCGTGCGAGGACGCGGGACTCCTCGGCGGCCGTGAGGTTCAGGATCGAGCCGTGGCGCTTCTTGTTGACGCCCATGTTGTAGCTTCCCGACGCCGGGAGCTTGTAGCTGCCGGGGGCGGAGGGGTCGGTCGTCGTGACTGGCAGGTACCCGCGTCCGGAGGCGTACTGGTCGAGGTACAGGGTCCACTCGTTGCGGTCGCGGAACTTCATCCACATCGGACCCTCGACCTGGGCACCGGTCAGGCCGATGCCGGAGAGGTTGCCGAGGTTGGTCCACGTCCCCAGGATCGAGTTGCTGCCTTCGAGGGTGATCTGTCCGTCGCCGGAGGCCCGCACATAACGGTAGGCGCCGACGCCGGCCGGAAGCTCGACGATCTGGGTGTCGATGATTTCCTGGGTGCCGGGGCGCTCGATGTAGATCTGCGGGGTGGAGATGGTGCGGAAGTCGCCGGTGCGGGCGTAGTAGATGCGGTGCTTCGTCTTGCCGTCGACCGGCTTGTTCGTCGCCCAGTACAGGACGTAGTCGTTGGTCTCGGGGTTCCAGATCGCTTCCGGCGCCCAGGCGTTGCGCCCGTCGGGGATCGCGCCGGCGACGTTGAGCAGCCACGGCTGGGACCAGTTGACCAGGTCCGTCGACTCCCACACCACGAGGTTGCGGCTGCCGTTGTTGATGGAGCCCTCCCAGTTCTGCCCGCAGCCGATGCACAGGTCGGTCGCGATGATCCAGTACTTGTCACCGCCCGGGGAGCGGACCAGTGCGGGATCACGTACCCCCTTCGTGCCGACGGTGGAGAGCAGGACCGGCGCCCCGCCGTTGAGGTCGTTCCAGTGGAGGCCGTCCGCGCTGTGCGCGAGGTACATCTGCTGACCGGTCGACCCCTCACCGATGAAGTGCGCCATCAGATAGCCCGGGTCGGCGGCGGCCGCCCGCTGAGGTGTGGCCAGGGATTGGGAGGTGAAGAAGAGACCGACGGCGACCAATATCGCCGCGAGCCGGGTGAGCAGCCTTGACATGTGCGTGTCCTGTCTTTCTGCGGGTTTGCTGCGGCGGACGATCTGTTCCGCACCGGTAGACGCGTGAGTCGTGTTCATGACAGAGTCGCCGCGCTGCGTTCGACATGTCGGACATTGTTCGTGAATTCGGGCGAAAAATTAGAGGGGGTAAGCGCAGGTGTCAAGAGGGGTGAGACAGCAGGTCCAGCGATGCCTCCCTCTGTCCTCGGGATGGGCGTACGTACAGGAGACGCACCGGCGCATCGCGCATAACGGAAAACACGGAATGGACGAAAAACTGGGGCGGCACCCGAGAAGCGGCCCACACGCATCCTCCGGATCCGCTCCTGGCACACTGTCGCCCTCGGCACATCGGCACGGCGACGGGACGGGTGGGGCGGGGTGCGCTCGCAGGACAGGCAGGAACAGCCGGACGTCGCCGTCGTCATGGCGGCGCGGGCCGGGGACCGGCAGGCCTCGGAACAGCTGATACGGGACTGTCTGCCGTTGGTCTACAACATCGTCGGGCGGGCGCTGGACGGGCACAACGACGTCGACGACGTGGTCCAGGAGACGATGATGCGGGTCCTGGACGGGCTGCCCGGACTGGCGCAACCGGATCGGTTCCGGTCCTGGCTCGTCGCCATCACCGTGCGACAGATCCGTGACCGGTGGCGCAGAGGGCGCACCCGGCTCGACGCGGAACCCCTGGAGGAGAACGCCCAGGAAGCAGATCCGCAGGCTGACTTCGCCGACCTGGCAATCCTTCGGCTTGCGCTGTCGGGCCAGCGGCGTGAAGCGGTGGAGGCGACCCGCTGGATGGAGGACGAGGAACGCGAGGTACTCGCGCTGTGGTGGATGGAGAGCGCCGGTGAACTGACCCGCGGCGAGCTCTCGGCGGCCTGCGGCCTCACACCCCAGCATGCCGCGGTCCGAGTCCAGCGGGTCAAGGAACGGCTGGAGACGGCGCGCACCGTGGTACGAGCCGTGACGGCCTCGCCGCGCTGCCCGGACCTGGCCGCCGTGCTCACCTCGTGGAACGGACGGCCGTCCGCGCTGTGGCGCAAGCGGCTGGCACGCCATGTCCGCGACTGTCCGCAGTGCCTGTTGAACTCGTCCGACCTGATACCGGCGGAGGGGCTGCTGGCCGGCCTCGCGCTGGTGCCGGTGCCGGCCGGCTTGGTCGGCCTGGTGCTGGCCAGGGCTCTGGGGGCGGACTCGGCCGGGGCGACCATCGACGCGGGGACGCGTACGGCGAGCGGTGCGAATCGTACGGCGCGGACGATCGGCAGGCTGGCCGCCAAGCCCGCGGCGACAGCGGTCGCTGGTGCCGTCACGCTCGCGGCTGCCGGAGTGGCCTGGTACACCGCCACGGGATCGCACGAGCCGGCCCCGCGGCCCGCCGTCGCGGCCCCGCAGTCGCCCGCCGCCTCGTCCGCGCCGCCGTCCCCGAGAACATCCGCCTCACCGACACCGACACCGACACCGACATCGACGCCGACAGCAGCCCCGGCGACGACGGCTGAGGCGCGGGTTTCGGGGCGGCATGCCCTACGGTCGGTCGACAACCCCGGCGACTACGTGAGCCAGTCCGGCGGACTCGGCATCCTGGGTCCGGTCGGCGCCACCAGCTCCGCGGCCATCCGGCAGGCGGCCACCTTCACGTTCGTTCCCGGCCTGGCCGACCCCCGCTGCTACTCACTGAGGGACGCCAGGGGCAGGTATCTGCGGCACTACGCCTTCCGCATCCGGCTGGACGCCGACGACGGATCCGTCATCTTCCAGAAGGACGCCACCTTCTGCCTCCGTTCCGGTTCCACGGCCGGTTCGGCCTCCCTGGAGTCGTACAACTACCCCGGCCGCTACCTCCGCCACCGGGACAACCTCCAGCTGTGGCTCGACCCTTTCGAGAACACGGCCGCGTACCGGGCCGGCCGCTCCTTCGTCCTCGTGGCGCCCTGGACCTGACACTGAACGGCCCTGAAACTCGCGTGACGCCGGCCCGCCCCGACGAGGACGCGCCGGGTGTCCTCTCGGTCAGGTCGTAGCCCTGCTGCAGTGCGCGCAATGGGGCCGAGTGGCCGAGCCGGACGGCGTCCGCGCCACGGGCCCGTCACGTGCGCGGGCCGATGAAGTTGTCGAGGTGTCCGTTGCCCGTCCGTCTTCGTTCCGGACGAGGACTGCGCCGGCCGGTACCCGCGTGACGGCCGTCCCGGTCTCTTGCCCGCCCGGCCGGCCACCGTCTGCTTGGTGACCGGACGGCCGCAGCGGCGTCCCCGCCTTCGCCCCGGTGACCGGGCCCAGGACGATCCGCTCACCACCAGTCGCTTAGGCTGGTTTCCTTGTCGCCGGTAAGGAGGCGCAGGCTGCGGCGGCGTGTGCTCGCCGTCCGTGAGAGGGAGGCGTTCGCGTGGCAGTGGCCGGAGGCCGGTCGACGAAGCGGCTCCAGCGGGGAACCCTTTCCCAGGGGCTCATCGTGGAGACCGCGCTGCGGATCCTCGACGAGGACGGACCGGACGCGCTGACCTTCCAGCGCCTCGGCAAGGAACTGTCCTCCTCCGCGACCGCGGTCTACCGGCACTTCGCGAGCCGCGACCACATCATGGTCGCCGTCGCGGAAGAGCTCGACAGGATCTCCCTCGAGGGGTACGAGCCGCACGAGTCGTGGACCGAGTCGCTGCGGGACCTGGCGATCCGTGCCTGGAACACCGCGCTGGACCACCCGGCGGCCGCCGCGCTCTGCATGGGGAGGGTCACCCGGGGCGTTCACGAGTTGCGCGCCGTGGACGCCGTCCTGGAAGCGTTCCACCGCGGCGGCTGGCGCGTCCGGGAGGCCGTCCTGCACTACCAGGCGTTCTCGAACTTCATCCTCGCCATGGCGAGCAACAACGCCTGGCGGCTCGTCAACCAGCGGTTCGGCGCCGAGGTGAACTGGGTGCAGGAATACCAGCCGGCGGATCCTGACGCGTACCCCTACGCCGAGGCGGCGAAGGAGCACCTGCGCAGCGTCGACATGACCGAAGTCTTCCGCCGGCAGACGGACATCCTCCTCGCGGCCCTCGAGGCGGAGGCGGCGACGCTCCCGCGCGACTGACGCGCGTCAACTTCGCGGTCGCCGCCCAGCAATGCCTTCGCGGCCGAAATCGGCGGCACCGGTGGCTCGCGCGCAAAGATAGTTAACGCTATTGACTACGCCGTTCACTTGGCGGCATCCTCTCCACACCCAGTGCTCCACGGCTCGCTGCCAAGCGGCGTCCACCGAGCGCCGCGCGCACCGCCTCCACCCGAACTGCTCGCGCTCGTCCCGCCCGATCCCGTGCCCGACCTGCGCAGAGCACGATATCCCTCTCCAGGAGCACCCATGCGCCAGACCCGTACCCGCTCGGTCCCTGTGACCGCAGCCGTCGCCATGACGGCCGTACTCGCCGGCTGCACCACCACGGGATCGACGTCCGCAGACCCGAGCGGCGGCGATGCCGCCACGGCGACGAAGATCCGGACGACGATCGACGTCCCGGCCGGCTTCGATCCGGCCAAGGCGCTGTCCCTGCCGGACTACCAGCTCGCCCGGAACAGTTACGACACCCTCGTGCGCAAGGACGACGGCGGGCTCGTCGGCGGGCTCGCCACCCAGTGGAAGAGCACGCCGACCTCGGCCACGTTCACCCTGCGCAACGACGCGACCTGCGCCGACGGGACGCCGATCACGCCGACGGTCGTCAAGGGCTCCCTCGACCGCTACATCGACCCGAAGACGGCGGCGCCCGATCTCCCCACGGTCTTCGGCCCCGGCAACACGGTGAAAGTGAGCGCCGACGACGCGGCGCGGACGGTGAAGATCACGCTCGCCAGGCCGTGGGGCGACATGGTCACCGGCCTGTCGGTCGCGAGCACGGGCATCGTCTGCCCGGCGGGACTCAAGGACCTCAAGGCCCTCGCCGCCGGTAAGGCCAAGGGCTCCCAGTCCGGCCCGTACCTTCTTCAGAAGTCCCAGTCCGGCGTCTCGTACTCCTACAGGCTGCGCCCGGAGTACAAGGCATGGCCGGCCTGGCGCACGAAGATCCCCGGCAAGGTCGCCACGACGCTGGAGTACCTGGTCTCGCCCGACCCGACGGCGACCGGCAACCTCGTGACGAGCGGCCAGCTCGACATCGGCAAGATCGACGCCTCCGGCATCCCGCGTTTCGACGGCGTGGCCGGCCACAGCGTGAGCATCAGCCGGTTCTCCGACTTCTACCTGCTCTTCAACGAACGACCCGGCACGGTCTTCGCGGACGTCGCCACCCGCAAGGCGGTCGCCCAGGCCGTCGACCGCGCCGCCTTCACCAAGGTCGTCTCGAAGGACACCGGTGAGCCGTCGACGATGTTCGTGCAGAAGGGCATCCCCTGCAACGACCCCGGCACCTCCTTCCTCGTACCGACGGACAAAGCCGCGGCGGCGGACGTGCTCAAGGGCAAGAAGATCCGCCTCGTCGGCCCCCAGGTCGTCGGGCCCGCAGGCGCCGGAAACCAGTACATCCAGGAGGCGCTGCGGGCCGCGGGCGCGGAGGTCACGCTCGCCAACGTCGACGTCGGGGCCTGGGTCGGGACCGTGTTCGGCAAGCCCGACGCCTGGGACCTCACGGTCTTCGCCGACCTCAACTTCCTCGGCAGCCTTGCCAACCCGCTCTCCCACTTCGTGGGCCCGACCGTCCCCGAAGGCGGCGGCAACCTCGGCGCGGTGAAGAACCCCGTGGTGAACAAGGCCTTCGCCGAGGGCGCCGAGGCGACGACCGAAGAGGCCCGCTGCGCCGCCTACCAGAAGGCCGCCAAGGCCCTGATCTCGCAGGTTGACGCGGTGCCGCTGGTCAACGACCCGTTCATCTACGCACTGCGCAAGGGATTCAGCGCACAGATGCTCGGCGGCTCGCTCGACGACCCGATCCTGCGCATCACCGGCTGACGGACCGGCCGCCCGCACGCGGCGGAGACCCACGCGGCCGGACCCGGCCGTCCGGCACGGACAATCCCCGCGCTGTTCCGGCGCCCCGCACCGAGACCCTCGCACCTTTCCCACTGGAGTCCCCTGGTGATCGACCCATTCAGCACCGCCCAGCAGATCGCCGACCTCGTGCGCACGAAAGAGGTCAGCCCGGTGGAGGTGGCCGAGACCTACCTCGACCGCATCGAGCGGATCAACCCCGCCGTCAACGCCGTGGTCTGGCTCGACGCCGACGCCGTGCGCGCGGCGGCCGTCCGGGCCGAGCGGGCGGTGCTGCGCGGCGATCCGCTCGGCCCGCTGCACGGCGTCCCCGTGCCCATCAAGGACCTCAACTCCGTCGCGGGACAACCCAACACGATGTCCTCACTGGCGATCCGGGAGACCCCGCGGACCATCACGGACCCCGACGTCCAGCTCCTCCTCGACGCCGGCGCGATCCCCCTCGGCCGGACGAACTCGCCGGAATTCGGCGCTCTGACCGTCTCCGAGAACGCCCGGCACGGCAAGACACGCAACCCGTGGAACCCGGCGCACACCTCCGGCGGGTCGAGCGGCGGCGCGTCGGCGGCCGTCGCGGCCGGGCTCGCCCCGGTGGCACACGCCTCCGACGGCGGCGGATCGATCCGGGTCCCGGCGTCCGTCACCGGCCTCGTGGGCCTCAAACCGAGCCGGGGACGCGTGCCCGCGTTCGTCCGGGGCTGGGAACACTCGACGACCGAAGGCGCGATCACCCGCACCGTGCGCGACGCGGCCCTCATGCTCGACGTCATGGGCCGTCCCGACCGGCTCGCCTGGTACAGCGCGCCCGAACCGGCTCGCCCGTACATCGAGGAGGCCGGTGCCGATCCCGGACGGCTGCGGGTCGGCCTGCTCCTCGACGCGCCGACCGGGCTGCCGGTCGACGAGGAGTGCCGCACGGCGGCGCTGACGGCCGCGCAGGCACTGCGCGACCTGGGACACGACGTCGTCGAGGCCCGCCCGAAGATGTTCTCGTACGAGGCGATCATGGGCTTCACCTGGACGATCATCAGTGCCTCCACCTACGCCATCGAGGTCGACGATCCGGACGCGGTGGACCCCTACATCCGGCGCCGCCGGGAAACCGCCCTCGAGGTCACCGCGGGCGACTACGCCCGGACGGCGGCGCGCCTGCAGGCCGAGTCACGCGAGGTGGTCGCCCAGTGGGGCCGGGACTTCGACGTCCTCCTCACCCCGACCACGGCGGTCGTGGCGCCACCGGTCGGCCCCGTGTACGACGAGGCGAACGCCGCCCCGGACGGCCCGCGGCGCACCGAGACCCGGATGGTCTCGTTCACCGCGTTCGTCAACATCGCCGGGCTGCCCGCCATCTCGCTGCCCGTCCATACGACCGCGGACGGGCTGCCGGTCGGTGCGCAACTCGTCGGTGCCCCCTTCGACGAGGCGACGCTGCTGCGCCTGTCCGCTCAGCTCGAACCGCGGTTCCGCTGGCACGAGCGGCACCCCGACGACGCGGCGCTCACAGGGGTGGCGCTGTGAGCGCCGGGTCCGCGGTCCCGACCGGGCCGCTACCGGCCGCACCCGTCAGGCGCGCTCCCCGGCTGCGGCTGCGCGGGGGCTGGGCCGGGTTCGCCGTCCGCCGGGCGGGCGGCCTGCTGATGTCCATGCTGCTGCTCGTCCTCGTGACGTTCCTCATCGTGCCCCTGCTGCCGGGCGACCCGGCCCGCGCGATCGCCGGCACCAACTCGTCCCCGGCCACGCTCGCGGCGATACGCGAACGACTGGGCCTCGACGAGCCGCTGGCGACGCGGTTCGTCCACTACCTCGGCGACATCGCGTCCGGACGGCTCGGCACCTCGTTCCGGTTCGACACCCCGGTCGCGGACATCGTCGCGACCCGGTTGCCGTACACCGTCCAGCTCGTCATCCCGGCCGTCCTGCTCTCCCTGGTCATCGCCGTCCCGCTGGGCATGACCGTCGGCGTCCTCACCCGCGACGGACGCCGCCGCCGGCTCGGCGTCGCATTCGGCACGGTCGCCGGGCTCCTGGCGTCGGCGCCGGTCTACGTCGTCGCGACCCTCCTCATCGTCCTGTTCTCGATCAGCCTCGGGCTGCTGCCGTCCGGCGGCGCCACGACACCGAGCGCGCTCGTCCTGCCGATCGCCGCGCTCTGCATCGGCCCGGCCTTCGCCATCGCCCGGGTCGTCCGGCAGGAGACGGCGTCCGTGCTCGCCCAGGACTACATGAGGACCGCCCGCGGCCACCGCCTGGGATCCGTGCGTCTCCACCTCCGCCACGCACTGCCCAACCTCGTGACGAGCGTCCTCACCCTGACCGGTCTCGTCCTCACGTCCCTGCTCGGCGGGACGATCATCCTGGAGAACGTCTTCACCTACCCGGGGCTGGGCACCGAGGTCGTCCAGGCGATCATCTACAAGGACTACCCGGTGATCCAGGGCATCATCCTCGTCGTCGGCATGCTCGCCCTGCTCGTCAACCTCCTCGTCGACATCGTCCTCGGGATCGTCGACCCCCGCACTCTCGAGGGAGGTCGTCGTGGCCACTGACGCGACCGTGCGCCGATGGCGCCGCAACCCGTCGCTGCTGTCCGGCGCCGTGATCCTCGGACTGCTCCTCGTCGTGGCCCTCGTGGCCCCGCCGCTGCTGAGCGGCTCCGCCGAGACCCTCACCGACGACGCCCGGCTGGGGCCCGGTGCCGAGCATCTCCTCGGCACCGACGCCTTCGGCCGTGACGTCCTCGCCCGGGCCCTCGTCGCGACCCGGCTCACCCTGCTCATGGCCGCCGCCGCCACCGCCGCCTCGTTCGTCGTCGGCGTCGCGATCGGCGCGCTGGTCCACCTGGCACCCGGGTGGCTGCGCGAGACCTGTCTGCGGCTCATCGACTCGGCGGTGGCCTTCCCCTCCCTCGTCCTCGCCCTCGTCGTCGCGGCGGTGCTCGGACCGGGCACGGTGTCCGCGATCGTCGCCATCGCCGTCGCCGGCGTCCCCGGGTTCGCACGGCTGACGGCGAATCTCGCCGCGACCGTCGCGGACAAGGACTACGTGCTCACCGCGCGCCTGCTCGGCGTCCCCGGCCCGCGCATCCTGGGCCGGCACGTCCTGCCGAACATCAGCGGGCCGCTGCTGGTGCTCCTCAGTTCGAGCTTCACCCTGTCCCTGCTCGACATCAGCAGCCTGTCGTTCGTCGGCCTCGGTGTGCAGAACCCGCAGTACGACTGGGGCCGGCTGCTCAACGAGGCGCTGCCGCAGATCTTCGCCCAGCCGTCGGTCGTCCTCGCCCCGTCGATCATGCTCATCGTCACCGGTGTGGGCGCCATGCTCCTCGGAGACGGCGTGGCCTCACTCGTCGACCCGCGAACCCGCGGCACAGCGCCCGCACCGGCCGGGACGGCGGACGCGACGGGACCGGCCGCACAGGCGCCTGAGGCGCTTCAGCCGTCGGACGGTGCGGGGGCAACGGCCGGCACGGAGCAGGACGGCCTGCTGACCGTCGCCGGGCTGACCGTGCGGGCCGGTGACCGGACACTCGTCGACGGCGTGTCGTTCACCATCGGGGCCGGCCAGATCGTCGGCCTCGTCGGGGAGTCGGGCTCGGGCAAGTCCACCATCGCCATGGCGATCGCGGGCCTGCTCCCCGAGGGCGTGCGGGCGAACGCGTCGCGTCTCGCCCTCGGCGACCTCGATCTGCTCGGAACACCGCCGGAGCGACGCCTCGCGACCGAGATCGGCATCGTCTACCAGGACCCGATCGGCACGTTCAACCCGGCGCTGAGGCTCGGCACCCAGCTCACCGAGGTGGCTCGGGTGCATCTGGGGACGCCCCGGCGTCAGGCCGCGCAGGACATGGTCCGCGCCCTGGCCGACATCCACGTCACCGAGCCGGACCGGCGGCTGCGCCAGCACCCGCACGAGCTGAGCGGCGGCATGCTCCAGCGCGCCTCCATCGCCTCCGCGATGACGACCAACCCGCGGCTGCTCATCGCCGACGAACCGACGACGGCGCTCGATGTCACCGTCCAGGCGGAGGTGCTGCGGCAGTTCCGGCGCATCAACCGCGAGCACGGCACGGCCATGCTGTTCATCTCGCACGACATCGGCGTGGTCGGCGTGCTCTGTGACACCGTCCTGGTGCTCCACGGCGGCCGCGTCGTCGACCGGACGACGGGCGGCGACCTGCGTCGGGGGACGGTCACCCACCCGTACACCCGCGCGTTGCTCGCCGCGACGCCCGCCGCGGTCGAGGCCGGAGGAGACCTCAACGCCGTCCGGTGGACCGCCGACGCGCATGCGGCGCAGCCGAGCGGGGCGCCGTCGGACGACCTTTCCGACAAAGCCGCGGACCGCCCCCCGGCCGCGGAAGGGAGCCGATGATGTCCGCCACAGCCCCCGCACCGGACCCGCAGACGGCCGGGCCGCTGCTACGCGTCGAGAACCTCACCGTCGAACTCGGCCACGGTGCCGCGGCCCGCAGGGTGCTCGAGGCAGTCTCGTTCGACATCCCCCGGGGCAGCACCCTCGCACTCGTCGGAGAGTCCGGGTCGGGCAAGACGACGCTCGCGCGGACACTCGTCGGCGTCCACAGGCCGTCGAGCGGTCGGATCCTCGTGGACGGCGCCCCGCTGCGCACCTCGCGCGGACGGGCGGGAGCCGCGACGGTCCAGATGATCCCGCAGGACCCGTACTCCTCGTTCGACCCGCGGCGCACCGTCGCGCAGTCGCTCGCCGAGGCACTCGATCCGGTCCGGGCCAGGGTCAAACCGGTCCGGGCCCGGATCGCCGAACTGCTCGGCCAGGTGAGCCTCGACCCGGACGCCATGGACCGCTACCCGCACGAGTTCTCCGGCGGCCAGCGGCAGCGGCTGGCGATCGCACGGGCCCTCGCACCGCGTCCCCGGTTCGTCATCGCCGACGAGATCACCTCGGCCCTGGACCTGACGACCCAGGCCGAGATCCTCAACCTGCTCGCCGGTCTGCGCCGCCGGCTCTCGCTGACGATGCTGTTCATCTCGCACGACCTGGCCGTCGTCCGGCACGTCAGCGACACGGTCGCGGTCCTGCTGCACGGGGACCTCGTCGAACTCGGCCCGACCGGAGCCACCTTCGCCGAGCCGAACCACCCGTACACCGCTCAACTCCTCGCGTCCGTCCCGGGCGACCCGAGGTTCCGCCTCGACGACGAGCCCGTCACGACGTGAATCGACCGGATGCGGTGCGGCTCCCGGCCCGCCGACCGGCCCATGCCGGCCGTCGGGTGGTGCGGCGCTGTGGGCCTGGACCTCGCCGCCCGGGCGCCAACGCCGCCAACGCGGTGGAAGGTACGGCCACGGCCCCTGCGGCGCGGAGCGGCGCGAGCGGGCCCGGCGCAGGCGTGGGGCGGTGTTGCTGGTGTCGGTCGCAGAGAACATCACCCTGAGCACAAGGTATCCGCGGCGCGTCGGACTGATCTCCTGGCGGCGCCGCTTCGTCAACCTCTTCAGCCAAGCCCGCCTGGGGCACCTCTGCCGGCGGCCCGGCCGTCTGGCCTTCGGCGGCGCTGTCCCCGCAGGGCCGGCAGACCGTCGACGAGTTCAACCGAGCCTTCTCCGGCCGTCGGCCGGCGGATATGTGGCCCCCCTTCCACATCACTACGGCCGCCGACAGGGACGGTGCCAGGGCCTGGGACCCGTCGGGTCACCAGGGGGCGTACCGGAAGATCCGGGGCAGCGGACAGCGGCGTCGGAGAGCCCGCTGCCTCACGGCGGCGGGCCGGAGCCGGCGTGTGCGGACGCCGGCATTGTCGCCGTCCGCGGTGGCGGGGCGTACTCGGTGAGCAGGAGGGCGATGTCGTCCGCCCTGTCGGCGGACCGGCGGGCGTCCCGCAGCAGCGCGTCGGCCAGATCCTCCAGGCGGCCCCCGCCCATGCGGGCCAGTGACGCCCGGAGCCGGTCGACGTCGGAATCGATGTCCGAGTCACGCTTCTCGATCAGTCCGTCCGTGTACAGGCCCAGGATCGACCCGGGGACGAGGCGCACCTCGGACTCCGGGAAGTATGCCGCTGTGTCGATGCCGAGCAGAGGGCCGCCGGGCACATCCAGGACTTCGGCCTGCCCGTCGGGCAGGCGCAGCAAGGGCGGGGGGTGGCCGGCACGGACGATGCGCACGACCCCCGAGCGAGGATGGAGGCGGGCGTAGCAGCAGCTTGCGAGGAGCGCCGGGTCGAGGTCCATGTGGAGCCGGTTGGTGTTGGCGACGACGTCGCTCGGCCGGTGGCCGGCGGTGGCGAAGGCCCGCACCGCGCTGCGCAGCTGGCCCATGGCGGCCGCGGCGGCGACGTTGTGCCCCTCGACGTCCCCCACGATCAGCGCGACCTCGTCGCCGGTGGGGATGACGTCGTACCAGTCGCCGCCGATGTCCATCCCTCGGGTGCCCGGAAGATAGCGCCCGGTGACATCAAGGCCCGGCAGTGTGGGCAGCCGGTGCGGCAGCAGCGCGTTCTGCAGGCCGCGGGCGAGGGCGAATTCGGCGTCGTAGAGCCTGGCGCGTTCCAGGGCCTGGGCGATCAGGCCGCCCAGTGCGGTGAGGACTCCGCGCTCCTCGTCGGGAAATCGGTGGACGTCGTCGAAGCCGAGCAGGCAGACGCCGACCGGGCGGTTCGAGGCGATCAAGGGCAGGAACGCCCAGGAGTTGGACTGACTGACCATGATCCCGGGGTAGGTCTCGAGCAGCTCCTCACGGGACTCGACGAACAGCGGGGCCCCGGAGGTCAGCGCGTCCGTCACGGGCAGCCGGGCATGCAGCGGAGTGCCCTCGAACCGGGCGAGAAAGCGCTTCGAATAGCCGCGCTGATCGAGCAGGCGCAGGCGCCGCTCCTCCACCACGGCGATCGCCAGCTTCTGGCCGCCGAAAGCGGGCAGCAGCTGTTCGGCGACGGCCTCGAACACCTCGTGCGCGGTGACCGCCTCGGTGAGCGCGCTGCCCAGCGTGAGCACCCGGTAGAGGGAACCCACGCGCGGCGCCGCGGGCGGGGGCGACCAGGAGGCGGGCGGCCCCCCTTCCGAGAGGGGCGCCCCGGGCCCGGTGTCGGCCGGTACGGGCTGGCGCACGGGTGCCGCCCACCCCGTCATGCCCTGAGCGCCCGGGTGGAGGGAGAAGACCAGCCAAGTGGCCGGTGGGCGGCGGACCAGGAAGGAGACCGGTTGCTGGGAGACCAGGGCGGCCCGGTAGCGGTCCTCGTACACGGGATCGGCCAGCCAGGGCAGGACGTCCCAGGGGCGTCGGCCGAGCAGTTCGTCCTGGCGGACCCGCAGCAGATTCTCCAGGCTGCGGTTGGCGTAGGCGACGCGTCCGTCGGGCGAGAGCGCGAAGAAGCCGTCCGCGAGCCGCTCGATCGCCGCCACGGCAGCCATGCGGCTCCCGGAGTCGAGTACGGCGCCGACCAGATGGGCCGAGGCCTCCAGGTCGTCAGGGCTCTCGGGCACCCGGCCCCACAGCTCGACGGTGTTGCGGCCTCCGCGACCGTCCCGGATGCGCAGGCAGTGTGCCAGCACGTGGCGTTCCTGGACCGCGGCGCGCGCGGCGGACCGGAAGCCGGGCAGATCCGCGGGCTCGATCATGGCCGCCAGAGTGGCCGCCCGTCCGTCGAACTCGCCGGGCGGCATTCCGAGGATCGCGCACAGCTCGTCGTCGGCCGAGAGGGCTCCGGTGTCGAGATTCCAGTCGAACAGGCCCACCCGGATCACCGGAGCGGATGGCAGCGAAACCACCACCGGAGCCATCCGTTCGTCGTACTCACCGAGTGCGCCGCGGGCCCGCAGTCCGGCGAGGGTGGCGCCCAGCCGGTCGGCGGCGGAGCGCAGCTTCCGGCGCTGCGCCCTCGACAGCCCTGTCCCGTCCGGCCTGGCCGTCCACACCACGGCCATGGCGCCGAAGGTCCGATCGCCCGCCCGGACGGGCACCGATGCGGAGCCGAACGGGTAGGGCAGGGCGACCGAGAGCTGCGGGAAGCGCCGCATCGTCTCCTCCGCGCCGGCCAGATGGACCATGCGCCCGGAGCGGTACGCCTCAGCCACTGGCAGACCGCTGTTCACCGGGATCCGACGCCACCCGCTGAGCAGGGAGGGCGGCGAACCGCACGACGCGGCCACTACGAGCGAGCGGTGGTCGCCAGAGAGCAGAAACACGCTTCCGGTATGCGCTCCGGTCAGCTCCACGGCACCGACGACGGCACTGACCAGCGCGTCGTCGCGCTCGGACGCTTCGCCGACACTTGCGGCGCCGAACGGGTACAAGTCCGATGCCACACCGTTGGCCGACACGTTGCCCTCGATCGTCGGTGGGTAATTCGTTCCATTTTAGGACGGTCCATGGCTCCACGTGGAGGGGCGCCGGGCCGGGAAGGCCGTCCAGCGCCCACGGACCGAGCGGCACCGGGACAACCCCAATCGGCAGGTCCGGCTGAGCTTTCTGGGCTGAGTGGAGGGCGCGCGGCCGGGCGGGGAAACGGGCCGTCACTGCCGTACGCGCCCCCCAGCGGCCTACTGGCGCACCAACTGCGGGCGGCCCAGCGACGGCTGCGCCGGTGCGATCTGGCCGTGCACGGCGGGTGCACAGTGCCCCTGGAGGCGGGACAGTTCGCCCGCGCTGCGCTGGAGGGCCACCTCCAGGACCTCCGGCATGTTCAGGGCGCCGGTGCCGTCCGGCGGGACGAGCCAGCGCAGTGCGCCCCAGCGGCAGTGCGGGGCGGGCGCGGCGATCCACGTCCCCGCGCCGAGCAGCCGCACACCGGTGCCGATCCACACGGTCTGCGGCTCCGGGGGCAGCAGGAAGCCCACATGGCGGCGCCGGGCGTCCAGGAGACAGGGGCCCGATTCGAGCAGCGCCAGCTCCTCCAGGAGGTCGGCGACCCGCAGGCCCAGCTCCTCCGGCACGATCAGCACGTCCCAGAACCGGCCCGCCTCCAGAAGCGCGATCCCGGTGCTGCCGTTCTGCCACTCCTGCTTGCAGGCGCCGGGGTCCTCCGACGCCGCGGCCAGCCACTCCATCGACCTCGTCCACTCCGTGAGTGCCATGAAAAGCCTCCCTGTGGTGCGCTGACGCCCGGTTGATGCCTTAGTGCACCGGGTGGCAGGTGCCGCGGCCATACGGCGGGAGCCAATTCCCCGTATGGGGCGAGCGCCCGCGCTTCAAACAGGCAGGTGGCAGGGCGTGCGCCCCCGTACTGACGGAGCGCGCCGGAGCCGGTCGAGGGCGGCCGGAACGCCGGGCGCCGCCCTGCCTGTCGTGTCACCGCCCGTACGCTGTCCGTGCTCGCGCGACGCCTCGCGATCCGTCGGGGCCGTGTGGGGCGCCGGGTGGTCCGTGCGCCGTCTGTGAAGGTTTGTCGCCGTCTTAGGGTGTTTGGTGTGGTGCGCTGGTTCCAGTCGTTTCATCGACCGCCGATGGCGCGGCCCGTCACCTCCGGCGACGTACCCACGCAGGACCTCGCCGCGCTGCGAGCCGCCCTGGCCAGGATCGGCACCACGCTGACCGAGAGCGCCACCTGCGCGGAGCTGACCCGGGAGGCGGTCCGGCAGATGGGCGGCACGGCGGCGGTGCTGTGGGCCACCGGTGAGGCCGGTGCGGAGTACGAGTCCGTCAAGGGGGATCAGGCACTGCTGCCCGACGTCCGGTGGGCCATGGCCGCGGCGCGCCAGGAGAGCGCCCTGGGCGAGGCCGCCGTGCCCATCCCGTACACCTCCCCCGAGGGCGACCGAACCGCGCTCTGCGTTCCGCTGAGCACCGACGGACATCCCTACGGCGGGCTGGTCTGCGCCCGCGAACGCGCACCGTTCACCCCGGCGGAGGCCGAACTGCTCGCCCTCCTCGCCGAACGCGCCGCGTCCCACATCCGGCACGCCCGGGAGCATGAGCGCATCAGCGGGATCGTCGGCAATCTCCAGCGCGCCCTGCTCGCCGAGCCCGGCCGCCCGCACCCGAACCTGGACGTCGCCATCCGCTATCTGCCCGTCGGACAGAGCGCCCTCGTCGGCGGCGACTGGTGCGAGACCGTCCGGCTGCACTTCGGCCGGTCGCTGCTCGTCGTCGGCGACGTCATGGGGCACGGCCTCGAAGCCGCCGTGGACATGACCGCGTACCGCTCCTCGCTGCGCTACATCGCCTCCGCCGACCTGCCCCCGCACCGCGTGCTGCGCCAGCTCGACGACAGCGCCTCAGCGGAGCCGGACCGCCGCCCGGCCACCTGTCTGATCGCCCGCGTCGACCCCAACCGCGGCCAGGTGACCCTGGCCAGCGCCGGCCATCTGCCCCCGGCCGTGATCGACGGCAACGGCCGCACCTCCCTGCTGCCGGTGCCGGTCGGCCCGCCCCTGGGCACGGGCCTCGGCGGCTACGAGCCGGCCACCTACCGGCTGGACCCGACCCAGACGCTGGTGCTGTTCACCGACGGGCTCGTCGAGCACCGCGGCGAGGACATCGACCACTCCCTGGACCGGCTGGCCGCCGTCGACTTCGCGGCCTCCGCCGGCGTCGAGCAGGTCATCGACACCGTGCTGGCGCGCCTCGACGCCCGGCACGCCGAGGACGACGTCGCCGTACTCGCCGCCCGACTGCGACGGCGCGACCTGCGCGACGACGAGCACCGCTGAGCTCAGTCGTCGCTGTCGTACTGGGCTCCCGAGACATACGGGTCGTGCCGACGCGCCGTCGACTTGGACGGCTGCTCCGCCGGTGGCAGGCTCGCCTCCCGCAGCGCGTCGCACCACGGGCAGTCGACGGTCTCGTCGGCGCTGTCGCTCGGGTCCATGCAATCGGCTCCTGTCTCTGTTCGAGGCGAGCGGTCTGCGCTGCCGCCATCCGAGGGACGTGCTCACTCGACTGGGTGGTGGTGGGGGCGGCCGGCGTACCACCGGCGCACGCCATGGCGTTGCCCCGGCATGGACAGCACTGATCCGGCGCGGCGCGCCCTGGGAGGCGATGCCGCACCCGTGTCGTACGTCGTACCGGTCACCGGCATCCGGGGCCGGCCGTCGATCTACGCGGAACTGGTCGCGGAGTGGCGCGCCCAAGGGCGTGCCGTTCCGGGCCGCCGCGACACGGCCTGGGACCACGTCACGGCCGCCGACAGCCGCCCGCCCGCCATCACCTCCTGGGCGGTCGGCCCGTGCGCGGGCCTGGCCCGCACTGCCGACGCCGACGCCGACCCGGCGGGTGAGCGGCACGCCGACGAGCCCGGGCACGTACCGGCGATCCTCGTCCCCCGGGGCCTGCCCGGTCCGGTGTTCGTGTGGGAGGGGAGCGCCTGCGGCGGACGCGTCGGCGTCGCCGGCCCTCTCAAGGCCGACTGACGCGTACCGGCGCGGAACGAGCGCCACCCGCCTTGCGCAGCGCCAGCCGGACGGCGTCGGGGTCGTACAGGGCACCGGTCCCGTCGGGCGGCAGCAGCCACTCCAGGCGCCAGCCGCCCAACTGGTAGGGCGGCGGCACCGCGACCCACGACCCCCTGCCGACATGGCGGACCCCGGGCCCGGGCCACTCGGTGGCCTCAGCGGGCGCGATGAAGAAGCCGACGCGGCGTGCCCCGCAGTTCATCAGGACGGGTCCGCACGCCCGCCGTCGCGCGCGTCTGAGCAGATCCAGGGCGCCCAGGCCGAGGTACTCCGGGACGCTGAGCACATCCCACAGCCGCCCCGCCTCCAGCAGCACCGCGTCCTCGCCCCGGTCCCACCGCCGCTTGCACGACCGAGGATCAGTCGCCGCCGCCGCGAGCCACTCGACGGCCTGCTTCCCCATGGCGCGCTGCATGTCCCACCCCCAGCACTCTCAGCTCTCCCCGCCGTTCAGGGCCCCTCATGCTGGTGGATATTTCTATGCTCCGGAAGGGGTGGCGTGGCCTGGCGTTTGCACTCGATCCGTACGACCGTCGCAGTCCTGTTCGACTCCGGCGCGCCGCGTCTGCGGGTAGCTGACGAGTGAGTCGATTGGTGCACTTTACGGTTGTTCGATGCCACTCGTTCCTAGATGGGCTCTGCTCTCGTCGGGATGCGCGCCGGTCGTGCTGATCTGCGGCTGGACGATCGCGGCGCGGCTGGAGGGTCCCGCCTACGACCCCGCCACGCAGACGATCAGCGTCCTGGCAGCGTACGGCGCCGCCGGATTCTGGGTGATGAGCTCGGCGCTGGCCGCCCTGGGCATCTGCCATCTGCTCACCGCCCTGGGGCTGCGCGCGGCCGCGCTGCCTGGACGGGTGGCGCTGGGCGCCGGGGGAGTGGCGGCGTTCGTGGTGGCCCTGCTCCCGCCGCCGAGCAGCGGAGGGTCTCTGCGGCACGGTGCGGTCGCCGCCGTCGGCTTCGCGTTCCTCGCCCTGTGGCCGGTCCTGGCCGCCGATCGCCGCGGCGCCGCACCCTGGGGGCTGCGGCTCGTGCCCTCCGCCGCGGCGACCGTGCTGATGGTGGTCAGCGCCGCCTGGTTCGTGATCGAGATGCACAACGACGGTGCCGCCGGCGCCGCCGAACGCCTGGTGACCTCCATCCAGTCCCTGTGGCCGTTCGTGGTCGTCGCCTCCTGCCTGCGCCACCGGTACGACACCGGGCCCGCGCGCTGACCGGGGCGGCCCGCGAGGTCCGGGAACTCCCCGCCCCGCCGACCCGACTCCTGTAGCGGTACGCACGTCAGGAGGCCGGTGATGAAAGAACCCCAGCAGTCCGCTCGCGGGGCGGGCACGGTGCTGCGCGCGCTCGCGCCCCCGCCCGCCCTGTGCGGGTTTCTGCTGCTGCTCGCCCTGATCTTCGCGGTGTCGTACGCCGTTGGAGCCGCCGCCGGGCCCGTCGCGCCCGGCATGCACCGCTCCGGGACGAGCGGCGGCACCGACATCGAAGACATGGGAGACACGGGGGGCATGGACATGCGGCACGGGAGCGGCCACTGATGGCCACGGAACCGGCACCCGCGCTCACCACCACGACCGACCTGACCGTCGGCGGAATGACCTGCGCGGCCTGCGTACGGCGGGTGGAGAAGAAGCTCGCCAAGCTGGCGGGCGTGACCGCCACGGTCAACCTGGCCACCGGACGCGCCCGGGTCAGCCATCCGCCGGACGTGAGCCCCGAGGAACTCGTGGCGACCGTGGAACAGGCCGGATACACGGCCGCCTTGCCCGAACCGCCGAAGGCGGCCGAACCCCGGGACGAAGGGGGCGACAGGGGCGGGGAGAAGTCCGAGGCCACCCGGCGGGAGCGGGACCGGCTGCTGGTCACCGCCCTGCTCGCGGCACCGGTGCTCGTGCTGTCCATGGTGCCCGCCTGGCAGTTCCGCAACTGGCAGTGGCTGTGCTTCGCGCTGGCCGCGCCGGTCGCCGTGTGGAGCGCCTGGCCGTTCCACGTACGGGCGCTGCGCGGGCTGCGGCACTCGACGGCGACCATGGACACGCTGGTCTCGCTCGGGGTCGCGGCGTCCTTCTCCTGGTCGGCGTACGCCCTGTTCCTCGGCGGCGCGGGCGCGCCCGGGATGCGGATGCCGTTCAGCCTGCTGCCCTCCGCCTCGGACGCCGTCGCGCACGTCTACCTCGAAGCGGCCGTCGGCGTGCCGCTCTTCGTGCTGGCCGGCCGGTTCCTGGAGGCGCGGGCGCGGTCCGGCACCGGGGCGGCGCTGCGCTCCCTCGCCCGGCTGGCCGCGAAGGAAGTGTCGGTGCGACAGGGCGACGGCACCGAACTCCTCGTGCCCATCGAGGAGTTGACCGTCGGGCGGATCTTCCTTGTCCGGCCCGGCGAGCGGGTCGCCACCGACGGTGAGGTGGTGGAGGGCAACTCCGCCGTGGACCTGTCGCTGGTGACCGGGGAGAGCGAGCCGGTCGAGGTCGGGCCCGGCTCGGCGGTGGTGGGCGGCGCCGTCAACGCCGGCGGGCTGCTGCTCGTGCGGGCCACCGCCGTCGGCGCGGACACCCAACTGGCGCGGATCACCCGGCTGGTGACGGAGGCCCAGGCCGGGAAGGCGCGGGCGCAGCGGCTGGCCGACGCCGTGGCCGGGGTGTTCGTGCCCGTGGTGCTGGCGCTGGCCGTCACCGTGCTCGGGTTCTGGCTCGGGGCGGGGGCCGATCCGCAGGCGGCGATCACCGCGTGCGTGGCCGTCCTGGTCGTGGCCTGCCCCTGCGCGCTGGGCCTGGCCACCCCGACCGCGCTGATGGCCGCCACCGGACGCGGCGCCCAACTCGGCGTCCTCATCCGGGGCCCGCAGGCCCTGGAGGGGCTCCAGCACATCGACACCGTCGTCCTCGACAAGACCGGCACCCTCACCTCGGGGCACATGAGCGTCGCCCGCGTCACGGCCGTGCCCGACGGGCTCGGCACGGAGGCCGTGCTGCGGCTGGCCGGAGCCGTGGAACAGGGCTCGGAACACCCGCTGGGCCGCGCGATCGTCGCGTACGCCCGCAGGGCCCTGCCCTCGCAGGGGCCGTTGCCCGAGGTGCGCGACTTCCGGGCCGAGGCGGGCCGGGGTGTCCGCGGCCGGGTCGAGGGCCGGATGGTCGAAGTCCTCGCGCCGGACGACGAACTGCCCACGGCCCTCGCGGACGCGCTCCCGGCGGCCGAGGCGGCCGCGCACACGCCCGTCCTCGTCCGCGTCGACGGGGTGACCGAGGCGCTGATCGAACTCGGGGACGTCGTACGCCCCGGCAGCTTCCGGGCCGTGCACCGGCTGCGCCGACTCGGTGTGCACCCGGTGCTCGCCACCGGCGACCGGGAGGCACCGGCCCGGGCGGTCGCGTCCGCGCTCGGCATCGACGAGGTGCGCGCCCGCCACACCCCCGAGGACAAGGCCGGCCTCGTACGGGAGCTGAGGGGACAGGGCCTCCGGGTTGCCGTCGTCGGGGACGGCGTCAACGACGCGGCGGCGCTGGCCGGCGCCGACCTCGGCATCGCCATGGGCACAGGCACGGACGTGGCGATCGGCGCCGCCGACGTGACCCTGGTGCGCGGCGACATCGAGGCGCTCGGGGACGCCGTACGGCTCGCCCGGCGCACCCTGGGCACGATCCGCGCCAACCTGCTGTGGGCCTTCGGCTACAACGCGGTCACCGTGCCCCTCGCCATGGTCGGCCTGCTCAACCCCATGGTGGCCGCGGTGGCCATGTCGCTCAGCTCACTGCTCGTGGTGGGCAACAGCCTGCGGCTGCGGGCCTGGCAGCCGGCGCCGGCGCACAGCCGTCACCATGCCGCCCGCCCGGGCCGGGAGACCGTCGCCGCCGGAGGTGGTACCCGATGAGCCTCCGTACGGCCGAACCAGCGACCGACTCCGCGGGCGAGCGAACGGCCGGTCCCGGGGACTGGCGCCCGACCCGCCGCCGGATCACCGAGGGTCTGCTCGCGGCGCTCGCCCCGATCGCCGCGTGCGCCGTCGCCCTGGGCGGCCTGACCACCTGGGTGGGCTCGGGCAGCGCGGGCAGCCCGGCGCGGGTCGCCGTCACCGACGGGCGGGTCTTCCTGCCGTACGGCGACGTCCGGGACACCGCCGCGTTCTTCCGGATCACCAACACCGGGGGCGCCGACGACCGGCTGCTGAAGGTGACGTCGTCCGCAGTCGGTGGCGCCATGACGCTCAGCCGTCACCGCATGACGAGCGGCAGGGCGGCGTACGCGCAGACCGTGGACTCGGCCCGCGTCCCGGCCGGAGGCGGTCTCATCATGTCCCCGTTCGGGCTCGACGTGACGCTGCGGGCCGAACCGGAGTGGCAGACGGGCACGTATGTGCCGTTCACCCTGCACTTCGAGCGGGCTGGGCGGATCGAGGTGCAGGCGAAGGTGATCCGCCCCTCCCGCTGATGTGTCTTGTATCACTCTGCTGGGCTTGAGTGCGGGACGGGGGTGTGCTGCGTACCCACCCGTGACGAGTGGGCCCAGGATGCGAGGATGAGGGCCGTCATGACTGCTGGGTGGTGTGTGCGCACAATACGGGCCGCGGTGTTCGCGTCCGTCTGTGTGCTGCTCGCTGCCCTCGGCCACGTCCTGATGTCGGGTGTGACCGTCCCGTGGTGGACGCTGGCCGCCGGTGCCCTCGTCACGGGCGCCGTGGGCTGGTGCCTGGCGGGCCGGGAGCGCGGCCTCCCCCTGGTCATGTCCGTCGTGGTCGTCGCCCAGGGCGGGCTGCACGCGGCCTTCGAGTTCGCGCAGTCCTCCGCCGCGACCGGGCACGCCATGGGCTCCATGTTCATGGGCGGAGGTTCCATGGATCCGACCTCCATGGCTTCGATGGGCGCCATGGGCGGCGGGCACACGGGCATGAGCCACATGGGCGGCGGGCACACGGGCATGAGCCACATGGGCGGCGGGCACACGGGCATGAGCCACATGGGTGTGGACCACATGGGTGTGGGCCACATGGATGTGAGTCACATGGGCACGGGCCACGACATGGGCGGCACGTCATCGCTCGCCATGTTCGCCGCCCACACCCTCGCCGCGCTGCTGTGTGGCCTGTGGCTGGGCCACGGTGAGCGCGCCGCGTTCCGTATCCTGCGGGCCGTCGCCGGATGGCTGGCCGCCCCGCTGCGGCTGTCGCTCGCTCTGCCGACGCCGCCGCACCGGCCGCGACTGCGTCCGCGGCGCACCCGCTCCGACCGGGCGCCGCGGCTGCTGCCGCTCGTCCACACGATCACCTCTCGGGGGCCGCCGGCGGGGATCGCTGTCGTCTGAGACAGCCGGTTCCCCGAGGCCGCACGGACCCGGACGTCGCATCGTCGGCGCCGCCGGCGCCTCGGGCCCCGGCCGTACCTGTCGTACGGCCGCATCCCTTGCTTCTCCGGACTCGCCGGTGCGGCGTGCTCGCACATGTCACGCAGCCGGGCCCCGCGCCCGGCGGTGACGTCGTCGTGCCCGCCTTCGTGCCGGAGTCCGGACTACCGAGAAGGAACCAGGTGATCACTCCTGCCCTGCCCGCCCGCGACGAGTCGACGACCGCGTGGGCGCTGGCCGCCGGCGGCGGCGACCCGGACGCGACGGACCGTTTCGTCCGCTCGCTGCACCGTGACGTCGTCCGCTATGTGGCACATCTGTCCGCCGATCCGCAGGCCGCCGACGATCTGGCGCAGGACACGTTCCTGCGTGCGCTCGGCAGCCTGCACCGGTTCGAGGGCCGCTCCTCGGCGCGTGCGTGGCTGCTGTCCATCGCGCGCCGCGCGGTGATCGACAGTCACCGGTACGCGGCCGCCCGGCCGAAGCTGTGCGACTCCGACGACTGGGCGCTGCTCGCGGAACGCGCCCAGCCGACCGGCCTGCCCGGCTTCGACGACGGCGTCGCCCTGCTGGACCTGCTGGACACGTTGCCGGACGAGCGCCGTGAGGCGTTCGTCCTGACCCAACTGGTGGGCCTGCCCTACGCGGAGGCGGCCGAGATGAGCGACTGCCCGGTCGGCACGGTCCGCTCCCGCGTGGCCCGCGCCCGGGCGACCCTCGTCGAACTGTTGCTGGAGGCCGAGCCCGGGACGGAGGTCGCGGCCGACGCTGTGGCCGCCTGACCGGGAACCCGGTGTCGGTTCCCCCGCCGGGAACCGACACCGGGTTCGCCCCGACTACTGGACCGGGCGGCGGAGATCCGCCCGCGCGTTTCAGTGGATCAAGGGGAGTTTCGATGCGTTCTCGTGTGGGGCGGGCCACGACGGCCGCGGTGCTCGGTGGCCTTCTGGCGGCAGGATGCGGCAGCGGGAACGGCGACACGCCGAGCCCCGCCGCCGGCCAGGGGGACTCCGCGGGCTACCCGGTCACCGTCACCGACTGCTCGGGCGCCGGGACCACCTTCACCGAGGCCCCCGAGCACATCGTCACCAGCAACGCCTCCAGCCTGGAACTGCTGCTGCGGCTGGGTGCCGGGGACAAGGTGATCGGCACCGGCTTCCCGCCCGGCGAGGGCACGCTGCCAAAGGGCCTCGACGCCCAGGCGCGGCAGGTGAAGGTGCTCAGCGAGACCGTCATCCCCAAGGAGAAACTTCTCGGCTCCGGCGCCGACCTCTACATCGACACCTTCGCCGCGATGAACATGGGCGGCGGCATGGGGGACACACCGACCGAGGACGAGTTCAGCGCGGCCGGCATCAAGCACATCTTCCTGAAGTCCACGGCCTGCGCCGCCATGAGCAAGAGCCCGGTCACCGACCTGTCGGCCGTCGAGGACGACATCACCTCCCTCGGCGCGGTCACCGGCACGAGCGCGAAGGCGAAGGAACTCGTCGACGGGATGAGGAAGAAGGTGGCCGCCGTCCGCGAGGCGGTCGGCGACACACCCGAGAGCAAACGGCCGACCTACTTCTTCTTCGACTACGACGCCGGCACCAAGCAGCCGATGGCCGTCTGCAACCGGCAGATCGCCAACGCGGTGATCACTCAGGCCGGGGCGCGCAATGTCTTCGCCGACTGCGACGGCGACTTCAAGCAGGTCGGCTGGGAGGACGTGATCGCCAAGGATCCGGACTGGATCCAGCTCGGGGTGCGCGACCGGGGCAGCGAGGCCGCGAACGACAAGGCGTTCGACGAGGCGCAGAAGTGGCTGGAGTCGAACCCCGCCACCAAGGGCCTGAAGGCCGTCGAGGAGGGCCACCTCCTGCGCATCGGCTCCGAGCGGACCACCATCGCCGGCGTCACCAACGCCGACACGGTCCAGGCGATCGCGAAGCGGCTCCACCCCGGCAAGGTCGGCTGACCGTGCTCGACACCCTGGCGAGCCGTCAGGACACGGCGGATCGGCGCCGGCGCTCCCTGCCCGCCGCGCCCGTCGCCCTCGTCCTGGTGCCGGCACTGCTCGCCGCCCTCACCGCGGCCGTCTCCTGGGGCTCGACGTCCATCCCGGCCGGCGAGGTGTGGGGAGTGGTCGGGCGACGCCTGTCCGGCGAGCCGCCCCGCCCCGGCACCGACGACCTGATCGTCTGGCAACTCCGCGTCCCCCGCGCCCTGTTGGCGGCCCTCGTCGGCGCCGGGCTCGGTCTCGTCGGTACGGCGATGCAGGCACTGGTGCGCAACCCGCTGGCCGACCCCTACTTCCTGGGCATCTCCAACGGCGCCTCCCTCGGGGCGGTCGCCGCGATCGTGCTCGGCCTCGGCACCGGCGGCGCGCTGGGCCTCGGCCTGTCCGGCGCGGCCTTCGCGGGCGCCCTGGCCACCTTCGCGCTGGTATGGGCGGTGGCCCGGCGCCGCGGCGGATTCGCGCCGCTTCGGCTGGTGCTCGCCGGGGTGGCGATCGGGCAGTTCCTGTCCGGCTTCACCAGCTACCTCGTCCTCCAGGCCGGCGACGAGCAGCAGACCCACGGTGTGCTGTTCTGGCTCATGGGCAGTCTGAGCGGCGCGAGTTGGCCGCTGCTCGCCGCACCCGCGGTCGCCGTGCCCGTCACCCTGCTGTGGCTCCAGGCGCGCGCCCGCCAGCTCAACGCGCTGATCATGGGCGACGAGACGGCCGCCGGGCTCGGCGTCGACGCCACCCGTCTGCGCCGGGAACTGTTCACCCTCACCAGCCTGCTGACCGGCGTGCTCGTCGCCGTCTCCGGCGCCATCGCCTTCGTCGCGCTGATGGTGCCGCACGCCTGCCGCCTGGTCGTCGGCGGCGACCACCGCCGGCTGCTGCCCGTCTCGGCGCTGTCCGGGGCGCTGCTCCTGGTCGTGGTCGACATCGTGTGCCGTACGGCGATGGACACACAGGAGCTGCCGGTCGGCGTGGTCACCTCGCTCATCGGTGCTCCGGCCCTGCTGTATCTGCTGGACCGGCGCCTGGGGAGCGGACGTTGAGAATCGACATCGAGGACCTGCGCGTCGCCTACGACGGCCGTACGGTCGTCTCCGGCGCCCGTCTGGTCGCCGCCGAGGGCGAGATCACCGGCCTCGTCGGTCCGAACGGCAGCGGAAAGTCCACCCTCCTGCGCACCGTCTACCGGCACCTGAAGCCGACCGCCGGCCGGGTCCTGCTCTGCGGCGCCGACCTGCGCCGGCTGAGCCCCGTCCAGGCGGCCCGCCACATCGCCGCTCTCCCGCAGGAGCGGGGCGGCGACTTCGAGCTGACCGTCCGCGAGGTCGTCGCCATGGGCCGGACCCCGTACAAGCGGGCGTTCGCCGGGGAGGACGCCGCCGACCGGGACGTCGTCGCCCGCGCCCTCGCGGACGTCGGCATGGCGCACCACAGCGGGCGCCGCTTCACCGAACTGTCCGGCGGCGAACGCCAACGCGTCCTGCTCGCCCGCGCCTTCGCCCAGCAGCCGGACGTCCTGGTCCTGGACGAGCCCACCAACCACCTCGACATCCGCCACCAGGTGGAACTGCTCGCCCTGCTGCGCGAGCAGCGCCGCACGACCCTGGTGTCGCTGCACGACCTCAACGCCGCCGCCTCCGTCTGCGACCGGCTGCACGTCCTGCACGGCGGCCACGTGGTCGCCTCCGGGCCGCCCCGGGAGGTGCTGCGACCGGCCCTGCTGGCCGAGGTGTTCGGCGTACGGGCGACCGTGGTCGACCATCCGCTCACCGGCGACCCGCTGATCGCCTTCGACCACCGGACCCCGGCCAGCCTCTGACGCCCTCGCATTCCTCATATTTCCGTCGATAACCGGGGAACTCGGCGCCGGGCGCTCCCGACCTCTGAGACGAGGCCGCTGTCGGCGGCCCGCACGACGAGAGGGCGCGAGAGTGACCAACCAGGGTCCGGGCGCGGATACGGGGCGCCCCGGTCACATAGCGGCGGTCGAGGACCGTTGGATGCTCGTGGCCGTGGCGGGCGCGCTGTCGTTCGTGGCCATGCTCGACATGAACATCGTCAATGTGGCGCTGGCCGAGATCGCCGACGGCCTGCACGTCCCGCCCGCCACGGCGCAGTGGGCGGCGCTGGGCTATCAACTCCCGGTCGTCGCCCTGCTGTTGCCCGTCGGGCGGTGGCTGGACGGCGGGGGCGCGAGGCGCGCGCTGTGCGCGGCGACCGGTGGCTTCGCGCTGTGCGGGGCGCTGGCCGGGCTCGCTCCCTGGGCGGCCTGGCTGATCGCGGCCCGGATCGGGCAGGGCGCCTGCGCTGCGGTGCTGTTCGTGCTGATGCCGGTGCTGGTGATCCGCGCCGTGCGGCCCGAAGTACGCGGCCGGGCCATGAGCGTGCCCGCCACGCTCGGCCCACTGGGCGCGGTGACCGGCCCGGCGGTGGGCGGGCCGCTGCTGGACCACCTGGGCTGGCGCTGGGTCTTCCTGGTCAAGATCCCGTTCTGTCTGGCGGCCCTCGCCCTGGCCTGGAGGGCGATGCCCGGGGACGGTGCGCCGCGCGTGCCCGACCGGCGCTCCCTGGCCGACGCGCTGCTGGTGGGCGGCGGCCTGGCCATGCTGCTGCTCGCGCTGACCCTGGGCTCCGGGCGACCGCCGTGGGTTCTGCTCGCGGTCGCCGCCGTACCGCCGCTGTGGTGGTGGCTGCGCGGGCCGGGCGGTCGTGCGGTGGCCGGCGTCCTGAGGTCGGCGGGACTGGTGCGGCCGCATGGCGCGGTCCTCGCGTCGGCGGCCGGGTTCGCCGCCATGCACTACGTCGTCGCCCTGCACCTCCAGCGCGACGAGGGCGTCAGCGCCACCGCGACCGGGCTGACCGTGCTGGCCTTCCCGCTCGGCATGGGGCTGGCCGGCCCGCTCGGCGGCAGGCTCGCGGACCGGTACGGCCCACGGCCCGTCGCGGTCACCGGCGCCGCGCTCACCACGGCCGGCCTGCTCCTGCTGACCCCGCCGGCCGACGCCTGGTCCCCGCCCGACGTTGCCTGGCGGCTGGCGCTGGCCGGCGTCGGCATGGGCCTGGGCGGCGGCCCGACGCAGGCCCTGATCATGGGCGCCGCCCCGGCGGACCGGACCGCCACCGTCGGCTCCACGGTGCAGGCCGCCCGCAGCCTCGGCTTCACCCTCGGCCCCGCCCTGGCCACCGCCGCCTGGTCCGGCGCCGGCGCCCGGGCCGCGCTGACCCTCGCCGCCGGGGCCGCCGCCCTCGCCGTACCCCTGCTCGCCCTGCCCGCCCGTCGGACGCCCACCGGGTCTGATCGGACGACCGCCCCCGCGCCCCCTTGATCCACTCGCCCGTACCTCATTTCTCCCTGCCGGGCCGTCGGACGCCCACCGGGTCTGATTGGACGACCGCCCCCGCGCCCCCTTGATCCACTCGCCCGTACCTCTGCTCTCCCTGCGCGTCCGACGGCCCCCGGCCGGGACCGGACAGACCACCCACCCCGTCTCCCCCTGATCCAGGAGCACCCCATGTGCGGAATCACCGGCTGGGCGTCCTTCCACCGCGACGCCCGCACCCAGGCCCCGGTCATCGAGGCCATGACCGCCGAACTCGCCCGGCGCGGCCCCGACGCCGGGGGCGTGTGGCTCGGCGAGCGGGCCGCGATCGGCCACCGCCGCCTCGCCGTCATCGACCTCGAAGGCGGCACCCAGCCGATGACCGACCGGCCGCACGAGCCCACCGCCGTCCTCACCTACAGCGGAGAGATCTACAACCACCACGCACTGCGCGCCGAACTGCGCGGCCGCGGACACCGGTTCCGCACCCGCAGCGACACCGAGGTCGTGCTGCGCGCCTACGCCGAGTGGGGCGAAGGGCTCGCCGAGCATCTGGAGGGCATGTTCGCCTTCGCCGTCTGGGACGAGCGGGAGCGGCGGCTGCTCCTCGTCCGCGACCGGCTCGGCGTCAAACCGCTGTTCTGGGCGGCCGTGGACGGCGGCCTGGCCTTCGCCTCCGAGCCCAAGGCGCTCTTCCGGCACCCGGAGATACGGCCCCGGGTGGACGCCGACGGGCTGCGCGAGGCATACAGCCTGCTGTTCAACACCGGGCCGACGGTGTGGTCCGGCGTGCGCGAGGTCGAGCCGGGCGGGCTGCTCGTCCTGGACCGGGACGGCATCCGCGAGCACCGCTACTGGCGGCTGGAGGCAGACCGGCACGAGGACGACCGGGACGCCACCGTGGAGCGGATCCGCAGCCTGGTCGGCGGCGCCGCCCGCGGCCAGTTGGAGGCCGACGTCCCGCTGTGCGGCCTGCTGTCCGGCGGCCTCGACTCCACCGTCCTGACCGCCCTGCTCGCCGACGAACTCCGGCTGCGCGAGGGCCCGGACGCCCGCATCCGCTCTTACGCCGTCGACTACAGCGACCAGGCCGAGCACTTCACCGGCGACATCCTGCGCACCGGCCACGACACCCCGTACGCAGTCGAGGCGGGCGCGTTCATCGGCACCGACCACAGCACGGTCGTACTGGACCCACTCGCCCTGCTCGACCCCGAGCACCGCGAGGCCGTCGTCGTGGCCCGCGACTCGCCGATCGGCGTCGGCGACATGGACACCTCGCTGTATCTGCTGTTCGGACAGATACGGCGGCACTCGACCGTCGCCGTGTCCGGCGAGGCGGCGGACGAGGTCTTCGGCGGCTACCCCTGGTTCCACCACCCGGAGGCGCCGGCCGCCGGCACCTTCCCCTGGCTGCTGGTCACCGGAGACGAGGCCGCCATGCCGCTCAACCCCGAACTCGACCTGCGCATCGGCGAGTTCCGCGACGACACCTACCGCACCGCCCTCGCCGCCGTACCCCACCTCGACGGCGAGAGCCCAGCCGAGCACCGGCAGCGCGAGATGCAGCATTTGTCCCTCACCCGCTGGCTGCGCCAACTCCTGCACCGCAAGGACCGGTTGAGCATGGCCCAGGGCCTGGAGGTCCGTGTGCCGTACTGCGACCACCGGCTCGTGCAGTACGCCTTCGATGTGCCCTGGGCGCTGAAGAGCTTCGACGGCCGGGAGAAGAGCCTGCTGCGTGCCGCCGGAGCGGGCCTGGCGCCCGACTCTGTGCTGCACCGCCCCAAGAACCACTACCCGGCCACCCACCACCCCGACTACAACCGCGGCCTGCGGGACCTGGCCCGCGACGCGCTGGCCGACGACCGGGTCCGCTCCCTGGCGGACGTGTCCCGCATCAAGCCCGTCCTCGACACCCCGCCGGAGCAGTTGGAGTGGGGCCACCGGCTCCGCCTCGAGCGCGTCGTCGACCTCGCCCTGTGGCTGGACCACCACCGGCCCGAACTCGCCCTCTAGGAGCCCGCACATGACCACCCGGAAGCCCCTGCCGACCGTGGACCCCGAGCCGCTGCCCGACCCCGTGCCGCTGATGGGCTGTCCGTACAAGGCCGATCCCTATCCGCTGTACGAGCGGATGCGCGAGGCCGGCCCGGTCCACCGGGTCCTCTTCCCCAGCGGTGTCCAGGCCTGGCTGGTCACCGGATACGAGGCCGCCCACGCCGCCCTCAACGACGACCGCCTCGGCAAGAACCACGACCGGGGCAACGCGCGGTGGCGAGCCCGCGCCTCGATCATGCCCGAACCGCAGCACTCCCAGCTCCAGGCCCACCTCCTCCACCAGGACCCGCCGGTCCACACCCGTATGCGGCGCTTCGTGACGGACGCCTTCACCCCGCGCCGCGTCGAGCGACTGGAGCCGCGCTTGCAGGAGCTGGCTGACGCCCTGGTCGACACGCTCCCGGACACCGGTCCCGCCGACCTCGTCAGCGGCTTCGCCGCCCGATTTCCCTTCCAGGTCCTCGCCGAAGTCATCGGGCTGCCGGGGGAGTTGGCCGTGCGCTTCGACCGCGACTGGGGCAAGGTCGTCCAGCCGGTCGGGCCGACGGACCCGGGGCGGGCGCGATACGAGGCCCGGCTGCACGGTCTGCAGAGCTATATCGCCGAGGTCGTCGCCCACAAGCGCGAACTCGGGGGCGACGACCTGCTCGGCCGGCTCGTCTCGGCCCGTGACCGGGGCGAACTCTCCCAGGCGGAACTGGACTCGATGATCTTCCAGTTCCTCGTCGCAGGCCAGGAACCGGTCACCAACCAGATCACCACCGCCCTGATGGCGCTCTTCCGCCATCCCGGCCAACTCGCCCGGCTGCGGGGCAACCCGGACCTGCTGCCGCGCGCGGTCGAGGAACTGCTCCGCCATGACAGCGCCTTCGAACTGACCACCTGGCGCTTCTTCGACCGGGACAGCGACCTGTACGGCACCGAGGTCCCGGCCGGCGACTCCGTGATCGTCTCCCTGTGCGCGGCCAACCGCGACCCGGCCCGCTTCCCCGACCCCGACGCCCTCGACTTCGAGCGATCGCCGAATCCTCACCTGGCCTTCGGCCATGGCATCCACTTCTGCCCGGGCGCCGCTCTCGCCCGTGCCGAACTCCGGATCGCCCTCGGCACCCTGCTCGCCCGCCTGCCCGGACTCCACCTCGCCATCAGCGACGAGGACATCGAGTGGATCCCGGCCGTCCTGGGCCGCGGCACCAACCGCCTGCCGGTCGGCTACGACCGACGGCTGTGAGGCGCCGAATCCCCATGCTCGCACGCCCACTGGAGGAACGACATGCTTCTGACGACCGCACCGGGCACCCTTCCCCAGAGCACCGGCGCACAGATCCTGAACCTGCTCCTGCCGCACCACCGCACGACCGACCAGGCCCACGCCACGGCCGACGCGTTCCCCCATCAACTGCGCCGGATCGACGACTTCGTCCGCGAGGCCGCCCCCGTCGTCCTCACCCTTCCCGGCTTCCCCTGCAAGTCACCCAACCCGGCCAAGACCCTCGGCCACCTCCCCGACATGGGCGAACGTCTCTCCCTCACCTTCCTCGACACCCTGTGCGCCGAGATCGAGAAGATCCACCCGCCCGGCGCCCAGGTCGTCATCTGCTCCGACGGCCATGTCTTCGGCGATCTGATCCGCGTCCCCGACGAGCGCATCGACGCCTACGCCGACGAACTGCGCGCCCAGATCAGGGAGTCGGGCCTGCGCCGCCTGACCGTGTTCGACCTGCGCGACGTCCTCGGCGACCTCCCGCACGACCGCAAACGCGCCCACGTCCACGACCACTACGCCCCCACCCTGGACGCCCTGCGCGCCGAGGTCCGCACCGACGCGCCCACCCTCGCCCTGTACCGGGGCATCACGCGCTTCCTCGTCGAGGACACCGCCGAGTTTCCCGGCACCCGCTCCGCCCTCCAACGCGAGTGCCGCAGACGGGCGTACGGCGTCATCCAGCGCAGCCGCGCCTGGGGCCGGCTCATCGCCGATCACCACCCGCGCGCGGTACGTCTGTCGATCCACCCCCAGCCGGTGGGCGCCGCCAAGTTCGGCATCCGGCTGCTCGACGCCCCCGACGTGTGGACCACGCCATGGCACTCCGTCGCCCTGCGCGAGACCGACGGCCGCTGGACCCTGATGCCCCACGCCAGGGCGCGACGCCTGGGCCGGCTGGTCCACCGCGACGGCAGGCCGAGCCACTACGAGCGGGAGTGACGGCTCGCCCCTGCGCGGCCGCCGTTCCGCGGGGCGCCGCTTCCGGCGGGACGGGGCGTTGTCAGTGGGCCGTGTTATCCAGGTGGAGATCTGGGAGGTGACTCGATGCTGATCGAAACGACCGCGCCGCTGGCCCGCGCCACCGAGGAGGCGATCCGCACCGGCAACGTGGCGGCGCTGCAGGACCTGCTCACCGCGCATCCGGGGCTGGCCACCGCGCGCGTGGGCAACATGAAGACCACACGGACCCTGCTGCACATCGCCACCGACTGGCCCGGCCACCTGCCCGCCGGCCCTCGAACGGTGGCCGCGCTGGTCGCGGCCGGCGCGGAGGTGAACGCCCGGTTCACCGGCGCGCACCGCGAGACCCCGCTGCACTGGGCGGCGAGCTGCGACGACGTGCCCGTCCTGGACACCCTGCTCGACCTGGGCGCCGACATCGAGGCCGACGGCGCGGTGATCGGCGACGGCACGCCCCTGGCGGACGCGGTGGCCTTCGGGCAGTGGAGGTGCGCGCGGCGCCTGGTGGAGCGCGGCGCCCGCACCACCCTGTGGCAGGCCGCCGCCCTCGGCGAGGCCGACCGCGTCGCCGCCTGCTTCGCCTCCGACTCCGACCGGCCCGGAGCCGAGGACATCACCGCCGCCCTGTGGTGCGCCTGCCACGGCGGGCAGCGCGACATGGCCGACTACCTGCTGCGACGGGGCGGTGACA
Organism: Streptomyces sp. UG1; assembly: GCF_049974585.1. Lineage (NCBI taxonomy): Bacteria > Bacillati > Actinomycetota > Actinomycetes > Kitasatosporales > Streptomycetaceae > Streptomyces > Streptomyces sp. UG1. The sequence goes on along the minus strand of NZ_JBNGGG010000002.1, from coordinate 246,678 downwards.
TCAACTGGATCGGCTACGACCGGCTGACCGCGCTGGACGCCGCCCACCGCGAGGGCCACGAGACGCTGGTCGGGTGGCTGCGCGAGCAGGGGGCGAGGTCCGCCGAGGAGTTGGTCTGACACCGGCCGAGATGCGGGCGCCGGGGGAGGGGTGAAGACTGGGGAGATGGCGGGGACGCTGTGCCCTGTCGACATCGATACATGGACACGTAGACACATAGACACGTGGACACGAGGTGCGAACGGATCCGCGCACCACGCCCCGCAGCCCGCCCGGACGTCAGGCGCCGCCATCCGTCCGCGGCTCACCGTCCTCACACGGAGGGAGCCGGCCATGGGCGGCATCAACGCAGCAGCACTACAGGGCCTGCGCGAGGGGATGCGGGGACCCGTCATCACCGCGCAGGACCCGGGTTACGACGAGACCCGCGCCATCTACAACGCCATGATCGACCGGCGCCCCGCGGCCTTCGCCCAGTGCGTGGACGCCGCGGACGTACGGACCGCGATCTCCTTCGCCCGGGACAACGCAGTGGAGCTGGCGGTGCGCGGCGGCGGCCACAGCGGGCCGGGCCTGTGCCTGGTCGATGACGCGCTCGTCCTCGACCTGTCGACCATGCGCGGCGTACGCGTGGACCCGGGTGCGATGACCGCGCAGGTGTCCGGCGGCGCCCAACTGGGCGACCTGGACCACGCCACCCACACCTTCGGACTGGGCGTGCCGGCCGGCATCATGTCGACCACGGGGGTGGGCGGCCTGACCCTCGGCGGCGGCCACGGCCACCTGACCCGCAAGTACGGCCTGACCGTCGACAGCCTGCTCTCGGCGGACGTGGTCCTCGCCGATGGAACCTTCGTCACCGCCTCCGAGGACGAGCATCCCGACCTGTTCTGGGCGCTGCGCGGCGGCGGCGGGAACTTCGGCGTCGTCACGTCCTTCACCTTCCGGCTGCACCCGGCGGACACGGTCGGGGTCGCGGTGACGGTGTGGCCGGTCGACCACACGCCGGAAGTGCTGCGCTGGTACCGGGAGTTCCTGCCGGCCGCGCCGCGCGACCTCAACGGCTTCTTCGCCGTGCTCGTCATACCGCCCGGAGAGCCGTTCCCCGAGCCGATCCACGGGCAGAAGATGTGCGGCGTCGTCTGGTGCTACACCGGCGACCTGGAGGGCGACCGGCTGGAGCAGGCACTGGCCCCGGTGAACGAACCGGCGCCGTCCGCCTTCCACTTCACCACGCCCATGCCCTACCCCGGCCTGCAGGCGATGTTCGACGCGCTGATCCCGAAGGGACTGCAGTGGTACTGGCGCGGTGACTTCTTCGACACGATCTCCGACGCCGCGATCGACGTGCACCACAAATACGGCGAGAACATCCCCACCGAGCTGTCGACGATGCACCTGTATCCCGTGGACGGCGCGGCCCACCAGGTCGCTGCCGATGACACGGCCTGGGCGTACCGGGACGCCGTCTGGTCCGGGGTGGTCGCCGGGATCGACCCGGACCCGGCCAACGCCGAGACGATCCGGGAGTGGTGCGTGGGCTACTGGAGCGAGCTGCATCCGCACTCCATGGGCGGCGCCTACATCAACTTCATCGGCGAGGGAGAGAGCACCGACCGCGTCCACGGCACCTACCGCGGCCACTACGACCGGCTGGCCGCGACCAAGCACACCTACGACCCCGACAACTTCTTCCACGCCAACCAGAACATCCCGCCGGCGCCCGGCTGATGTCCGTCGTCCCCGTCGTTCACCCGGAGGCACCGCCTGGGGTAAGGTCCCCAGGGTTGTTCGGCTACTGACTGGTAGCGCGCCGGTGCGGGGAGTGTCGGAGGGCGGCAGGACGATGGAATCCCAGGTGGGCGAGGGCGGATCCGTGGGCGTCGACGGCACCCGTCTGGAGGAGATGACGCCCGAACCACTGCTGACCCGCGACTACGAGACACGCCCCTCCCTCGTGTACGAGCGGCTCAGGCAGCGGCACGGCCCCGTCGCCCCGGTCGACCTGCTGGGCGTTCCCGCCTGGCTGGTCCTCGGCTACCGCGAGGCCCTGCAGGTGCTCCAGGACGACGCGGGCTGGCCGAAGGGGCTGGAGAACTGGCGGGCCCGCACCGACGGCGAGGTCCCCGCCGACTGGCCGCTCGGACCCAGCCTGGAGGTCAACCACATCCTGATCCAGGGCGGCCCCGGATACGCCTCGCTGCGCACGGCCTGGGACGCCGCGCTCAAGCCGTTCCAGGACCCCGGCCACCCCCAGGCGAAGCGGCTGAAGGCGGCCGTCACCGCCTACGCCGACGAACTGATCACCCTGGTCGGACAGGGCGGCGGCACCGGCGTCGCCGACCTGTCCGCGCAGTTCTCCCGGCCGCTGCCGCTGATGGTGGCCAGCCACCTCCTGGGCTTTCCCGGATCACAGGGCGACGACGCCCTGATGGACATGTGGCGGGTGCTGGACGCGGGCCCGGACGCCGAGCCCGCCCTTCAGCGGCTGCTGGCGACGCTCGCGGAACTCGCGGCCGTGAAGCTGAAGGAGCCGGGCGACGACTTCCCCTCCCACCTGCTGGCCGCCCACCCCTCTCTCTCGCTCGACGAACTGGCCCGTGAGCTGTTCATGCTGCTCGGCATGACCTCCGACCACGTCGGCATCCTGATGTCCAACACCGTGGTCGAGGTCATCTCCGGCGACGGCGACGGCGTACGCGCCAGCCTCTCCGCCGGAATGATCCGGGAGACCATGAACCGCGTCGTCATGCGCAAGCCGCCGCTGGTGAACTTCGTGCCGCGGTTCGCCGCCAAGGACACCCCGCTCGGCGCCTACACGATCCGCGCCGGCGACCCGGTGTGGGTCTCCTCCGCCGCCGCGCACGCCGACCCGCTCTTCGCCGACCACGTCGCACCCGGCAGCACGATCAGCACCCGGGCCCATCTGTCCTGGGGCGCGGGCCACCGCCAGTGCCCGGCCCGCGAGCTGGCCTCCACGGTCGCGGCGGTCGGCGTGGGCCGGCTCTTCGAGCGGTTCTCCGATCTGGAACTGGCCCTGCCGGCCGACCAACTGCCCTGGCGCTCCTCGCCGTTCATGCGCGGCCTGCGCTCGCTGCCCGTGCGGTACGAACTCGCCCCGGTGACCGAGCGGCCCGCGACGCCCGGACACGCGCCGGTACCGCGGTCGGCGCCGGAGTCGGAGCCCGGCAGCCCCGAGCCGGTGCTGCCGGACCAGGCCGCCCGGCAGCGCTCGTCCCTGTGGCGCTATCTGACGGGCCTGATCCGCAGCGGTCGTTGATCCCGGGCGGTACGCACCGGGCGGCGCGGTCGGCCCCGTGATCGACTGGAGGGCCGTACGGCACCGGCGTACGGTCGAATGGTGGCGGGACCCAGCCACCGAACACCCGCCCACGGCGCACCGCCATGAGCAACCCGGAGCCGGCACCCGAAGCACGGGCCACCCCGCAGGACACGGAGCGGGGCGAGGGCCGGGGCAGCGGTATGGCGCTGCTGGTCATCGCGTCCTGTCAGTTGATGGTGGTGCTCGACATCACCATCGTGAACATCGCCCTGCCGCACATCCAGCGCTCGCTGGACTTCTCCACGACGAGCCTGTCCTGGGTGGTCAACGCCTACACGCTCACCTTCGGCGGACTGCTGCTGCTCGGCGGCAGAATGGGCGACATCCTCGGCAGACGGCGCGTGTTCATCTTCGGCGTGCTGCTCTTCGTGCTCGCCTCGCTGCTCGGCGGAATGTCCCAGAACTCCTGGCAACTCCTCGCCGCCCGCGCCCTGCAGGGCGTCGGTGGCGCCATCGCCTCCCCGACCTCCCTCGCCCTGATCAGCACGACCTTCCGTGAAGGTCCCGAACGCAACCGGGCGTTCGGGGTCTTCGCCGCGGTCTCGGCGGGCGGCGGCGCGATCGGGCTGCTGGCGGGCGGCATGCTGGTCGAGTGGCTCAACTGGCGCTGGGTGCTGTTCGTCAACGTGCCCATCGGACTGCTCATCGCGCTCGCCACCCCGCGCTGGATCCGGGAGTCCGAGCGCCACCCCGGGCACTTCGACCTGGCGGGCGCGCTGACCTCCACCGTCGGCATGGTGCTGCTGGTGTACGGGTTCATCCGGGCCGCGCAGGACGGCTGGCGGGACGCCCTCACCCTGGCCGCGTTCGGGGCGGCCGTCGTGGTCCTGCTGCTGTTCGTCCTGGTCGAGCGGCACTCCAGACAGCCGATCACACCGCTGCACATGTTCGCGGACCGCAACCGGGCGGGCACGTACGGCATGATGCTGAGCCTGGCCGCGGCGATCTTCGGCATGTTCTTCTTCCTCACCCTCTTCGTGCAGAACGTGCTGGACTTCAGCCCGCTGCAGGCCGGACTGGCCTTCCTGCCGGTGAGCGCCGTCATCGCGGTGGGCGCGGGGCTCGCCTCCCAGCTGCTGCCGAAGTACGGGCCCAAGCCGTTCATGGTGACGGGCGGGATCCTGGCCGCCGCGGGTCTGGCCTGGCTGACCCTGACCGACGTCCACTCCACCTACGCGGGCAGCATCCTCGGCCCCATCCTGGTCTTCGGCCTCGGCATGGGCATGGAGTTCGTGTCCCTGACCCTGATGGCACTGTCCAACGTGGCCACCCAGGAGACCGGAGCCGCCTCGGGACTGCTCAACGCCACCCAGCAGGTGGGCGGCTCCCTCGGGCTGTCCATCCTGGTCACGATGTTCGGCACGGCCAGCGGGAACGAGGCAGACAGACAGATCCCGGCCTTCCTGTCCCAGGCCACCCCGCTGGAGAGGCTGCGCTTCGAGCGCACGGGGCAGCTTCCGCCGCCGTATGCCGACGAGGTTCTGACCGCGGGTGTCTCCGCCGCGTTCATCATGGCGGCGATCTTCACAGTGATCGCCGCGGTGATCGCCCTGCTGGTGATCCAGGTCCGCCCCTCCGACCTGGAGCGGCTCCAGGGTGGCGGGATGCCGACACCCTGAGGGGTTCGGGCCGCGCCGTGCCCACGGTGACAGTTCTGACGCCCCATCCGATGTGTGACTCGTGGGGAAGGTGCGCACAACTGGTGCTGCTGGTGTGACGACCTTCACCCCGATGTGGCGGAAAGTGATGAATTCCTTACGCAACAAGTACGTAAGGGACGGTAATGCAGACAACGTCCGTGGAGGTTCCGAGTGCGACCGTTCACCCTCAACTACGCGTCTGAGAGAGGGCTTCCGATCGCGGTGACGCCGTATCAGTTCGACCCGGCCCGTCAGCTGAACGTGCTGCCCGACGGCCGCCCCGCCGTCAGTGACCCCGAACTCCTGCTCGCGGTCGGCACGACGACGTCGACCGCGGGGTCCGCGACCCACTTCGACGACTGACGGACCGGGCCGCGCATGACAGTGCTCATCCTCACGTCCGAAGAGGACGTGACCGCCGACATGGTGGTGGCCAGACTGCACGGGACGGGCACGCCCGTGCTGCGACTGGACCCCGCCGACCTGCCGGGCAAGGCCGTGCTGTCCGCCGACTACGCCCACGGTGACTTCGACGGCCATCTGTCGGTCAACGGACATGTGCTCAGCATGGGAGGCCTGCGCTCCATCTGGGTGCGCAGGCCGGGCGAACCGGCCGCGCACGCGGCCGAGCCCTCACCGTGGCTGACCGCCGAGACCCGGCAGGCGCTGTACGGGATGCTCCACTCCGCCGCAGCACGGTGGATGAACCATCCGCGCAACGCCGACCAGGCCCGGCTGAAGCCCTGGCAGTTGCGGGTCGCCCACCTCAGCGGCTTCGCCGTGCCACCGACGGTCTTCACCACGGCACCCCGGCTGGCCCGGGAGTTCGCCGAGGAGCACCGGGAGGTCGTGGTGAAGTCCGTCTCCGGCCCCCCGCGCGGCGACGGGCCGGCAATGGCCCTGCCCACCACGCTCATCGGCCCCGACACGGACTTCTCCGCCGTCGCGGCCGGGCCCGCGCTGCTCCAGCGGTACGTCCCCAAGCGGGCCGACATCCGCCTGACCTGCGTCGGCCCCCGCCTGTTCGCCGCGCGCAAGACCGCCGAGCCCGGACAGGTCGACGGCCGCTACGGCGACACCGAGCACGCCTGGGAGCCGGTTGCGGTCCCCGAGCGCATCGGAAAGTCGGTGCACGAGTACGTCACCCTCGCCGGACTGGCGTACGCCGCCTTCGACTTCGCCGAGGACGAGGACGGCATCTGGTGGTTCCTGGAGTGCAACCAGGGCGGCCAGTTCGGCTTCGTCGAGCTGGCGACCGGGCAGCCGATCTCGCAGGCCGTCGCCCTGTGGCTGGCACAGCGCAGGCCGGAGCGGCGCGGCGGGTGAGCCGGCCGGCCACTCCCGCCGGACTACGTTGAGGGGCGCAGGCACACCGGTCGCGGAACACGGGAGGGCACGCGATGACCACACGGCGGGCGATCGCGCCGGAAGAGCTCGACACGCTGAACCTGGCCGATCCGCGGCTGCACGCCGAGGGCGACCTGTCCGCCGTATGGCGCCATCTGAGGGAGCATCGGCCGGTCCACTGGAACCGGGCAACCGACTCGGCCCCCGGCTTCTGGGTGGTGACCCGGCACGCCGACGTCACCTCCGCGTACAGGGACAGCGCACGCTTCACCTCCGAGGGCGGCAACGTGCTTCAGACGCTGCTCGCCGGTGGCGACACCGCGGCCGGGCGGATGCTCGCCGTCACCGACGGAAAGAGACACACGGGGCTGCGCCGCGTGCTGATGTCGGCGTTCTCGCCGCGGGCGCTGGAGCCGATCGTGGCGAGCGTGCGGCGCACGGTGGACCGGCTGCTGCGGGACGCGCTGGACAAGGGCCGCTGCGACTTCGCCGCCGACGTGGCGGCCCGGATACCGCTCGGCGCCATCTGCGACCTGCTGGGCGTGCCCGACCGCGACCGGGCCCATGTGCTGAGCCTGACGTCCTCCGCGCTGGGCTCGCACGAGGCGGACGGTACGGCGGCGGACGCGTGGATCGCCAGGAACGAGATCCTGCTCTACTTCGCGGACCTCGCCCGCGACCGGCGCGACAGCGGCCACTCGGACGTCATCGCCCTGCTGGCGGGGAGCCAGGTGGGAGGGCTGCCGCTGGACGACGACGAGATCATGCTCAACTGCTACAGCCTGATCCTGGGCGGCGACGAGACGGCCCGGCTGTCCATGGTCGGCGCCGCCCTCGCCCTGCTGGACCATCCCGACCAGTGGCAGGCACTCAAGGGCGGCGACGCCGGTATCGACACCGCCGTCGAGGAGATCCTGCGCTGGACGACCCCCGCCCTGCACTCCGGACGCACCGCGACCGCCGACAGTGAGGTCGGCGGCCGGCCCGTCGGGGCAGGGGAGATCGTCACCGTGTGGAACGCCTCCGCCAACCACGACGAGCAAGTCTTCGACAGACCCGCCGAGTTGCGCCTGGACCGCACCCCGAACAAGCACGTCACCTTCGCCCACGGCCCCCACTTCTGCCTCGGCGCCCATCTGGCCCGGGCGGAGATCGGGGCCGTACTGGCCGGGCTGCGGAACCTGGTGGCGCGGATGGAACAGACGGGCCCGGCCAAGCCCGTCTACTCCAACTTCCTCAGCGGCCTCAGCGCCCTGCCGCTCGCGCTGAAGGCCGCCTGAACCGGGCGTACCCCCCTACGCGGCCAGCTCCTTGCGGATGTGGTCCAGCATGAACGCCGAGGACTCCTTGGCCCGCTCCTCCCAGGCGAAGACGCAGGACGTGGCGACGCCGTCGAAGTTCAGCTCGCGCAGCGTGCCGAAGAAGGCGTCCCAGTCGACCTCGCCCTGCCCGATGTCCAGGTGCTGGTGGATGCGGGCCGGGGTGCCGGGCGGGTTGAGGATGTAGCGCAGGCCGGACGAACCCTTGTGGTTGAAGGAGTCCGCGATGTGCACGTGCTGCAGCTTGTCACCGGCGTAGCGCATCATCGCCGCGATGTCCGCCGTCGGGTCCGCACCCGAGAGGTGGAAGGAGTGCGGGGCGCAGTAGAGGTAGTTCACCCACGGCTTGTTGATCGCGCGGACCAGGTCGACCGCGGGGGTGTTCTCCTCGCAGAAGTCGTCCGGGTGCGCCTCCAGGTTCAGAGCGATGCCTTCGCGCTCGAACACCGGGAGCAGTTCCTCCAGCGAGCGCCAGAAGGCCGCCTCGCTCTCGGCGGCGCGCTCGGGACGGCCGTTGAACTCGCTGTTCATGAGGGGACATTCGAGGTCGCAGGTGATCTCGATCATCCGCTTCCAGTAGCGGACGGCCGCCTGCCGCTCGGTCTCGTCCGGTGAGGACCACTTGTACAGCGGCAGCACGGAGGAGAGCTGGACACCGTGGGTGCGCAGGGCGTTCTTCAGCTCGGCGATCCGCTCGTCGTCGGCACGCGGGTGCAGGAAGAACGGCATGAAGTCGTCGCGGGGCGACAACTCGATGTACTCGTAGCCGAGTTCGGCGACCGTGCGCACCATCTCGTCTATGGGCAGCCCGCGGAGCATGTACGGGTCGAGGGCGATTTTCACGCGGCACCTCCGTAGAAGGCGGGACGGGGCTTGAGGTCGGTGGCGACGACGTGGCCCGACTCCAGGGCCTCGACGGTCGCCGCGGTGATGACGGTGGCGGCGTAGCCGTCCCAGGCGGAGGGCCCGGTGGGCTGGTCGCCGGCGGCGAGGGCGGCGATCCACTCGCGGAACTCGGTGTCGAAGGCGTCCCGGAAGCGGCCGGCCCAGTCGGTGAGCACCTCGGTGCTGTGCTGGGCGGCGGTGCGCACGCCGACCGCAGCCGGGTCGGGCAGGCGCACCAGGCCCTCCTCGCCGACGGCCTCGCACTGGATGTCGTAGCCGTACTGGCAGTTGACGAAGACCTCGAGGTCGATACGGACGCCCTTGGCGGTCTCGAAGAGCATGATCTGCGGGTCCTTGAGGTGCTCGAACCGCTTGCTCGTGGCGCGCGGGGTGATCACCTGGGTGGAGACGATCTCGTCGTCCAGGAGCCAGCGCAGTACGTCCACTTCGTGCACGGCCGTGTCGAGGGCGGCCATGGAGGAGGTGTACGACTCGGGCACGGTCGGGTTGCGGTGGGCGCAGTGCACGATCAGCGGCTCGCCGATCCGGCCGGAGTCGATGACCTGCTTCATCTGCCGGTAGCCGGTGTCGTAGCGGCGCATGAAGCCGACCTGGACCAGGCGGCGGCCGTGGGCCGTCTCGGCTTCGATGATCCTGAGGCAGTCCTCCGCGGTCGTCGCGAGGGGCTTCTCGCAGAAGACCGGCTTGCCGGCCGCGATGGCGTTCAGTACGTGTTCGGCGTGCGTGGGACCCCAGGAGGTCACGAGCACCGCGTCGACGTCGTCCGCCGCGATCACGGCGGCGCCGTCGGGCAGCACGCGGGCGCCGACCGGGGCCGCAGCCTCCTGGGCACGGGCGGCGTCGATGTCGGTGACCGCGGTGACACGGGCGCCGGTGACGGTGTCGGTCAGGCGCCGGATGTGCTCCTTGCCGATCCAGCCGGCGCCGATGACGCCTACTCGCACAGTCATGGGTGGTGGTCCTTTCTGCGGTCCCCGGCCGCGACGGACCCGGGGACGGGGTGTTCAGGTAAAGCGCGCCCGGAGTTCGGCTTCGAGGGACTCGAGCGAGCGGCCCTTCGTCCCGGGGACGTAGAGCTTGACGAAGGTGAGCGAGAAACTGCCCGCCACGACGAACGGGAAGACTTTGTTGGACATCCCGATGCCGGGGAGGCCTTCGCGAAGCCGAGGATCGTACGGCGCCGTCCGCGTGCGTCCGACAACCGGCCGCCGACGTCGTCGGTCATGTACGGCGGCAGGGGCCGCGACAGCGGTGTCCCTGACGTCCATGGGCCGTTTTCCTCACTGGTGCCCGGGGCTCTTGAGCGTGGGGCGCTCGGTGCCGGTCAGGCCGCAGCCCGCCAGGTGCTCACGGGTGCTGACGGCGATGGGCAGCGGCACCTCGGGGGCGCACGGGTACAGGTCCTGCTCGACGATCACGAACAGCTCCGCGTCGAGCCGGGACAGTTCCGTGACCACGTCGGCGGGCCTCGGCACGCCCGCGGGCGGCGACACGCACACCCCGCGCTTGACGGCCTCGCCGAACGACAGGTCCTCGGCGGCGACCTGGGCCAGGATCTCCGGGTCCATCTGCTTGATGTGCACGTACCCGACGCGCTCGCCGAAGCGCCGGATCAGGTCGAGGTTGTCGCCGCCGCCGTAGGCCACGTGCCCGGTGTCCAGGCAGAGGTTGGTGTACCGGGAGTCGGACTCGCCCAGCAGGCGCTCGATCTCCGGCTGGGTCTGGATGTGGCTGTCGGCGTGCGGGTGGATGACCAGGCGTACGTCGTACTCGTCCAGGAGCAGCTTGCCGAGCCGGTCGGCGGCCTTGCCGAAGCCCGCCCACTGCTCGGCGGTCAGCTCCGGGGACTCGGTGAAGGCGCCGGTCTTCTCGTCGCGGTACATGGGCGGGATGAAGACCAGGTGATGGGCGCCCGCGGCGGCGGTCAGCTCCGCGACCCGGCGGACGTGGGCGAGCATCTCGTCCCAGGCCTCGGGCCGGTGCAGTGCGCCGAAGGCGGTGCCGCCGGAGACCTGCAGACCGCGGGCGTCCAGCTCTTCCTTCAGGTGCCGCGGGTCGATGGGGAGGTAGCCGTACGGCCCGAGCTCCAGCCACCGGTATCCCGCCGCGGCGAGCTCGTCGAGGAAGCGGGTGTACGGGACCTGCTGGTCGTCCTCGGGGAACCAGACTCCCCACGAGTCGGGGGCCGAGCCCAGGCACAGGTTGCCCGCGGTGGTGCGGAGCGAGGTTGGCGCCGTTGCCATGACAAGTCCTTCGGGGGGAGGAGAGACGGTCGTCCGCGGACGTATCCACGATCTTCTGACGCGCTCTACTAGCGCGCTCTAGTGCGAGTACGATGACTCTGGTCCAAATGTCATGTCAATAGCTCGCTGCTGGGAGATTTCGAGAGCTGGTTAAGGTGAACGGCGTTGAAGGGTGGGTTCACAGGTGGATGCGTCAGGCCGACAGCGGCCCACGATGGCGGACGTCGCCGAGAAGGCCGGAGTGTCCCGAGCGCTTGTCTCGATCATCTTCCGCGATCTTCCGGGCGCCGGACGAGAGACGCGCGAGCGGGTGCTGCGCGTCGCCGACGAGATCGGCTACCGGCCGGACAACGCGGCCCGGCTGCTCGCGCGCGGCCGCAGCCGCACGCTCGGCGTGATGTTCACCGTCCACCAGACCTTCCACACGGACCTCATCGCGGGCATCTACCCGGAGGCCGAGCGGCTCGGCTACGACGTCCTGCTCTCCGCCGCGGCTCAGGGCCGCAGCGAGGAGAAGGCGGTCGAGGCGCTGCTCGGCCACCGCTGCGAGGCGGTGATCCTGCTCGGCCCCGACGCGGACCCCGGCTACCTCGACGAGCTCGGCCGCCGTACCGTCGCCGTCTCGGTCAGCCGCCGGGTGCCCCACGCGCGCGTGGACTTCGTGCACAGCGCCGAGGGCAAGGGCGCGCGGCAGGCGATGGAGCACCTCGTGGAGCTGGGCCATCGCCGGATCGTGCACATCGACGGCGGGCGCGGCCCCGGCTCGGCCGAGCGGCGGCGGGCGTACCGCGCGGCGATGCGCAGGCACGGGCTGGAGTCCGAACTGCGGGTGATCCCCGGCGCGCACACCGAGGAGTCCGGCATCGAGACGGGGCGCCTGCTGCTGGCGGAGCGCGACCAGGGGCTGGCGCTGCCCACTGCGGTGCTCGCGGGCAACGACCGCTGCGCGATGGGCCTGTTGATGACGCTGGCCCAGGCGGGCGTCGAGGTGCCGCGCGATGTGTCGGTCGTCGGCTACGACGACAGTCATCTCTCCCACCTGATGCCGATCGGCCTGACCACCGTCCGCCAGGACGCGGTCCTCATGGCCGAGCACGCGGTCCGCTTCGCCGTGGAGCGGCTGGAGGACCCGGAACGGCAGCCCCGCGAGGCGGTGCTGGACCCCAAGCTGGTCGTCCGGGGCACGAGCGGGCCGGCCCCGCAGGAGCCGGCCTGAGATCAAACAGCGGCGGTGCCGACCGTGCCCCGTCGCGGTCACGGTCGGCACCGCCTGTCCATGGACGCGGCTAGCGCGTGCCCTTCGCGGCGAACTCGGCCACCGCGTCGACGTTGTCCTTGGTGATGAAGGCGGGACCGGTCAGCACCGGAGCGGTGCCGCCGCCGCTGAAGTTGCCGTTGGTCTTGTACAGCCACAGCGAGTCGACCGCCAGGTAACCCTGCAGGTAGGGCTGCTGGTCGACGGCGAACTCGACCTTGCCGTCCTGCACGGCCGTCACCAGTTCCTTGTTGAGGTCGAACGTCGCGACCTTGGCCTTGCTGCCGGCGTCGGCCACCGACTGCACGGCGGTCAGCGCGAACGGGGCGCCCAGCGTGACCACCTGGTCGATGGAGGAGTCCTGCTGGAGCTTGGCGGTGATCGTCGACTTCACCGACGGCATGTCGGTGCCGTTGACGTACAGGATGTCCGTCTTGCCCTTGAACCCCTTCTTCAGACCGGCGCAGCGGGCCTCAAGGGCCACATGGCCCTGCTCCTGGATGACGCAGACGGCGTGCTTGGCGCCCGTCTCGTTGAGCCGCTCACCGAAGGCGTTGCCGGCGATGTTCTCGTCCTGGCCGAAGTACTCGAGCATGCCGAGTTCCTTCCAGTCGTCCAGGCCGGAGTTGAAGCCGACGACCGGGATGCCGGCCGACGTGGCCTTGGCGACCACGGCCTTCATGGCGCTGGGCTTGGCCGCGGTCAGGGCGATGCCGTCGACCTTCTGGTCGATGGCGTTCTGCACCAGGTTGGCCTGGTTGCCGGCGCTCGGGTCGCTGGAGTAGACCAGCTTGACATTGTCCTTGGCCGCGGCGGCCTCGGCGCCCTTGCGGATCAGGTCCCAGAAGGTGTCACCGGGGGCCGCGTGGGTGATCATGGCCACGGTCATCCGGGGAGTGCCGGCCTTGCCCGCCGAGGCGTCCGCCGAGCCCTCCTCGGACTCCTTTCCGCCGGAGCTGCTGGAGCATCCTGCGGCGAACAGGGTGGCGGCCAGGGCGGCGGCCGTCAGGGTGGCGGCTCGGTGGTGTCTGCGCATGTCCCATGCACCTCGCTGTGCTAGTAGGGGCGGGTTCTCAGGTGGGGGGAGGTTCACGGGTACCGCCCATTGGATATCGACTGGAGCGCTGCACTAGCGCGCTCTAGTGGCAGGTACTATGCGGCTGTCCGCAGATGATGTCAATGGCTTTGTCAGGACGTATCGACAAAGGAGATGTGGCAGGGGGTGTCACCGAGTGCGGACGGCCCGCCGGCCAGGGGCGATGCGAGACCACCCCGCCTCGAAAGAGACGGGGTGGTGACGTCCGGGCGAGTGACCGCTCAGGCGGGCCGTATCGCGCTGTGGATCGCCGACTCGCCGGCGTAGTGGATCGATTCCTCGCGGATGACCGCCCCCGGTCCCGGGGCGTGGATCATCATGTCGCTGCCGGAGTAGATCCCGACGTGGCCGACGTGGAAGAGCACCAGGTCACCGGGTTCGAGGTAGGTCAGGGCGACCCCGCGTCCGGCCGTCGCCTGCTCCTGGGCGGTGCGTGGCAGCGTGATGCCGGCGGACTTCCAGGCGGCCTGGGTGAGACCGGGGCCGTCGAACGCCTCCGGGCCGGTCGTGCCCCAGACGCAGGGCTTGCCGACCTGTGCGCGAGCGAACTCCAGGGCGCGGATGGCCCGGGTGTCCTGTGATGCCGTGGAGGTGAGGGCGGTGCTCGGGGCCGGGGCTGTGCCCGAGGGCGGTGGCTGGCTCGGGAAGGGGGCGGTGAGGGGGGCCGTGAATGGGGCCGAGGCCGTGCCCGGGGTCGACGTCTGGCTCAGGGCGGGGGCGGTGAGGGGGTCCGTCAACGGGGCCAGGGGCGGCGTCTGGCTCAGGGCGGGGGCCGTGAGGAGGTCCGTGACCGGGGCGGTGAGGGGGTCCGTGACCAGGGCCGGGGCTGGGGCGGAGGCCAGGGAGGGCGTCGGCCAGGCCGTCGCGCCGGGCGGGACCGTGGTGAGGTCGGCGGCCGACTGGGCCTGCAGCGCCTGCCACTGCTCCTCGGCCGAGGGCTGGACCTGGGCCGGTAGGGCACCCCAGGTGTCGGTGGCGGCGGGCAGGGCGCCGGCCGTCGTCAGCGGGTCGTTCTGCCGCATGGCGTACATGGACAGCAGCTCGCGGGCCCGGTCCAGCTTGCGCTGGTTCTGTTCCTTGGTCGTCCGCAGCCCGGACCGCTGCTGGGGGTCGGCCGCCGCCGGTTCGGTGGCCGGGGCGGACGAGGGGGGCCGGGCGGGGATCGCCGGCATGACCTGGGTCGCGGCCTGAGGGTCCGCCTCCGGAGCGGCCGGCAGGGCGGCGAGCGGGCCGGCGGGCAGCTCCGCCGAGGGAGCCGTTCCGGTGGCCGGCCCGGCCGTCAGCTCCAGTGGCGCGCGGCCGGAGGACTCCCGTGCCGGGTCGGCGCCGTCCAGCGCCCGCGCGGGCCTCGGCGGCGCCGCCGGGACGATCGGACCGAGATTCGCACGCGCACCGTCGAACCACTGCCGGGTGACGCGGTCGAGGGAGCGGTCGCCACGCCTGCCGTCCTCGCCCCGGGGCGGGGCGGCGGGCGCGCGTCCGGCGTCCGCCGGCCGGGCGGCGCGCCCCGGCGGTCCCGTCGACGACGCACGGGTGGCGTTGAAGGTTCCCGAGTCGGTCTCGGCCCGGTTGTAGAGAGCGGCGACGCGTCGGTTGACCTCCTCGCGGCTCGGTGACTCGTCCGCGAGTGAGGGGGTGGCGCCCGCCGTCTGACCGAGCAGGGCCACCGAGGTGAGGGCCGCCGACGCGAGTGCGGAGTTGCGCATGCCGGGCAGGCTGAGAGCCCCCGGCCGCGCGGTGCCTTCCGGCGCCATGGGCGACGTACTCCTTCCGTACTCCGCCTACCGAGTTAGCTGACGGGTTCGGGCGGTCGGTTCCGGAAGGTGTGCCCTACGGCCCCTGCCCCGAAAGGCGATTGGGCCGATTCACCCCAAGTTCGGTTGGGTCCCCGGCTCCGGTGAACCTCGATGGCGCACCGGACTCGGCGGAGGCCGCGCGTCCCGACGGGGTTCGCCGGAGGTCGTCGTGCGGCCTGATCCGTAACCTAGCCAACTTGTGCGGCTCCCGTGAAGGTTGAGGCGTTAAATGTCCGATACGTTTTTGTGACCTTTGACGCTTGGAGGGGAACGACCGCCGGATTCACTTCGTTTCGCGTCGGTTCCGCCACGCTTCGTAGTGATCCAGGATCGTCTGCTCGATCGGGCGGTAGCTGATGCCGAGTTCGCCGACGCTGCGGCTGTTGTCCACCCGGAACCGGATGCCGAGGTGTTTGCGGATGTAATCCTGCGTCAGTCCGAAGGCGGGGCCGAGGACACGTACCGGCCAGTGGGGGAGCGCGGTGCGCGGAAGGCGGAGGTCGCGCGGATGGCGGGTGCGCAGGATGCGGGACATCTCGTGGAACGACGTCATGGTTTCGGCGGCCACGATGTAGCGGCCCTTGGCGTCCGGGTTCTCGGCCGCCGCGATGTGCGCGTCGGCCACGTCGCGCACGTCCACCGTGGTGAAGCTGAAGTCCGGGGCGCCGTAGCAGAAGTAGCCCTTGAACAGCTCCTGGAGCAGGAACAGGCTGCCGGACTCGGAGGCGGGAGTGAGGGAGGGCCCCAGGATCAGGCCGGGGTTGACCGACACCATGCGCCAGCGGTCCTGGGCGGCCTCCGCCTCCCACGCCGCGCGTTCGGCGACCGTCTTCGCGTAGTGGTACGGGTTGTTCTCCACCGTGCTGGTGGTGTTGAAGTACCGCTCCGAGAGGACACCGTCGTCCATGTCCAGGACATCCGCGTAGTCGCCGAAGATGGCGCCCACGGTGGAGGTGAACACGAGCCTGTCCACCGTCGGCGTCCGCTCGATCGCCGCCAGCACATTGCGGGTGCCGAGCAGGGCCGGCTCGACCATCTCCCGGCGGCCGTCCTTGATCTTCTCCGGCATGCGGAACGGCGAGGCCACATGGAACACCGTCCGGCACCCGGCCATCGCCCCGTCGAAGGAGCCCTCGGACAGCAGGTCCGCCTCGAACAGGGACAGCCGACCGGGGTACGCCTCCTGCATCTCCCGCAGCGGCCGCACCTTCGCCGTGGCGGCCGTGTCGCGCACCGTGGCGTGGACCCGGTGGCCGCGCTCCAGGAGCCGCCTGACCAGATGACTGCCGACGAAGCCGCTGCCGCCGGTCACCAGCACGGCCGCCGAGCCGTCCGAGCCCACGCCCCTCACCCCTCACATCGTGCGGTCGGGGGTCACCCTATGACGCCGCGTCACCAGCGCGGCAGCCGCAGCTCGTACTCCGGGTGGATCCGCCGCATGTAGCCCGTGTCGTCGCGGGAGCGCACCCCCGAGTCGACGTACAGCCGGTGCAGCCGGTCGAGGGCGTCGTGGTCCAGCTCGACGCCGAGACCCGGGCCGGTGGGCACCTCGACCGCACCGTCGCGCAGTTCGAGGACGCCGGGGACGATCACGTCGTCGGCCGAGTTCCACGGGTAGTGCGTGTCGCAGGAGTGGTCGAGGTTGGGGATGGCCGCCGCCACATGGGTCATCGCGGCGAGACTGATGCCCAGGTGCGAGTTGGAGTGCATCGACAGCGCGATGCCGAACGCCTCGCAGACGGCCGCCAGTTCACGAGTGCGGCGCAGGCCGCCCCAGTAGTGGTGGTCGGTCAGCAGCACCTGGATGGCGTTCTGTTCGATCGCGGGCTTGAGGTGCTCCCAGGCGATCACGCACATGTTGGTCGCCAGTGGCAGCGGGGAGTCCTTCGCCACCTCGGCCATGCCCGCGATGCTCTTGGTGGGGTCCTCCAAGTACTCCAGTACGCCGTCCAGTTCGCGGGCGACGTACGTCGACGTCTCCACCGTCCAGGCCGTGTTGGGGTCCAGCCGCAGCGGCCGGCCGGGGAACGCCTCCGCCAGGGCCCGGATCGCCGCGATCTCCTCGTCGGGCGGGAAGACCCCGCCCTTGAGCTTGAACGAGCGGAAGCCGTACCGCTGTTGCATCAGCCGGGCCTGCTCGACGACGCCCGCCGGGTCCAGGGCCTCGCCCCAGTCGTCGCCGACGGCGGGGCGGCCGTCCAGCGCGGGGTGCTCGGCCCACTTGTAGAAGAGGTACGCCGCGAACGGCACCGCCTCGCGGACCTTGCCCCCCAGCAGATCGCTGACCGGGCGGTCGAGCAGCTTGCCCTGCGCGTCGAGGCAGGCCACTTCCACGGCGGAGGTGGTCCAGCCGCGCTCGTGACTCGAAGGCACCGTCGGCAGCAGGGCCGCGTCAATGGCCGAAGAGACCGCCGTCGCGTCGAAGACGTCCATGCCGACGACCACCTTGGCCGCGGCCTCGAGTCGTTCCAGACGGGCGACCCCGCCGGGGGACTCGCCGAGCCCCACCGTGCCGTCCTCCAGGACGAGTCGGAGGATGACGCGCAGGGCGAGGGGCTCGTGCACGCCGTTGGAGTTGAGCAGCGGCGGGTCGCGGAAGGCGATCGGGGTGACGATCAGTTCCTTGATCCGGGTGGGGTTGCTCATGCGGCGACCGCCTCCAGGCCGTGGTCGATGAGTTTCGAGAGCCGTGCGAGGTGCTCCGGCGTGGGGTCGAGCAACGGTGCCCGTACGCCCCCGACGTCCAGGCCGCGCAGCGTCACCCCGGCCTTGACGAGGGCGACCGCGTATCCGGGGACCTCGTCGCGGAGCTGGACGAGGGGGCCGTAGAACCCGTCGAGGAGCGTGTCGACCAGCGCCCGGTCGCCCTCGGCGAGCGCCCGGTGGAAGGCGAGCGCGATCTCCGGCGCGAAGGCGAACACCGCGGAGGAGTACAGCTCGACGCCGATGCCCCGGTAGGCGGGAGCGGTCATCTCGGCGGTGGGCAGCCCGTTGAAGAACTGGAAGTCCGCACCGCCCGGTACGGCGCGCACCGAGCGGACGACGCGGTGCATCTGCTCGATGTCGCCGATGCCGTCCTTGAGGCCGACGACCTTGGGGAGCGAGGCGATCTGGGCGGCCGTGGCATCGGTGAGGCGGGCGGTGGCGCGTTGGTAGAAGATCACGGGTACGTCGCTCGCGGCGGTGACCTCCTCGACGTACCGCACCAGGCCCCGCTGCGGCGCCGTCACCAGGTACGGCGGCAGCAGCAGAAGGCCGTCGGCGCCGGCCCGCGCGACCCGGGCGGCCTGGTCACGGGCGATGGGCGGCGGGCCGCCGGCCGCGGCCAGGACGGGCACGCGCCCGGCGGTCGTCTCGACGGCGACCCGCGTGGCCCGCTCGATCTCCTCGGGCGTCAGCGCGTGGAACTCACCGGTGCCGCAGGCGACGAAGACCCCGCCCGCGCCCGCGGCGACACCGGACTCGATGTGCCGAGCGAGCCGTTCCTCGTCCAGCGAGCCGTCCGCGGTGAACGGCGTGACCGGGAAGAACAGCATTCCTTGGAACTTCATTTCTCCCTCGTAACTACGGTGGGGTCAGCCCTTGGTGGCCCCGGCGGCGATGCCGGTGACCAGCGAGCGCTGGAGGAGCAGATAGACGATCAGGCTGGGGAGCAGGGCGATGACCGCACCGGCCAGTACCACCCCGGAGCCGACCTCGGGGTCGGTGCGCAGGATGGACAGGGCGACGGTGACCGTGTAGTCGGTGGGGTCCTTGGCGGCGATCAGGGGCAGCAGGTACTGGTCCCAGATCATGATGAAGCCGAGGACACCGGCCACGCCGAGCGCGGGCCTGCACAGCGGCAGGACGATCTGCCACAGCATCCTCAGCTCGCCCACGCCGTCGAGCCGGGCGGCCTCCTCGATCTCGTCGGGGATGTCCCGCATGAACTCGGTCAGCATCATCACCGAGAAGCCCCAGGCGCCCAGCGGCAGGATGACGCCCCACACCGTGCCCTTGAGGTCCAGGTGGACCACCGGGACATCGCCGAGGACCAGCGACAGCGGGATCGCGATGACCTCCTCGGGGAGCATCATCGTCAGCATGAACAGGGTCAGGACCAGCGCCTGGCCGCGGAACCGGTGCCGGGCCAGCGCATAGGCGGCGAGCGTGCACACCACGAGCTGGAGCAGCAGCCCGCCGCCCGCGATGACGAGCGAGTTGGTGAAGTAGTCCCAGATGCCGCGCTCGCCGGCCACCCTGAAGTTCAGCAGGGTGCTGTCGTGCGGCAGGAACGACAGCGAGGAGCCGCTGGCGTTGGTCGTGAACGCTCCCGACAGGATCGTCAGGAAGGGCGCCGCGAAGATGCCGAGGGCGATCAGGCACAGCAGGATCCGGAAGGCCCAGGCGAGTCCGGGACGGTCGCTCCAGCCGAGGGCGGTGTCGAAGCGGGCCGGGGTGGTGCGCTTCGGCGGGGCGCCGCGCCGGGCCGGGGAGCCCGGGGCCGCGGGCCGGACGGGGTCGATGACGGGGGCGCTCATCGCACGTCTCCCCTCTTGCGGAAGTGGTTGACCGTGACGGTGAGCAGCAGCGTCACGCAGAGCAGCACGACGGAGGCCGCCGAGGCGCCGCCGATGTCGTTGCGGGTGAAGCCCAGGGTGTAGGCGCGGGTCATCCAGACCTCGGTGGATCCGGCCGGGCCGCCGCCGGTCAGGACGTAGACCTCGGTGAACACGCGCAGTCCGCGGATCGCGGCGAGGGTCAGGACGATGCCCAGGGCGGGCCGGATCGCGGGGAGCGTCACGTACCGCAGCCGCTGCCACAGCGAGACGCCGTCCATCGCGGCGGCCTCGTACAGCGAGCGGTCCACGCCCGCCAGGCCGGCGAGGATGATCACCATGTTGTACGGGGCCCAGATCCAGATGCCCATGGCCATCGTCGAGTACAGCGCGATGCCCGGGTTGTCGAGGAACTGGACGGGGCCGAGCCCGAGCAGGTGCAGGCCGCTGTTGAGGAGGCCGTCGGAGGTCGGGTAGTACAGCAGCCGCCACAGCTCGCCGACGACCGCCGTCGCGGTCACCGCGGGCAGGAACACGGCCGTACGCATGATCTTCAGCGAGCGGGCCTGGCCCTCGAGGAGCAGCGCCAGGACGAAGCCGAGCAGGATGGCGCCGAGCGACTGGCCGATACCGAGGATCAGGGTGTGCCCGATGGCGTCCTGGAAGCGGTGGTCGGTCAGGACGCGGGTGTAGTTGTCCAGGCCGATCCACTCATCGCCCAGGAAGGGCCGTACGTCGAAGAAGCTGAGCCAGATGCCCTTGGCCATCGGCCAGAACTTGAAGACGAGGGCGAGCAGCAGCCCCGGCGCCAGGAAGAGCCAGGGGACGACGGCCTTCCTGCTGAGGACCCGGGAGGGCCTGCGCGCCGCGGGGGTGGTCACGGTAGCGGTCATTTCAACAGGTCCTGGTCCTTGAGGTCGCCGGCGAGGGTCTCGTCGAGTTCCTTGAGCTGGGAGCGGACGTCACCGCCGCAGTACGTGAAGATCGCGTTGAGCGCGTCGGCGGTGTCCTGCTTGATCGGGGCGAAGTCCGGGGCGTTCGGGAACTCCTGGGAGGCGTCCTCGTACGCCTTCTGTACGACGCTCCAGCGGGCGTCGTCGCGCACCTTCGCGGCGTCCAGCGTGGAGTTGACGGGGATGCGGACGACGGGCTGGTGACCGTCGACGCTGGTCATGGCGATCCGCTGGCCCTCGGGCGAGACCAGGAACGCGGCCAGCGCCAGCTCCTGCCTGTCCTTGCCGGTCCTGGCGCCGAGGTAGACGTTCTCGCCGTCGGCGAGCACATCACCGCCCGCCGGGCCGGCCGGGGCGGGGACGACCTCGTACTTGTCCTTGCCGAGGGTCTGGTCGAAGGTGACGATGTTGTACGGGCCTGTCATGTACATCCCGGCGTTGCCGTCCTGGAAGTTGGTCGCCGTGGAGGTGACGGCCGTGAGGGCGCCGGGCTGCGTGACACCGTTGTCGCCGCAGAAGAGGTTGTCCTTCATCCAGGTCACGGCGTTGACCGCGGCCGTCGAGGTCATGGCCGGCCGGTAGGTGCCCTTGCCGTCCGGCTCGATGATCCGGGCGCCGCCCTGCCACAGGAAGCTCGAGCCCCACCAGGCCGCGTAGCCGTTCTGGGCGCTGCCGGGCGCGACCATGCCGTAGGTGTCGGCCTTGCCGTCGCCGTCGGGGTCCCTCGTGGCGAAGGCCTTGGCGACGGACAGCATCTCCTGCCAGGTCGTGGGCGCCTTCAGGCCCAGTCTCCGGAGCCAGTCGGTGCGGATCATCAGGGTCTGGGCCTGGCGGGAGTACGGGATGCCGTAGTGCCTGCCGTCGATGCCGACCGTGGAGGCCCAGGTCTTGTCGGTGATCCGGTCGCCGCCCTCGACCGAGGCGGGGTCGATCGGCTTGAGCAGGCCCTGGCTCTGGTAGCTGCCCATGAGCGCCGTGTCGTTGATCATCACGTCCGGCAGGTCCTTGGTGGACGCGCGGCTCTGCAACTGCTGGTCGAAGTTGATGACCGGCTGGTAGTCGATCCTGATGCCGGTCTTCTTGGTGAAGGCGGCGAAGACCCGTTCGTAGGTGGCGGCGGAATCCGGATTGCTCCGGGTCCACACCTCCAGGGTGTTCGGGTCGTCGCTGCCCGCGCTGCCGGAACCCGAGCCGCATGCGGCCGTTGCGAACACGAGCGCCGTGGCGACGAGCAGGGCGGCCGGGCGGAGACTTCGGCGGTGATCCCGCATAGGCACACTCCGTGGATCCGTGCAGTTCATATACGTGAAGCGACTTCACGCATCTAAATGATCGGTCAAGCTACGGATCATTTCAGGCGTATGTCAAGACATGGCTGCCGGATTTCACCGGCCCTGCAGGGGTGAGTGTCAACAGGGCGCATTCGAACCACCCCTGCAAACCAGCCAGGAGGGTTGTGTGCGACTTGCGGAGGTCGCACGTGCGTGCGGCTGGTCGAACGGGGTGGGCAGGGGTTTCCGTGATGGATCTGTGAACCACCTGGCCGGGGCGCGCAGGCACGGTGTGCGGATGCCGGGAGGGCGCCTTCACCAAACCCCCTCCCGGGGTGGCCTGAAGGCGCCTTGCTCGGTCAACTTCGTACACACCAAGGTGGGTTGCGCACTTGAGCATCAGGAGTCACAAGCGCGTTGCTTGGCCCGGACGGCCGACAAGTCCGGGGGTACTGACGGGGGACTGATGCGGTGCGCACTGCCGCCGCGCCGACGCCCGGGGGTCATTCGTGCGCCCGTCCGGCACTCCCTCCGCCGTCTCTTGGTGTCTGCAGTCCCGGTGCCCGAGACAGGGATAAGGAGGGGGAAAGCCGATGAGCGCGGTGAGCGCCGCCAAGCCGACGTATCCCGGCGTCTACGTCGAAGAGCTTCCCAGCAGCACCCGTACGATCTCGACCCTGACCACGTCCGTGACCGCCTTTGTGGGCCACACCCGACGCGGTCCGCTCAACGAGCCGGTACGCGTCACCAGCTTCGCGGAGTTCGAGCGCCGCTTCGGCGGCCTGAGCGCACAGAGCGCCGTCGGCTACGCCGTCCACCAGTTCTTCGGCAACGGCGGCACCGTCGCGGTGATCGTCCGCGTCGCCAAGGCCGGCAGCGGCAAGGCCGCCTGCGTCACCCTCAAGTCCACCGAGGGCCACAGCGAGGGCCCGGTCCTCGAAGTGCACGCCAAGGAGCCCGGCGTCTGGGGCAACGGCCTGCGCGTCGCCGTCGACCACGACACACCGTGCCCCGACGAAACCTTCAACCTCAGGGTCTACGACGCCAAGGGCGACGCCCGCGAGAGCTTCACCGGCCTGTCCATGGACCCCTCGAACGGCCGCTACGCGCAGACCGTGATCAACGCGGGCTCCAAGCTGATCCGCGTCGAGGTCGTCGGAGAGGGCCGCCCCGACCCGTCCGGCACCGTATCCAAGCCCTTCGGTGACGAACTGCCGAACCTGGAAGTCGACCTGACCGTCAAGATCGGTGAGGTGGAGCGCGAGTTCAAGCTCTACGACCCCGACTGCGACGGCGAAGCCCCCTGCAGCGTGGCCGAGTTGGCGCTGCTCCTGGAGCGCAAGCTGCGCGCCCTGCCCGACGCGCCCGGCAAGCACGCCTTCGCCGGCGCCGAGGTCACCGCCTTCGGCCGCCGTATCCAGGTCGTCGCCGGCTCCACCGACCCCGAGGACGTCGTCCGCTTCCTCGGCGAGTGCGCCAACGACCTCGGCCTGGAGGCCTCCGTCAACCCGCCCGTCTTCCCGCTGGAAGGCGGCGAGGACGGCGAGGCACCCGGCCCGCGCGACCTCATCGGCTCCGAGGGCGACAAGAGCGGCATCCAGGCACTGCGCTCCGTCGCCGACGTCAACCTGCTGGCGCTGCCCGAGCTCGCCGCGTACGAGAAGACCGAGGACGCCCTCACCGTCGTCTCCGCCGCCCAGCGGCTGTGCGCCGAGCGCCGGATCTTCCTGCTGGTGGATGCGCCGAGCACCTGGGTCAGCGTCGACACCGCGCGCGCCGGGCTCGCCGCCTTCGACGCCGTACGCGGCAACCACGCGGGCCTGTACTTCCCGCACCTGCAGCTCACCGACCCGCTCACGGGCCGGCTGCGCTCCTTCCCGCCGTCCGGCGTCATCGCCGGCGTCATCGCCCGCACCGACTCCGAGCGCGGCGTGTGGAAGGCCCCGGCCGGCACCGAGGCACGGCTCGCCGGGGTGCACTCGCTGACCGTCAACCTGACCGACCGCGAGACCGGCCTGCTCAACCCGCTCGGCGTCAACTGCCTGCGCACCTTCCCCGTCACCGGCCCCGTTGTCTGGGGCGCGCGCACGCTGGAGGGCTCGGACGCGCTCGACAGCGAGTGGAAGTACGTCCCCGTGCGCCGCCTCGCCCTGCACGTCGAGGAGAGCCTGCAGCGCGGCCTGCAGTGGGTGGTCTTCGAGCCCAACGACGAGAACCTGTGGCAGCAGATCCGGCTCGCCGCCTCCTCGTATCTGCACACCCTCTTCCGGCAGGGCGCCTTCAAGGGGGGCACCCCGCGCGAGGCGTACTTCGTCAAGTGCGACAGCGACACGACGACCGCCGAGGACATCGAGAACGGCATCGTCAACGTCCTCGTCGGCATCGCACCGGTGCGGCCGGCCGAGTTCGTGATCGTCAAGATCCAGCAGACGTCCGGGCAGTTCGCGCTCTAGGCGCGGGGAATCGTGGAGAACTGAAGGAATCCGATGGCTGAGTTCACGGTCAACGCGCATCGCTTCGACCCCTACAAGAACTTCAAGTTCCTGGTCCTGTGGGACGGTCGCACGGTCGCCGGCATCAGCAAGATCAGTCCGCTGAAGCGGACGACGGAGGTCGTCAAGCACCGGCACGGCGGCGACCCGTCGTCGCCCCGCAAGTCGCCCGGCCGCTCCGAGTTCGAGGGCATCACCCTGGAGCGCGGCGTCACCCACGACCCCGAGTTCGACCGCTGGGCCAACAAGGTCTGGCAGGTCGGCGCGGGGCTGGGATCGGAGGTCTCGCTGGCCGACTTCCGCAAGGACATCGTCATCCAGGTCCTCAACGAGGCCGGCCAGGTCGCCGTCTCGCACAAGCTGTACCGGACCTGGCCCAGCGAGTACCAGGTCCTCGGCGAGATGGACGCCAACGCCAACGCGGTGGCCATCCAGTCGCTGAAGCTCGAGTGCGAGGGCTGGGAGCGGGACTACGAGGTGCCCGAGCCGGAGGAGCCGTCGTTCCTCAACCCCGCTTGAGCGGCCGGTAGTCGAGGGGGGACGAGATGGCGATCACCGGGGCGGCCGAACTGCTGGCCACCTGGGAGGCGGGCCTCGCCGAGGCACCGACTTCACGCGCGCTGCTGCTGCACCGCACGGCCCGCCCGGACGCAGACTCCGCGACCCTGCCGACCTTGCCGGTGGGGGAGCGCGAGGCCGACCTGTTCGCGCTGCGCCGCGCCCTGTTCGGGGAGCGTATGCAGGTGCGGCTGGGCTGCGCGGCGTGCGGGGAGGACATGGAGTTCGACCTGGACGCCGGGGAGTTCGCCCGGTCGCTGGGCGGACGGGGCGGTTCGGCCGACGGGCCGGGCGGTTCGGTGGACGGGGGTGACTCGTCCGCCGGGGCGACCGGGCCCGTCGTGCGGGTGCGGCAGGACGGCTGGGACGTGGAGTTCCGGCTGCCCGGTGTCGCCGACCTGACGGCGGCGGCCCGGGCGGCGGACCCGCGCGCCGCGCTGCTCGAGCGCTGCCTCGTGACGGCGGTGCGGGGCGGCTCGGCCGTGACCGCCGCCGACCTGTCCGCCCCGGTCCAGCGCCGGATCGCCGAGGCCGTGGAGGCCGCCGACCCGGGCGCCGACGTGACGCTCAACGTCGCCTGCCCCGAGTGCGGCACGGCCACCCGGGCCGAGTTGGACATCGCCTCCTACCTGTGGACCGAACTGGACGCCTGGGCGAGGGACCTGCTGCTCGACGTCCATCTGCTCGCCACGTCGTACGGCTGGAGCGAGCCGGAGATCCTGGCGCTCAGCCCGCTGCGGCGCCGCTACTACCTGGAGCTGTGTGCGGATGTCTGACGCCGACGGGGCGCCGGAGCCCGACTTCCTCGACCGCCTGATCGCCCGGCACGCCCCGGCCGCCGCCGGTCCGCGCCCGGACGTGGTGCGAGTACGACCCCGGCTCCCCGGACCGTTCGAACGGGTCGAGGCCGTACGCGGCACCGCACCCGAACCCGACGACGGCTCCGACCTGCTGTGGCCCGCCACCACGCCGACGGCCGTACGGCCGGTCCCGGCGCCGCGTCCGGCGCCACCCGCCGCCCGACCGCACACGGAACGCGAGCGGACGGTCGTACGCACCGAACAGGCCCCGGCCGACCCGGCACCGCAGCCCGCCCCGAGGCCCCTGCCCGAGGCACCGCTGCTGCGCCCCGTCGCGCCGATCGCGCCCGGACCCCGGGCCGTACCGGACGCCGGGCAGCGGGCGGCGGGCCGAGGGCGCTCGGAGCGGGGCGCCGCCCAGAGCGCGGCGTCCGTGCCCAACCCCCCGGGCGCGGACGCCGCTACCCCCGCCGCCGTGTCAACCCCCCTGCGGCCCAGCGCCGCCGACACGGCGGCGGCCCGGGACGCCGTACGACAGGCCGCCGCCCGGCGCCCCGCGCGGGCGCCCGAGCAGGTCGTGCAGGTGCAGATCGGACGGCTGGAGGTGACGGCCGGACCGTCGCCGTCCGACGGCAGCAGGCGGCAGACCCCTGCGACGGGCCGTGCGGGGGCGACCGTGAGCCTGGCGGAGTACCTGGCGCGAGGGCGGGAGTGACATGACGGACCGAGGAACCGAGGAACCGACTTCATGAGCAACGCACTCGCCATCGCCCATGTCACCCAGGCCCTCGCCCTGCTGCTCGCCTCCAACGTGGGCCCGGAGTTCGACGAGGCCGTCAAGGTGGAGCCGCACAAGCCGCCGACGGAGCCGCCGGACCACCCCACCCTCAACGTGTTCCTCTACCAGGTCACGCCCAACACGTCGCTGCGCAACAACGATCTGCCGACCCGGGCCGCCGACGGCACCCTGCTGAAGCGGCCGGCCGCCGCGCTGGACCTGCACTTCCTGATCAGTGCGTACGGCGACGAGACGAAACTCGTGGGACAGCGGCTGATCGGCTCCGTGGTGCGGACCCTGCACGAGATTCCGATCCTGCCGAAGGACGTCATCGAACAGGCGGGTGAACTGCCGCACCTCGCCGGCAGCGACCTCGCCGAGGCGGCGCAGCGGGTGCGGTTCACGCCGACCGTGATGGACATCGACGAGACGTCGAAGCTGTGGGGCATGCTCCACCAGACGCCGTACGCCCTGTCGGTGGTCTACCAGGCGGCCCTCGTCTTCATCGACGGCCGCGAGAGCCCGGCGCCGGCGAAGCCGGTGGAGCGGCACACGGTGCGCGTGCTGCCGTTCGGGGCGCCCGGGGCGCCGGTGCCGCCGGGCAGCGCGCCGGGTCCCGAGCCCGTTCCCGTGGAGAGCGGGACTTCGGCTTCGGGAGAAGGGCCCGCGCGGAACACGGCTGAGAAGGCACCCGCGAAGGCGCCTGAGAAGGCTCCCGCCAAGTCGGTCGCGAAGACATCTCCCGCGAAGACTTCGGCCAAGGCGCCCGCGAAGGCCGCGGCCAAGGCGCCTGCCCGTACTCGAAAAGAAGCGCGGCCCAGCAAGGCGGCGCAGGCGGCCAGGCCCGCGCGTGGCGCGAAGAAGGGCACGGCTGCCACGCCGCCCTCGGACTCGTCACCGGGCTCCTCCTCGGCGGGTGGCCCCGAGGGCGCGGAGAGCTGAGGCGGTATGGGGACGACGGGGGAAGGAGAGGACATGGGGACGCAACGGACGGGTACCGCGAACGCGCCCGGCGGCAGCCCGACGCTGACCGCGGAGATCCGGCGCGTCCTGGCCCGTGTCGACGCCCACGCGGCGCGCGCGTCCGAACCGGGCACGGCAGCGCGGCCCGAGGACGGCTCCCGCGATCGTGACGCGGCCGTGGACCACGTACCGGACCCGGCGGCCCCCGCGGCCGCGCCCCTCGACGGGCTCGTCGCCTGCTTCGGTCTCACGGCCTTCGAGCGCGACCTCGTACTCCTCACCGCCGCCTACGAGCTGGACCCCACGACCGCCGCCCGTTGCGCCGCCGCGAGCGGTGACCCGGAGCGGGCGTACCCCACCTTCTCGCTCGCCCTTGCCGCCCTCGCCGAACCGCACTGGAGCGCCCTCACCCCCGTGGCCCCGCTGCGGCGCTGGCGCATGGTGGAGCTGGACGACGCCTCACGCCTGACGCTGTCCCGGCTGCGGCTCGACGAACGCATCCTGCACTTCCTGCTCGGCTCGCCCTACCTGGACGCCCGGCTGCACGGCCAGTTGCGCCGCACCCCGGTGCCTCAGGAACTGCCGCCGTCGTACGACCTGGCCGCGAGCCGCGTCGCCGCGAGCTGGACCACCGCCGCGCGCCCGGACGCGCCGCCGCTCGTCGAGGTGGTCGGCGGCGATCTGCCCAGCCGGGCCGAGATCGCCGCCGCGGCGGCCGCGCGGTCCGGGCTCGGGCTGTACGCGATGAGCGCCGAGGACATCCCCACCGACGCGGCGGAGCGCGACCTGCTCGCCCGGCTGTGGCAGCGCGAGGCGATCCTGCTGCCCGCCGCGCTGCTCGTGGAGGTCGGCGAACTCGACCGCGACCAGCGGGCGGCCACCGACGCGTTCCTGACCGGGGCCGCCGTCCCCGTCGTCGTCTCGAGCGGCGACCCGCGGCAGTCGGACCGGCCGCACGGCGAGCGGGTGACCGTGCCGCGCCTGGACGACGAGGAGCAACTCGGCCTGTGGGAGGGCGCGTTCCGGGACGTCGCCGACCTCGGGGAGGGCGAACTGCGGTCGCTGATCGCACAGTTTCAACTGCCGCCGCACGTCGTACGCTCCGCCGCTGCCGCCGTACGCCGTGATCTGCCCGGCGAGGACGAGCTCGACGCCGCCCAGCTCGCCTGGCGGGCCGGGCTGAACGAGGCCCGGATCGGGATGGACGAACTGGGCCGCCGGATCGAGCCCGAGGCCGGCTGGGACGATCTCGTCCTGCACGAGCGGCAGACGAGCGTGCTGCGCGAGATCGTCGCGCATGTGCGGCAGCGGGCCACGGTCCACCAGGAGTGGGGGTTCGCGGCGACGCTGCGCCGCGGCCTCGGCGTCACCGCCCTGTTCGCGGGCGGCTCCGGCACGGGCAAGACCCTGGCCGCCGAGGTCATGGCCAAGGAGCTGGGCCTGGACCTGTTCATCATCGATCTGTCGCAGGTGGTCAGCAAGTACATCGGCGAGACGGAGAAGAACCTGCGCAGGGTCTTCGACGCCGCCGAACGCGGCGGCGCGCTGCTGCTCTTCGACGAGGCCGACGCGCTGTTCGGCAAGCGCAGCGAGGTCAAGGACAGCCACGACCGGTACGCCAACCTCGAGGTCAGCTACCTGCTGATGCGGATGGAGGCCTACCGGGGCCTCGCCATCCTCACCACCAACATGAAGAAGGCCCTGGACACGGCCTTCATGCGCCGTATCCGCTTCGTCGTCGACTTCCCGTTCCCCGCCGAGCACGAGCGCGCGGAGATCTGGCGGCGGGTGCTGCCGCCGCAGGCCCCGGTCAAGGACATCGATCCGCAGCTCCTCGCCCGGCTGACCGTCGCGGGCGGCTCGATCCGCAACATCGCCCTGTCCGGCGCATTCCTCGCCGCCGAGGAGAACGACCGACTGCAGATGCGGCACATGCTCGCCGCGGCCCGCACCGAATACGCCAAGCTGGAACGCCCCTTGACGCCGACGGAGGTCCGCGGATGGGTGTGAACGGGCCTCGTCGTCAGAGCGCGGCCGGCCGTCCCGAACCGCGCGAGATCCGCGTCGACATCGGCGAGCTGGTCCTGGACGGCTTCGGTCCGTCCGTGGACCCCCGGCGCGTATCGGCGTCGTTCGAGCGGGAGTTGACCCGCCTCGTACGGGAGCACGGGGTGCCGCTGGCCGCGGACGGCGCCGCCGTGTCCGTGGACGAGCTGTCGGGGCTGCCCCCGATGCCCGCCGGGCTGTCCGCGCGCCGCCTCGGCCAGGAGCTGGCCCGCGCGGTGCACGCGGGGCTCTCGGGCCATGGGGAGGTGACGCGATGACCACCTCCGCTCAGGACTCCCAGGCGGCCGAGCAGGCCGCCGCCGAGCGCCGCCGCAAGCGCAAGGAGCGCGCGGCGAAGAACCGCGCGCCCGAGCCGAAGAACATCGTCAGCGGGGCAGGGCAGCCGCTGGACGCCGGTGTGCGCCGGGAGCTGGAGGAACAGCTCGGCCACGACCTGGGCTCCGTACGACTGCACACCGACCGCGACGCGGCCGCGCTCACCGGCATGCTGGGCGCGGACGCGGTGGCGGTGGGCCAGGACATCTTCTTCGGCGAGGGCCAGTACCAGCCGGGCACCGGGCAGGGCCGCGCCCTGCTCGCGCACGAGCTGCTGCACACGATCCAACAGCCCTTCGCCAGCGGCACGTTGACGGCGGGCCGCGACCTGGGCCAGGTCAGCGCGCCGCACCAGGCGGCCGAGCGCGCCGCCGAGGACAGCGCCCAGGCCGTGGCGCGCGGCGAGCAGGCACCCGAGATCGCCCCGGAGGCCGACACCCCGGCGTGGATGCGCTACACCACCGTCAACGCCGACCGCAACCGGCTCGAGCACCTCGACCCCGCCACGCTGGTCGACCGCCTCGCCAACACGGTCGTCCGCTCGCTCCGTACCGACCCGACGGACAGCACGCAGCGCGTCCGCGCCGCCCTGGCCCCGCTCTCGGAGGAGATTCAGGAACGCGTACTGGATCGCCTGGAGCACCGGCTGCTCACCTCCGAGCACGACTTCGTGGTGGACCTGGTCACGGAGATCGACGAGGACGGCCGGGCGGAGAGCGAGGCCACCGCCCGCCAGCGCGGCCTGCTCGCTCCGGAGGTCGAGGAGGACACGGCCGAGGACGTACACGCGGAGCGGGAGAAGGAGCAGGAGGCCGCCCGGGAGGAGCAGCGGCGCAGCGAGCGGACGGGGCCCGCTCCCGGCCCGGAGAAGCAGTCCGTGGACGGGGCCGGGGCGGGGGACACCGCTCCCGCCGCGGGCAGTACGCCGGAGAACGCGGCCGGCACCGTCCCGCAGGGCGGCACTCCGGGCGCGGACGCCGGGAAGGCGGAGGACGAGAAGGAGTCCGACCCGCGGACGGGTGGGGACGCGTCCAGCCCCAAGGGGGACGGCGAGCAGCCCACTTCGCCCGCCGCGCAGTCGGAGCAGCAGGAGGCCGGGGCCGGCGGGACGGCCGGTGCGCAGGCGCAGGAGGCCGGGAAGCAGGGCGAGAAGTCCGGCGCGGAGAAGAACGGGCAGCAAGGACAGCAGCAGGGGCAGCAGAAGGACGAGGGGAAGCAGGGCGCCGGTAAGGACGGTGACCGCGCCGGGGCGAAGCAGGCCGAGGAGAAGGCCAAGCAGGACGCCGGCCAGGAGGAGGCGGCGGGCCCGCGCGCCGAGGACGAGGCCGCCGCCAAGGCCCGCGAGAACGCCGCCGCGGCCGAGGCGGCCGAGCGGGACGAGCCGGGCCGCGACGAGGGCATCCCCACGCAGGCCGGCAAGGGCGAGGGGTTCCCGGGCCGTGGCAGCACGCTGGACGGGGCCCGCGCCCAGGACCAGGAGGGCGAGGAGGAGCGGGAGGAGTCCGTCGGCCAGGGCGGCGACTCCGAGGTGGAGGTCGGCGGCGGGGAGGAGAGCGCCTGGGACATCAAACTCAGGCCGGAGGACTTCCTTCCCGAGCAGGACCTCGACGTGTCGAGCGTTCCGACCTCCGACCAGATCGACGAGTCCGCCGGGAACTCCGCCCCGCCCACCCCCACCTTCCCCGCCCCGCCGCCGACCAGGGCCGACAAGGTGCGGGCGCAGCGTGAGCAGGAGGACGAGGAGGACGCCGAGCGCGAGGCGGCGGCGGAGAAGGACGACCCGGGCACCGAGGACTCCCCGCCCGTGCCGGGCGCCGAGGAGGAGGCGGCGGAGCAGTCGCGCCGTACGGAGAGCGAGCTCGACCCCGAGGAGAAGAACGAGCCGAAGCCCGCACCGGGCATCGCCTCCAAGGACCCCAAGCTGGGCGACGACCCCAAGGCCGGCCCGGTTGCGGCCGAGGCCAACGTCCAGGAGGCCAAGGACCGTTCGAAGGAGACGGGCGGCGACACGGCCGAGCAGGCCGCCAAGGAGGAGAAGGGCACGCCCGCCGCGGGCGGCCCCGGCGACAAGTCCTCGGGCGGCGGCGAGAAGGGCTCCGCGCAGGCGCGCTCCGACACCTCGGCCACCGCGTCCCCCTCGGACCCGGCCAAGAAGGGGGCCGAGGGGGAGAAGCCGACTTCCGACGAGGGCGCCACGGGAGCGACGAAGGCCGAGGAGTCGCCCGGCCCCCAGGAGTCGAAGGGACCCAAGGAGCAGGGCGGGAGCGGCATTTCGGGTGGCTCCGCGTCCGGCGGCGGGACGACCGACTCCGAGAGTTCGGCCGACACCGGCGCGACACCGTCGTTGTCCGGGTCGACGTCCAGTCAGCCTTCGGGCGGGGACAACTCCTCACCCGACACCGCAAGTTCAAGCTCGCCTGCGGAGCCCCGCTCCTCTGCCCGTACGGAGAAGTCGAGTCCGAGGGCCCAGGAACCGCGTACGGAGAAGCCGAAGGAGCGGGCTCCACAACCGGAGAGCAGGGCGGAGACCAAGGCCGAATCCGGAGGCGGGGTCGAATCCGGCCCCCGCCCCGCTCCCGCACCAGCGCGTGGCGGGGGCGGTGGCGGTGCGGCCACGAAGGGCGGCTCCAAGGGTGGGGGCGGGGGCAAGGGCTCCGCCGCCAAGGGGAAGAAGGCGGCCAAGGCGGCGCCGGACCTCTCCGGTGTCTCCCCCGAGGAGGGCCTTTCCGCCGCGTCGAACCTCAAGCCGCACCAGGCCGTCGAGGCGATGGACAGCGTCGGCGGCGCCGTGGACAAGGACGTCGGCAAGGAACACAAGCAACTGGCGGCCAAGCCGCCCGCCATGGACCGCCCCTCCGGCGCGCCGAGGACCCTGCACGGCAAGCCCGACGCCGAGGAAGCGGCGCAGTACAACCAGGACAAGGCCAAGCGGGCCGAGGACGCCAAGGACGAGAAGGCCGAGGTCAAGGGCGAGAAGAAGCCGGAAGGCAAGATCGAAGCCGAGGAGATGGAGGAGCCGGACTTCTTCGACCAGGTCGGGATGATGGTCGGCTATGCCATCGGTGGGATCGGCGACTGGCTCGGCTTCGATGTGACGGCGGAGGACCTGGCCGCGCAGTTCGCCGGGATGCCCACCAAGGACGAGGCCATGAAGGAGGCGCAGAACGGCACCGCGCCGGGCGTCGACATGAAGGGCCAGGCCGACGACAAGGCCACGGAGCAGGGCGGCAACACCGACGACAAGAGCCAGGAGGCCGCCGAGACCGGCGCCGACGACGCCGGTCGCAGGATGGGCGAGGACCAGGTCTATCCGGACGCGCCGAAGGAACGCCTCGAGGGGAAGGTGCCGGCCGAGCAGGGCGGCAAGGCGCGCGTCGGCGGTGGCGGTGCGGGCACCGGCGCCGTACCGCCCGAGGCGGCCTCGGAAGTGGCCGAGCACGAGCGCAAGCCGCAGTTCAAGAAGGCGCTCAGCGACGGCCGCCAGGACATGGGCAAGGGCCGGGAGAAGAAGAACCAGGACACCCGCACCTCCCAGGAGAAGCACAAGCGCCAGGTCGACAAGGAAGTTCAGTCCAACACCAAGGAACAGACGGGCAAGCGCGAGGGCGTCCTGACGGACGTGGACAAGCAGCGCTCCGACTGGACCAAGGAGCAGGACGAAGAGCTGAAGAAGCTCGGCACGAAGAAGTCCGACCGCGAGAAGAAGATCCGCGACGACGTCAAGAAGGAAGAGGAGGAAACCGACAAGGACGTCGGCAAGCAGAAGGAGACCAGCGACAAGGAGGTCAAGGACAAGGGCGACAAGGCCGAGGAAGACGCGGAGAAGAAGAAACAGGAGAACGTCGACGACTCCAAGGGGTGGCTGTCCAAGACGCTCGAATGGATCAAAGAGAAGTTCATCGAGCTGCGGGACCGGGTCGTTCAGATCATCAAGGACGCCCGTGAAGCGATCGTCGAGGCGCTGAAGAACTTCAAGGAGACGGTCGAGGGCTGGATCAACGCGGCCCGCGAGGGCATCGTCGAGATGATCAAGAAGTTCATCGAGGACCTGATCGAGTTCGTCGTGTCCTTGGTGGAAGCGATCATCGAAATCGGCCGCCGCATACGCAAGTTCATCACGGACCTGATCAACGCGGCGATCGCCTTCGTCAACAAGCTCGCCACGATGCTGAAGCAGATCATGAAGGATCTGCTGGAGTCCATCGCGAAGCTTCTCAGCGACATCCTGAACGTCCTGAAGAAGATGCTCCTCGACGTCCTGAAGGCCTGCAAGGACGCCCTCAAGGCGGTCCTCGACTTCGCGACGAAGTTCATCGCCGCCTTCGGCGAGTTCATGATGATCCTGGTCGACATCCTGTCCGATCCCGGCGGCTGGCTGAGCGGCGCGAAGAACTCCGCGTACGACGGTGCGAAGAACCACCTCTTCAACGAGGTCAAGAGCGCCGTGAAGCAGTGGTTCAACGACAAGGTCAAGGAGATCACCGGCCTGACCGAAGCCGTCTGGAACAAGCTCATGAAGGGCGGCTGGACCCTAGAGAAGATCGCCAAGGAGGTGTGGGACGCGATCGTCCCCCAACTCCCCTTCATCATCGGCGAGATCGTCATCACAAAGGTCCTGGCGAAGCTGATCCCCGGCGCCGGCTGGGGCGCGGCCATCCTGGAGGCCATCCAGGCGGCGATCGGCTCACTGGGCGAGATCCTCAAGGCCATCGGCGCGGTCATCACGTGGCTGAAGTCGGTACGCCAGGGCGGCGCGGGCGTCCTGTTCGCGAAGGCGATAGCGGCGGGCATCGTGGTCCTGCTCGAAATGGCCTACGAGCTGATCCTGAGCGGCATCGGCAAGTACGTGTCGAAGGTGGGCCAGCGGTTGAAGGGCGTGGCCGCGAACCTGGGCAAGGACAAGGCCGGCGGCACGGACAAGGGCAAGGACGGCCAGGGCGGGGATGACAAGGGCGGCGACGAGGGCGCGCCGACGTCGACACCCCCCAAGCCACAGACGTCCACGACGCCACCGAGCAAGGGCACGGACCCGAAGAAGCCCTCCCAGGACAAGACCCCGAACACCCCGACCAAGCCCAAGGACCAGGCCACTCCCACCAAGCCGAAGGACCAGACTCCTCCCGCCAAGCCCAAGGACAAGGACACGCAGCCCTCGTCCCCCAAGCCCACGACGCCCAAGGGGCCCACAAACAAGAACGACAAGACCGAGGACAAGAAAAACACCCCGAGCAACAACTCGACCAAGCCGACGCCTCCCACGTCCAAGGACAAGAACGGCAACCCGAAGAACGAGGACAAGGACAACAAGAAGGACACCCAGCCAACGCCGTCGCCGAAGCCCACCACGCCCAAACCCAACAAGACGGAGGGCCCGGACAACACCAAGAAGGACAACACGAAGGAGAACGAGGACAAGGGGCAGGACCCCAACAACAAGCGCTCCGACCCCGACTCCAAAAAGGACGACTCCGACCCCGACGGCAGCGGCAAGAAGGACACTGACGGGTCCGGCACGAAAGACAAGGCCGATCCGGACCGCAAGGACGGTCCCGGGAAGAAGGACTCGGACGGGTCCGGCAAGAAGGACACAGACGGCAAGGGCAAGAGCGACGGCCCGGCACGCCCCCGCCCCGGCAAGGACGGCCCTGGCAGGCCCAAGTCCAAGGAGGAGAAGGACAAGACGAAGAAGGAAGAGGAGGATTCCAAGGACGACCGGCTGCCGGCGATCGTGGCAAGGATCCGGCCTCAATTGCGCCGGAAGATGCGTCAAGGCATACCCCGCTCGACTTACTTCGCTCTCTTGAAGTCGTATCAGCTCCGCTATCGGCTCACAGGACTCAAGCCTGTCGGCGGAGACCCCTTCACCCTCATGGCATCCCTGAAATACTCGCTCCCGGTGGTCGATGGCGACTATTCGGAGCCGCGGTCCCAGCCGCATGTCTACCTCCAACCCCCCGGTGCACCGGAAAGGGGGCTGCCGAAGCCGGAAATGCCCACGTGGACCAGCGCCAGGGCAAGCAAGATCGAGGCTCAATACCTGAGCTTCAAACGCAAACCGAAGGGGCGTGCGCCCGGCGACGCGATGCCGCCCGGTTGGGCCTACCTCACCGATCCCGCCAACAGCCATCTCTGGGGAGAGAGCGGAGCATGGGTGAGGGCCCACCTCCTCCCGGACCGACTGGGCGGATGGAACTCCGAGAACAACCTCGTGCCGGCTCGCCGTGGCGTGAACAAGGACCTGGAGAAAGGCCTGGAGGAGCCAGCTTACGACGACAGCAAGAATGATCCCATCTGGTACGAATCCAAGGTGGTCTTCGGAAACACCGGAGTCATCAGGTCGGGGCCCGACGTGCCGATCAAGCACATCCCGACCCAGATAACTTCCACATACGGCATGCATGAGAAGAAGCACGGTAAATCCGGTGACGACCGTGCTCACTGGAATCGACTGGGTTTCAAAAAATCCATCACGCTTGACATTGAGCCACCACAGCAGGACGAGGGGAAAAAGCTCTATATCAATACCTACGGGGCAACGCAGATCATGAATTGGCTCCACGTCACGGAGAATATGGCAGAACGCATCAAGAAGCGACGCGACCAACTCTCCGGAAAGAAGTTCACCGACGTGTACGACTTCGAGTCGGAGATGCGCAAGCTGCGGTGGAATCGAAATTCGCTACCCCAACTTCAACAGGCGATCAACCGCCTGAGAGCGCTGCAGCGCAGCGGCGAGGTCGACTGGACCAAGCTCCACAGAGAAATATGAGGATCCCATGCATCCCTACGAGAGTCGCTTGCTCCACGCCATCGACGAGATTCGCGAATCACCATTCTGTGACGTCATGTACGAGGAAATCGGCCCCGGCGGCACCGGGCGGAACCCTGCGGGCATCTTTGAACTCATGGCTCGAGACGGGTTTCCGCTCACCGAAAAGATCAAGGAGGCCTACTTTCCCTACCGCTTCATGTCGGTGCATTGGAATTCCACTGATCCCGAGCTGCCGCTGGTCGGCGACTTCAAGGTGATGAACATCAGCGCCAGCAGCGAGGAGGGACTCCGCAACTTGGACGACCATGCCTGGTACGAAAGTGATAAGGCGCTCCTGTCGGAACTCTCGATCCTCGACGACGCGTCCCGGGGGGGCAGCGGGCAATTGACCACGATGCGGTTCCTGCCAGGCGTATCGAGCCCGGAGATCTGGTACCTCGACAGGTTCCACACCTTCGTCAAGCTCGACATGGATTACCGCGACTACCTGGACAACCTCATCATCACGAAGGGAGTCATCGGCTGGCAGTATCTGTTCGCCGATGTCTCGCTCGGCGCCGACGAGTTCGGCAACACTCTGGATGATCTCAGGACCATGCTGCGCGTCTTCCCGGAAGAGTTCCCGAACCACGACTACGCGCCTCTGCTGGAACGCCTGGAGGCCCGCCTGTGACCCGCTACGCCGACATCCCCAAACCCATCCGCTCCGGAATAGTCCTGGTCGACCCCGAGCTCGGCACGCCCCAGCGCATCATCGTGCTCCAGTTCAATCCGGACACCTTGGAGCGGAGCCTGTCGCCGCAGACCGCCGGGAGTGGGGGAGACAGTAGCGGCGGAGGTACCGGGAGCGGCGACCGAAATGAAGCTCTGCGTCTCAAGGGGCCGGCCCAGGAGACCTGGAAGTTCACCGCCGAGATCGACGCCACCGACCAGTTCGAGATCGCCGCACCCGACGGGATCCACCCCCAGCTCGCCGTGCTCGAAATGCTCGTGCAGCCGACGTCCTCCCAACTGCGAGAAGCCAGCCGGCAGTCGCAGAAGGGGACCATCGAGATCTCTCCGATCGAGATGCCGCTCACCCTGTTCACCTGGGGGAGCAAGCGGGTCATGCCCGTGCGGCTCACCGAGCTGTCCATCAACGAGTCCGCGTTCGATGTGAATCTCAACCCGATCAGGGCGTCGCTCAGCATCGGCCTCAAGGTGCTCACCGTGAGCGATCTGCCGCTGGGGCACCCGGGTGCCGAGCTGTACTACGCGCATCTCGCGCAGAAGGAACGCCTCGCCGGCGCCGCGCGCACCGCGGGAATCGGGTCGCTGGGGCTCGGCTCCGGCGGCATCGGGGTGGGAAGGGGCTGAGGAGCGAACGCCATGGCTGAGATCGAACCGTACGAGAACGCGCTGGACGCGATACCGGGGGCCCATCCGTACCCCCGAACCAGTCGCTACCACGACGCCGAGATAGGTGTGCACCGGCTTCCGGACGGGACAGAGGTCCGGTACGCCAAGCGGCGGTTGCTGCCTCCGATCGAGGAGGCGGCGGACGACACGCAGACGCACACCGTCCGCACCGGTGAGCGCCCCGACCTGCTCGGGCAGCGCTACTTCGGCGACCCCGGCCAGTGGTGGCAGATCGCCGACGTCAACCCGGTCCTCGACCCACAGGAGCTGACCGACGAGCCGGGGCGGGAGATCGAGGTCCCGCTCGCCGGGCACTTCCCGCAGGGAGTCCGGCGTGGCTGAACTGCCCGTGGGGCGCGGCCCTGTTCACATCACCCTGCACATGGGGCCGAAGCTGGCCAAGCCCGTGCCCGCTGAGGTCGCCGAGGCGCTGCTCTCCGCCCAGATCACCGCCACCGCAGGCGAACGCAGCGGCTTCCAGCTCGCCTTCGACCTCACCAAGAACGGGCTCATCAGCCGCACCCTCCTGCCCGAGGGCTTCTTCGACCCGAAGACCCGGCTCATCGTGACCGTCACCGTCCGCGGCACCCCCGAGGTGCTCTTCGACGGACTCGTCGTACGCCAGGAGGTCGGGGCCAGCAACCAGCCGGGGCACTCCACACTCACCGTCACCGGCGAGGACCTGAGCCTGCTCATGGACCTGGAGGAGCGCACCGACCGCTACCCCAACCTCCCGCCCTCCCAGCGCGTCCTGGCCATCCTGCGCCGCTACTCCGACTACGGCATCCGGCCCGACGTCTACACCGAGAAGGTGAGCCAGCCGCCGCACCAGGACCTCCGCGTCCACTACCAGACGAGCACCGATCTGCAGTACGTCAACGACCTCGCCCGCGCGAACGGCTACACGTTCTACCTGGAGCCAGGCCCCAACCCGGGCCAGTCCTCCGCTCGCTGGGGACCCGAAGTGCGCCTCGGCATCCGTCAGCACGCCCTCAACGTCAACATGGACGCCAACTCCACCGTCGACCAGCTCACCTTCGCCTACGACGGGACGGCCCGCGAGGAGCCGCAGGCCCGTTGGCAGGACCCCGGCACCCGGCAGTCCACCCTCCTGCCCCAGCCGCCGATCAGTCCGCTGCGCCCACCGCTCGGCAAGCGCCCCACCCCGGCCCTCAAGCGCAGGACCCTCTCCGGCACCGCCAAGCACCAGCGCGAGCAGGCCGAGGCCGAACTCCTCGCGCGTGCCGCCGTGTCCGCGGACGTCGTCTCCGGGTCCGGCTCGCTCGACGTGAACCGGCACGGCTACCTCCTGCAGCCGCGGCAACTGGTCGGCGTGCGTGGCTCGGGCCGTACGTACGACGGCGACTACTACGTCAAGTCCGTCACGCACGTCCTGCGGCCGGGGTCCTTCCAGCAGAACTTCACGCTCTCGCGAGAGGGGCTCGAAGCGCGCAGCGCCCACGTCAGGCCCTGATCCACCCCGAACCGACCATCACGACCAGGAGCACCCCACCATGGCGGCACCCAGCAATCGCTACCTCGGCAAATTCCGCGGCCGAGTCGTGGACAACGACGATCCGCTGCACATCGGCCGGATCACCGTCGAGGTACCCGACGTCCTGGGGGATGAGCCGTCGACCTGGGCGCTGCCCTGTCTGCCGTTCACCGGGCCGCAGGCGGGCCAGTTCGTGGTGCCGGCGCCCGGGGCCGGTGTGTGGGTCGAGTTCGAGCAGGGCGATCCCAGCTTCCCGGTGTGGACGGGCTGCTGGTACGGGGAAGAGGGCGAGCTGCCGCCCGACGCCCGCCGCCTCGTGCAGCCCGCGTCGCAGGCCAAGCCCGTCGTGGTGCAGACACCCGAGGCGCACAAGATCGTGATGAGCGACCCGGCAGGCGCCGATCAGGGGATTCTGCTGCAGGCCCAGGGCGGGGCGTACATCCGCATCACCAAGGAAACCGTCGTGATCTCCAACGGCCTCGGCGCGGAGGTCATCCTGCGCGGAAACCAAGTGGACATCAACGAGGGTCAGTTGACCATCGCCTCCAAGCGATAGGAACGGGGGAAGGAAGAACGTGTCCGGGACATCCGGGAGTCTGCTCGACGCCGACGCCGTGATCGGCTGCCCGCACGGCGGCCGCGTCACCGCCGCCACCTCACCGTCCGGCGGCGTGAGCATCACGGGCGCCGCCGTCGCCACAGCCGCCCACAGCTACGTCGTCACCGGCTGCCCGCACACCGTCGACGGCGTGCCCTCGCCGTGCCTGACGGTCCGCTGGACCGCCGACGGCACCGGCGTCACCGTCGACGGCGCGCCGGTGCTGCTCGACACCTCCGCGGCCGAGTGCTTCTCCGCGGCCTTCGTGCCGCAGGGCCCGCCCGTCGTCCAGGCCGCGCAGCGAAAGGTCACTGTCCGATGAGCCGCCACACCAGCCGACGTCCGCGCAGCGACATCGCGTTCCCCTTCCGCGCCGACCGCCGGGGGCGCACCGCGCACGCCACCCGTGGCGAGCACGTCCACGACCTCATCGAGCAACTGCTGTTCACCAGCCCCGGCGAACGCGTGATGCGGCCCGACTTCGGCTGCGGCCTCCTCGACCTGGTCTTCGCGCCCACCAGCCCGGAACTCGTCAGCACCCTCGAACTCTCAGTCCAGGCCTCGCTCCAGCGCTGGCTCGGCGACCTCATCGACGTGGAGGCCCTCGACGTGGTCAGCGAGGACAACGTCGTCCGTGTGCATCTGTCGTACGTCGTGCGCGCCGACGGCGCCCGCCGCGACGACGTCTTCGAAGGGAGGGCCGCGGCATGACCGGCACGACCGCCACCTCCCGCCGGGCCAAGGTCCGCGCCGCGCAGCTGGGCGGTGTCGACTCCGTCGAGGTCAGCGACGACGGACTGCTGCTCACCGTCAGCTTCCTCGGCAAGGCCCCGCACGGCCTCGGCCCCGAGAACGTCCGCATCGACGGCGGCCGGCGCATCACCGGCATCACCGCCGTGGACGTCAGCGTGGAGCGCGAGGAGGACCCCGAACTCGACGACCGGCTCTACGTCACCCTCGACCGGGCCGGCGACACCTCCCGCTACCGGCTCTCCCTGGTCGAGACCGACCCGTACGGCCGCCCCGGCACCGAGCCCTACCGCGGCTTCGACCAGCGCTACCACAGCGCCACCTTCGTCTTCCGGCCCGACTGCCCGACTCCCTTCGACTGCAAGGAAGACGAGCAGGCAGCCACGGACTTCCCGGCCGCGCCCGTCATCGACTACACCGCGCGCGACTACGACACCATCCGCAAGCTGCTCCTCGACCGGCTCGCGCTCACCACGCCCGACTGGGTCGAGCGCAACCCCGCCGACCTCGGCATGACCCTCGTCGAACTGCTCGCGTACACCGGCGACCAGATCAGCTACCAGCAGGACGCGGTGGCCACCGAGGCCTACCTCGACACGGCGCGGCGCCGCGTCTCCGTACGGCGGCACGTCCGGCTCATCGACTACGCGATGCACGACGGCTGTACGGCGCGCGCCTACGTCGCCGTCGAGACCGCGGGCGACCACACGCTCGCCCCGGGCACCTACCGCTTCGCCTCCGTCGACGTGCGCACCCTCGACCCGCACGACCGCCCCGAGCCCGGCACGGTCATCGACGAGACCGACCTCGGCGACCTCGACGAGCGCGGGTCGGTGGAGGTCTTCGAGCCCGTCGTGACCGCCGACCCGCTCCAGTTGCGGGTCGCGCACAACGCGATCCGGCTGTGGACGTG
Organism: Streptomyces sp. UG1; assembly: GCF_049974585.1. Taxonomy (NCBI): domain Bacteria; kingdom Bacillati; phylum Actinomycetota; class Actinomycetes; order Kitasatosporales; family Streptomycetaceae; genus Streptomyces; species Streptomyces sp. UG1. Next base: position 205,072 of record NZ_JBNGGG010000002.1, on the reverse strand, counting down.
GGGCGGCGAGGTCTGCACGCTGCCCAAGGGCGCCACCTCCGCCACCCTGCGCGACGCGTGGACCGACCCGGAGACCTGCCGGGACCGCCGACTCGACCTGCGCCCCGGTGACCTGCTCGTCCTGGAGGAGGTCAAGGGCCCGCGCACCGGCACCCCCGGCGACGCCGACCCCGGCCACCGGCAGGCTGTCCGCCTGACCTCCGTCACCCCGGCCGTGGACCGCATCGAGGACCAGCCGGTCCTGGAGATCACCTGGGCCGCCGAGGACGCCCTGCGCTTCCCGCTCTGCCTCACCACGCGCGGCGGGCGCGACTGCCTGCCCGTCGAGGACGTGACCCTCGCTCGCGGCAACGTCGTCCTCGTCGACCACGGCCGTACCCTGCACGGGCTGCCCGAGACGTTCACCGCCCCGCAGGTGCCCGCCGAGATCGCCCCCTGCGACCCGCCCGCCTTCGGCTGCTACGACCATGAGGAGGGCAACGCACCCGCCCGGCTCATCAACTCCCTGACGGACAAGGCGGAGTCGGGCGAGGTGCTGACATCCGACGACGTCCGCGAGCTGTTCCAGATCGTCGGCGAGGGCGCGACCGTGAGAGCCGGAATCGGTCTCGAGCGCGCCGGCCAGCGGCATGAGCGCGTCGTGCCCGGCACCGCGTACGCCCAGGCCGCCGCCCTGCGCACGCTGCTCGCCCAGTCCGTCTACCCGGGCGTCCAGCCCCGCTTCCGTCCGGTCCTGGGCCGTGCACCCGTGGTGCAGGCGGTGCCGTTCCCGGACCTCGGCACCGTCGCCGCCGGGCAGGCCGAGCGGATCGGCGCGATTCCGGGGCGGGTGCGGCAGCGGCTGGTCGAGCTGTGGCGCAGCGCCCGCGACCGGGACGGCCTCGCCGAGGAGGAGATCTCCGAACTCACGGTGATCTACGGCCTGCGGATCCTGGAGCGCATCGAGCTGCGCCGCCACCCCGTCCGCGCCCTGCGTGAACTCCTGCACCGCAGCGACGAGTTGCTCGACGCCAAGCTGCGCCGGATCGAGGTGCTGACGGCACGCGCCCGCGCGGGCACCGTGCTGGACGGGCACATCGCCTGGGAGATCGCCCAGAGCTGGGGGCCGGCGTACGCGGCCGGCCTGCACCCTGAGGAGCTGGTGCTGCGCGGCTCCGCGACCGCCGCGCTCGACCAGGACCCGCGCCGCGCCCTGCCCGCCGTACGCCTCCACAACGGGGAGGACGAGGTCTGGGCGCCGCGCCGCGACCTGCTCGACAGCGGGCCCCGCGACCGCCACTTCGTCGGCGAACTGGAGGACGACGGCCGGCTCGCCCTGCGCTTCGGCGACGGACGGCACGGCGCCCGGCCGACCCCGGGATCGCGGCTCGCCGCGCACTTCCGCCTCGGCGGCGGAACGGCCGGCAACGTCGGCGCGGAGGCCATCAACCACCTCGTCGTCCAGTCCGACTGCGAGCAGCCGCCCGCCGCCGTGGTCCGCAACCCGCTGCCCGCCGTCGGCGGCACGGAACCCGAACCCGTCGAGCAGGTACGCCAGTTGGCCCCCCTCGACCTGCGCCGCACCCGGCTGCGCGCGGTCACCGCCGAGGACTACGCGGCCCTTGCCGGCGCCCTGCCCGGCGTCCAGCGGGCGGCGGCGGACCTGCGCTGGACCGGCAGCGTCCAGGAGGCGCAGATCGCGGTCGACGCGTACGGCACCGGCGCCCCGTCCGCCGAGCTGCTGGCGTCGGTCGCGCAGGCCCTGGAGCCGTACCGGCGCATCGGGCACGACCTCGTGGTCGGTGCCGCGCGGCTGGTGCCGCTGGACATCGCGCTGACTGTGTGCGCCGCGCCCGGCCACCAGCACGGGCAGATCCTGGCCGAGCTGTACCGCGTGCTCGGCAGCGGTGTGCGGGGCTTCTTCCACCCGGACGCGCTGACCTTCGGCGAACCGGTGCGGCTCAGCCGCCTGGTCGCCGTCGCGGCGGCCGTGCCCGGCGTGGAGAGCGTCCAAGTCACCCGGCTGCAGCGGCTGTTCGAGCCGGACCGAGGAGAGAGGGAGGACGGCGTGCTGCGGCTCGGCCCGCTGGAGATCGCCACCTGCGACAACGACCCGGACCGGCCGGAGAACGGCCGGCTGGCGATATCCCTGGGAGGTGCCCGATGACCGAGCTGACCGAGGGCACGATCACCGACGACTGCGGCTGCGGCGGCGCCTGCCGCGGCAGCCACGACGAGCGCCTATCCCCGGCCCCGGTGCACAACCCGCCCGGCCGCACGGCGCTGGACTACCGCGTCGGCGAGTACGGCTCCTTCCGGGCGGCCCTGCTCGACCGGCTCGCCTCACCGGCGTACCCGGCCCTCCAGGGCCTGACCGTGCGCACCCCGGACGACCCGGCGATCGGCCTCCTCGACGCCACCGCCGTCCTCGGCGACCTGCTCACCTTCCACTCCGAGCGCATCGCCGACGAGGCCTACATCCGCACGGCCAACGAGCACCGCTCCCTGGTCCTGCTCGGCCGCCTCGTCGGCCACCGCCCGCGCCCCGGAGTCGCCGCCGCCACGCATCTGGCGTACACCCTGGAACGCGACCCGCGCGCCGAGGCGCTGCCCGTGCTCATCCCGCGCGGCGCCCGCAGCCACAGCGTGCCCGCCTCCGCCGACGAGCAGTCCCTGACCTTCGAGACCGGCCGTGACCTGACGGCGCGCTGGGACTGGAACGAGCTGAAGGTGCGCCGCCGGCGCCCCTCCCTCGTCACGCCCGAGGATCTTCAGCGTCGCTCGGAGATCTTCGTCGAGGGCACGGCGAACTCCCTCAGAACCGGCGACCAGTTGCTCTTCGTCTTCGGTGAACAGGCGGGCGGCGAGCGCAAGTTGGTGACCGTCGCGAAGACCCGCGTCGACCGGGACGACCAGATCACCGCCATCTCCCTGCCGGAGTCGGCCCCGCCGACCCTCAAGGAGCTGGTCGACGAGGTACGGCGCTGGACCGCCGCCCCCGCGGCACCAGGTGAGCCGGGCGACGAGCCGCCCACGCCCGAGGTGCCCAACCCGCGTCCGGTCAGCCGGCTGATCGAGGACTTCGAGGACCAGGTCCTGGAGCCGCTCCGGGACGACCTGGACGGCATCAACACCCCCGAGCGTCTGGCGGCCCGCCTGGCCGAACCCGTCGCGCGGCTCGGTGAGGCGCAGGTGCTGGCGGAGCCGTATCCGGAGGTGGCGGCCTGGTTCGAGCAGCTGGAGGCCGTGCTCGCCGAACTCGCCGAGCGGGCCCTGGGGCTGGCGCCCGCCCAGCCCGACGAGAGCGAGCCGGTGCGGGCCGCGACGAAGAGCGCGGTGGATCCGCGTGCCGCCGCCCTGCGGACCCTGGGCGCCGTCCTGCCGGCCCTGCGCGGAGCGAGCCCCGCCCCGCAGGGCGGCGCCGGCTCCCCGTGCCCGGGCAGCGACACCGCCCGCCTGCTCTCCGCCCTGAACCCCGGCCTCGGCACCCTCTACCCGGCGTGGCGCACGGCCGCCGCCCCCGGCACCCCGCAGTTGCTGCGCGAACTGCTCGCCCTGCGGGTCACCGCCGCCCCCTTCGGCGCCACGGCCCCGCTCAAGCCGGTCCAGGACGACCGCGGCCGGGTCATCCGCACCGCCGACTGGCCGCTCACGGGCGCCGTGCTGGCGAGCATGCGCGTCGTGTACGACACCTCGGGGCGCTCTCCGGTCCGGGCCGAGTTCCAGTACGTCGAGGGCAGCAACTCCGACCAGCGCGCCGAGAACCTGAACGGCGCCCAGCCGGTGACCTTCCCGCTCGGCACGGGCCAGGTCGAGCTGTCGGTGCGCTCCAGCCAGGACCGCGACCTGAGCTGGCTCAACCGCCGCCCCACCGACTCCCAGGAGCCCGGCGTCACGGCCCGGTTCCGCTCGGGCCTGCCCGAGCGCACCCTGTTCGTGTCCCGGCCGGACGACGAAGGCCTGGTCCACGTCGGCATCCACAACGGCACGTCCGAGCAGGTCACCCTGCGGCCGAACGCGAGCGAGCAGTTCACCCACGGCGAGTACGAGGTCACCCTCAAGTACACGGTCGGCACCACCGAGCCCAACGTCGAGGTGGTCATCGCCACCAAGCCCGAGCCCCTCAACCGCCGAGTCCTCCAGCTCGACACCGTCCACACCGGCATCACGGTCGGAAGCTGGGTCGCCATCCAGCGCCCCGCCAAGGGCGCCCAGGGCGGCATCCCCGGCGACGACAAGCTCGCGTACGTCACCACCCAGGTCGTCGCGGCGCGTACGGCGGCGTACACCAACTACGGCATCACGGGACGCGGCACCGAACTCACCCTGGCCGACCCGTGGCTGGACGAGTTCGACGTCCTGCTCTCGCACATCCGCGACACCACCGTGCACGCGGCCGGCGAACCGCTGCGCCTGGCCGACGAACCGCTCGGCGAGGACGTCCACGGCAACGAGATCGAACTCGCCGAGCTGTACGACGGGTTGCGGCCGGGACGCACCCTCATGGTGAGCGGCGAGCGCAGCGACATCCCGGGGACGGCGGGCGTCGAGGCCACCGAGGTCGTCACGATCGCCGCCGCGGACCCGGCCGTCGACCCCCAACTCCCCGGTGACCACGTCCACACCAGGCTCATCCTGACCGCCGACCTCGCCCACCGCTACCGGCGCGAGACGGTCAGGATCCTCGGCAACGTCGTCGAGGCCACCCATGGCGAGAGCCGCGAGGAGGCCATCGGCAGCGGTGACTCCGACCGCGTGAACCAGATGTTCGCGCTGTGGCAGTCCCCGCTCACCTGGCTCGCCGACGACAACCCCCTCGGCGCCACGCCGGTGCTTCAGATCCGGGTCGACGGCGTCCTGTGGCACGAGGTCGACAGCCTCGCCGGACGCGGCCCCGGCGAGCGGGTCTACATCACCGGCTCCACCGCCGACGGCCGTACGACGGTGACCTTCGGCGACGGCGTCAACGGCGCCCGGCTGCCCTCCGGCCACGAGAACATCCGCGCCCGCTACCGCTTCGGCACCGGCAAGGCCGCCAACGTCGCCGCCGACCGCATCACCCAGCCGCTCACCCGGCCGCTCGGCGTCACCCAGGTGACCAACCCGCGGCCGGCCAAGGGCGGCGCGGACGCGGACGGCCCCGGCCTGACCCGCCGTACGATCCCGCTCGCCGTCTCGGCACTGGACCGGTTGGTCTCCGAGTCCGACTACGAGGACTTCGCCCGGTCCCGAGCCGGCATCGGCCGGGCCGCCGCGCGGGAACTCTTCGACGGGCGCCGGCGCGTACTGCACGTGACGGTCGCGGGCACCGACGACGTGCCGATCGACGGCGACTCGGACACGCTGCGCGCCTTGCGGGGCGCCCTGACCGAGTACGGGGACATGAACCTCCCCGTCCGGGTGGACGTGCGCGAGCTGGTCCTGCTGCTGATCGCCGCCAAGGTGAAGGTCGCCCCCGACCACGCCTGGGAGATCGTGGAGCCGCGCCTGCGCGCGGCCCTGTACCGCCGACTCGGCTACGAGGGACGGGAGCTGGGCCGCCCCGCCCGGCTCTCGGACGTCCTGGCCGCCGCCCACACCGTGCCCGGCGTCGACTACGTGGACGTCGACGTCTTCACCGGCGTCCCCGCGTCCGCCACACCCGAGGAGCTGACCGGGATCCTCACCGACCCCGGCCCGCCGAAACCGTCGGTCCCGGCGCACCCGGCGACCTACGACGAGAAGATCCACACGGTCCGCGCCGCGAACGGCCAGACCCTGTCGGAGATCTGCGCCGAGTACGGCGTCCCGCTCGCCGAACTCCTGCGCCTGAACCCCGACATCACCGACACCCGGCGCCTGGCGAAGGGCCGTTCGGTGTACGTCTTCCGCGGTATCCGCCCGGCCCAGCTCGCGCTGCTGTCGCCCAAGGCCGCGGACACCCTGATTCTGACGGAGGTCAAGTAATGTCCCCGGACGTTGAGTTCGACACGGCGGCCCCGGTGACGACATCCAGGGAACCCGACGGCCTCGCCGCGCTGCTGCCCCGCTGGCACCTGCTGCGCGACGCCGAGGAGGGCGAGCCGCTGCGCGCGCTGCTCGCGGTGATCGCCGAGCAGCTCGACCGGGTCCGCGACGGCGTCCAGCAGGGCTACGAGGACCTGTTCGTGGAGACCGCGGCGCCCTGGGTGCTGCCGTACCTGGGCGACCTGGTCGGCTATCGCACCCTGCCCGGCTACGAGCGCGTCCTGACGACCGGCCTGCACGAGGGTGGCCGCGCCGCGCTCGCCGAGGCCGTCGCCCCGCGCCGCGAGGTGGCCGCCACCGTCGCCAACCGCCGCCGCAAGGGCACCCTCCATCTCCTGGAGGAACTCTCCGAGCAGGTCGCCGGCTGGCCCGCCCGCGCCGTCGAGCTGTCCCGGCAGGTCTCCCACACCCAGCCGGTGAAGCTGGGCGCGGGTCACCGCACCGAGCGCGGCCGGCTCGTCGACCTGCGCGACAACTCCGCCCTCGACCTCGCGGGCGGACCCTTCGGCGCTACGGCGCGGACGGTGGACGTCCGCCGGGCCGAATCCCGGCACCGGCAAGGCGGTTGGACCCCTGCCGGGGTGGCCCTCTTCGTCTGGCGGCTGAAGGCGCACTCGCTCACCCGGTCCCCGGCGTACTGCATCGACCGCGCCCGCAACCTCTACACCTTCTCGATCCTGGGCAACGACACCCCGCTGGTCACCAAGCCGTTCCCGGAGCCGTCGCCCACGCACATCGCGACCATCGACAACGTCCCGGCGTTCATCACCCGCCGCCGGCTCCACGACCGGCTCACCGACTACTACGGTCCGGGCAAGAGCCTCGTCATCCGGCGCGACGGCGAGGACCAGCCGGTACCGCCGTCCGACATCGTGGTCGCCGACCTGTCCGACTGGCGCTACCGGCCGAAGCGCGGTCAGGTGGCCGTCGACCCGGAGCTGGGCCGGATCGCGTTCGGGTCGCGGTCGGCGCCCCGGCAGGGTGTGTGGGTGGACTACCACCACGCGTTCGGCGCCGACATGGGCGGCGGCGAGTACGACCGCCCCGACCGCGAGGCGCGTCCCGAGGCCGAGGTGTACCGGGTGGGGCCCGGGCAGCCGTACCGTCAGATCATGGACGCCTACCGGGCCTGGCAGCACGACCGCCGCGCCGAGCGGACCGGCCCGTCCGGCATCATCGAGATCACGCACAGCGGCGCCTACCAGGAGCAGCTCGACTTCGACCTCGACCCCGGCGACCGCCTCGAAGTGCGGGCCGCCGAGGGCACCCGGCCGGTCATCCGCCTGCTCGACTGGTACAGCAACCGCCCCGACGCCCTCAACATCCGCGCGGTGTCCGAGGACTGCGCCCCGCACGAGCGCCCCCGCGTCGTCCTCGACGGCCTGCTGGTCGCCGGGCGCGGCATCAACGTCACCGGCGCCATGGGCGCGGTCGTCGTCCGGCACTCCACGCTCGTGCCGGGCTGGTCGCTGGAGCCCGAGTGCGACCCGCACTCGCCCGAGGAGCCCAGCATCGTCCTGGAGCGCACCACCGCGTGCCTCCAGATCGAGCACAGCATCCTCGGCACCATCGAGGTCATCGGCGACGAGGTGAGCGAGGACCCCCTCGACATCCACCTCCGCGACAGCATCCTGGACGCCACCGGCCCCGGCCGCGAGGCCCTGTCCGCGCCGGACTGCCGGCACGCCCACGCGGTGCTGCACCTGCACCGCACCACGGTCATCGGCGAGATCTTCACCCACGCCGTGGAGATCGCCGAGAACTCCGTCCTCACCGGCAGGCTGCACGTGGCCCGGCGCGGCATCGGCTGCCTCAGGTACTCGTACGTGCCGCCCGGCTCGCGCACCCCGCGCCGCCGCCGCTGCCGGCCCGACCTCGCCGGTCCCGAACAGGCCGGTCGGGTACGGCCGTTGTTCACCTCCGAGCGGTACGGCACGCCCTGGTACGGGCTGCTCGCCGACCGGTGCCCCGAGGAGATCCGGCGCGGCTCGGACGACGGGGCCGAGATGGGCGCCTTCCACGATCTGTACCGGCCGCAGCGCGAGGACGGCCTCAGGGCACGGCTCGCGGAGTACACCCCGGCGGGCACCGATGCCGGGATCTTCTTCGTCACGTGAGCGCCGCCGCCGTAAGCCCTACCCGCACTTTCCTGAACCAGGGGGACCCCCTTCATGCACGCTGACCTCTCCCGCCTCACGTTCCGCCCCGAGCGGCGCTACTCGGCGGTCATCGCCCAGCAGGGACGCGTCCAGCTCGACGCCGACATCAACGAGCAGACCGCGATCCAGCTTCACCGGGCCCGCACCCTCGCCGCCGACCTGATCGGCCGGCACGGCGGACCGCGCGATGCCGCGGGCTTCAAGATCGACTACGTGGGCGGCAAGCACGACATCGACACGCTCCACATCCACGGCGGCCGCTACTACGTCGACGGCATCCTGTGCGACGCGACCCGCCCGGCGCCCGGCGTGCCGGTCCCGGACGAGGGCGCCGAGGACGCCGCGGAGCAGGACGCCGCCGCCCCGCCCGCGTACTGGACCTACTGGGACCAGCCCGACGGCTTCCGCGACCCGGAGAAGCCAGGCGACCGGCTGCCCTCGCCGGCCACGTCGCCGTTCGTCGTCTATCTGAGCGTGTGGGAGCGCGCCGTCTCCGCCGCCGAGGACCCGGCGCTGCGCGAGGTCGCGCTCGGCGCGGCGATGCCGGACACGGCCGCCCGGGTGAAGGTCGTCTGGCAGGTGCTGCCGCTGTCGCTGGCCGCCCTGGACATCGAGGAGGCCGACCCGTCCAAGGAGGTCGTGCGGGCCGCCTTCGACAAGTGGGCGCGGCAGCAGGCCGCGCCCACCGCACGCCTCGCCGCCCGCAGCGAGCGGCCCGACCACGCCGACGAGGACCCCTGCCTGGTCAAGCCGGACGCCCGCTACCGGGGCCAGGAGAACCAGCTCTACCGCGTCGAGGTGCACGCCGGCGGCGAGGCGAAGGACGCCACCTTCAAGTGGTCCCGGGAGAACGGCTCGGTGGTGTTCCCCGTCGATGAACTGGACGGCACCTGGGTGCAGTTGGCGTCCCTCGGACACGACGACAAGCTGGACCTCGACGTCGGCGACCACGTCGAGTTCGTCGACACCGCGTACGCCTCCCGCCTCGAGCCCCTGCCCCTGCTGCGCGTCGAGGAGCTGGACCTGCCGGGCCGCCGCGTCCGCCTCAGCGCCGAGCCCGACCCGGCCGTCGGACGGCTGCCCCACCTCAACCCGTTCCTGCGCCGCTGGGACCACCACGAGGGGCCCAGGCGCAAGGGCCGTACGACCGCTCTCAAGGGCGGCGCCGTGCCCGTCACGGAGGGGGAGTGGCTGCCGCTGGAGGACGGCGTCGAGGTGTACTTCGCCAAGGGCGCCGCCTACCGCACCGGCGACCACTGGATCGTCCCCGCCCGCACCGCCACCGGCGGCGTCGAGTGGCCCACGGACGCGGCCCGGCGCCCGCTGCTCCAGGGCCCCTCCGGCATCGTCCGCGGCTTCGCCCCGCTGGCCCTGGTCAAGGGCGAGGGCGGCACGGTCGATCTGCGCCTCGCCTTCCCCCCGCTGGCCAGCAGCATCCCGGCCGCGGACGAGGCGGCGCTGGCGGCGGAGGAACAGGCGCGCCGCGAGGAGCGGTTGGCGGAGGACCCGTCGGGCGGGAGGTCGCAGACGACGGCGGAAGCGGAGGCAGCGGCGGAAGGAGACGAGTAATGGCCAAGCCCCTGAGCGCGTCCAAGATGGTGGAGATCCTTCGTGCGGAGGGCCTGACGGTCCACGAGGTCCGCAGCTGGCGCACCCACAACCGCAACAGCAAGGGCCGCTGGGGCCCGGTGAACGGCGTGATGATCCACCACACCGTCACCAAGGGCACCGAGAGCTCGGTGAACATCTGCTACAACGGCTACTCCGGCCTGCCCGGCCCGCTCTGCCACGGCGTCATCGACAAGAAGGGCCACGTCCATCTCGTCGGCAACGGCCGCGCCAACCACGCCGGCCTCGGCGACAGCGACGTCCTGCGCGCCGTGATCAACGAGTCCAAGCTGCCGCACGACAACGAGGCCGACACCGACGGCAACGCGCGCTTCTACGGCTTCGAGTGCATCAACCTCGGCGACGGCAAGGACCCCTGGCCCGAGGCGCAGAAGGAGGCCATCGAGAAGGTCTCCGCCGCGATCTGCCGCCACCACGGCTGGAGCGAGCGCTCGGTGATCGGCCACAAGGAGTGGCAGCCGGGCAAGACGGACCCGCGCGGCTTCACCATGGACGGCATGCGCAGGCGCATCGCGCAGCGGCTCAAGGGCGGCGGGGGAGGCAAGCCCCAGCCGGACCCGAAGCCCGCGCCCAAGCCGAAGCTGGAGCCCTTCCCGGGCAGCGGCTTCTTCCACATCGGCCAGAAGTCCCCGATCATCACCGCGATGGGCCGCCGCCTGGTCGCCGAGGGATGCAGCCGCTACGAGGTGGGGCCGGGGCCCGAGTGGTCGGAGGCCGACCGCCGCTCCTACGCCGCCTGGCAGCACAAGCTCGGCTTCAAGGGCAAGGACGCGGACGGCATCCCCGGCAAGGTGAGCTGGGACAAGCTGAGGGTGCCCAACGTGTGACGGCATCGGGATGCGGCGTGGCGGCCCAGGTACCCCGCAGGGGTGTCCTGGGCCGCCTTCGCGCGCCGGGAGGGGTCTTGCTCCCCTGGCGGAAACACGTCACACTGGACACCGAACGAATGGTCGGTTGGGGAACGGGATTCGATGACGACTGCACACTCCGCCGAGGCGCCCCCCGAGGAGCCGCTCCAGCGGCACTTCGACGCGACGATCGCGCGCGACCAGCGGATCGAACCGCGGGACTGGATGCCGGAGGGCTACCGCAGGACGCTGATCCGGCAGATCGCGCAGCACGCCCACTCGGAGATCATCGGGATGCAGCCCGAGGGCGAGTGGATCATGCGCGCGCCTTCGCTGCGCCGCAAGGCGATCCTCTTCGCCAAGGTGCAGGACGAGGCCGGGCACGGGCTGTACCTGTACTCGGCGGCGGAGACCCTGGGCGCCGACCGCGCGGACCTGACCGAGCGGCTGATCGAGGGCCGCCAGAAGTACTCGTCGATCTTCAACTACCCGACCATGAGCTTCGCCGACGTCGGAGTGATCGGCTGGTTCGTGGACGGCGCCGCGATCTGCAACCAGGTGCCGCTGTGCCGCAGCTCCTACGGGCCGTACGCGCGCGCGATGGTGCGGATCTGCAAGGAGGAGTCCTTCCACCAGCGGCAGGGCTACGAGCTGCTGATGACGATGATGCGGGGCACCGACGCCCAGCGCGAGATGGTCCAGGACGCGGTGAACCGCTGGTGGTGGCCGTCGCTGATGATGTTCGGCCCGCCCGACGACGCCTCGCCCAACTCGGCGCAGTCGATGGCCTGGAAGATCAAGCGGCACAGCAACGACGAGCTGCGTCAGCGCTTCGTCGACATGACCGTCCCGCAGGCCGAGAAGCTCGGCGTCACCCTGCCCGACCCCGAGCTGCGCTGGAACGCCGAGCGCGGCCACCACGACTTCGGCACCCCCGACTGGGACGAGCTGATGCGGGTCATCAAGGGCGAAGGACCGTGCAACGCCCAGCGGATGGAGCGGCGCAGGAGCGCCCACGAGGACGGCGGATGGGTGCGCGAGGCCGCCACCGCCCACGCGGCCAAGCAGGCCGCCCGTGCCGGGAAGGGAGCGGCGGCATGAGCGCCGGGAAGCAGGACTGGCCGCTGTACGAGGTGTTCGTGCGCGGCAAGCGCGGGCTCAACCACGTCCACGTGGGCTCGCTGCACGCCGCCGACGACCGGATGGCGCTCACCCACGCGCGCGACCTGTACACGCGCCGCAATGAGGGCGTCAGCATCTGGGTGGTGCGCTCCGAGCACATCGCCGCCTCCACCCGCGACGAGAAGGACCCCTTCTTCGCGCCCAGCGCCGACAAGGTCTACCGCCACCCGACCTTCTACGACATCCCCGACGACGTCCCGCACATCTGAGGGAGAGGGCATGAGTGACGACCACGTCTACCTGACCCTCGCCGAGGGACACGAGGACGACAGCCGCTGGGCCTACGGCACCGGCTTCGAGGACCCCCTGCACGGCGTCGACACCACAGTCCCCGAGGACATCGACGCCGCCGAACTGGCCGCCGTCTGCGTCGCGCTGGCCGACGACGCCCTGGTCTCGGCCCAGCGCCTCGCCGAGTGGATCACCCGCGCCCCCGAGCTGGAGGAGGAGGTGGCGCTGGCCAACATCGGCCTCGACCTCCTCGGCCAGGCCCGCCTGCTCTACTCCCGCGCCGGCCAGGCCGACGGCACCGGACGCGGCGAGGACGCCTACGCCTACTTCCGCGACGCCGGCGACTTCTGCAACGTACGCCTGGCGGAACTGCCCAACGAGGACTTCGCGTTCTCCATCGTGCGGCTGCTGGTGCTCTCGAGCTGGCGCCTCGCGCACTTCGAGAAGCTGGCCTCACACCCGGACCCCGTGCTCGCGGCGATCGCCTCCAAGGGCGTCAAGGAGCTGGCCTACCACCGGCAGTACGCGGCGGAGTGGGCGGTGCGCCTGGGCGACGGCACCGAGGAGTCGCACCGCCGGATGCGCCGTGCCCAGGAGCGAGTGGCGCCGTATCTGGGCGAGCTGTTCACGGCGTACGACGTACGGGACGACGTCGTGGCGGTGCTGAAGCAGGTCACCGCGGCGGCCGGGCTGCCCATGCCGGTGTACCGGCCGCTGCCCGGATCCGGCCGCGACGGCGAGCACACCGAGCATCTCGCCCCGCTGCTCGCCGAGTTGCAGGGCGTGGCCCGCGCCCACCCGGAGGCGGTGTGGTGATCATGCCGACCACGCTGCTCGACGCCCGGCGCGCCCGGCACATCGCCGCGGCCGTGCCGGACCCCGAGCTGCCCATGCTCACCCTGGCCGACCTGGGCGTCCTGCGCGACGTCGAGCTGACCGAGGACGGCACGGTGGTCGCGAGCCTCACGCCGACCTACTCCGGCTGCCCGGCCATGGCCGAGATGCGGGCGGACGTCGCCGCGCGGCTGCGGGACGCCGGATACCCGCGCGTGGAGATCCGCACGGTCCTCGATCCGCCGTGGACCAGCGACTGGATCACCCCGGCCGGCCGCGCCAAGCTCGCCGAGCACGGCATCGCCCCGCCCGGCCCCGCACCGCGCGGCGGTCCCGTCGCGCTGGTGCTGTCGCCCACCCGGCACGCGGTGACCTGCCCGCGCTGCGGCTCGGCGGACACCGAGGAGACCTCACACTTCGCCGCCACGTCCTGCAAGGCGCTGTGGCGCTGCCGCGCCTGCCGTGAGCCGTTCGAGTACGTCAAGGAGATCTGAATGTCAGGCCTGAGGGAAGAGCCGACGGCCCGGACCGACTTGGCTCCGGGCGGCCGGGGCGCTCCGGCCGCGGACCCGGCCACACCTGCCCGGGCTGCGGGCATGCACGCCGCCCCGGCAGCATCGGCTCCGGAGCCCGCGACCGCCCAGGTTTCCGAGGGGACGGCCGCGGAGTCGTCGGCCACCCCCGACCCGGCGGTACGCCCCCGTGCCCGCCGGCGGCCTGCTTTCCGTCCCTTGCGCGTCGCCGCCATCCAGCCCCTGTGCGTGGACGCGGTCGCCGTCGGCTTCGACATCCCGGCCGAGCTGGCCGAGGAGTTCGCCTTCGAGCCCGGCCAGTCGCTGACGCTGCGGCGCGAGATCGACGGGCGCGACGAGCGGCGGTCGTACTCGATCTGCTCACCGGTCGGCACGAGCCCGCGCATCGGCGTACGGGTCGTGCCCGGCGGCCTGTTCTCGTCCTGGCTGGTCAACGACATCCACCCCGGCGACACCGTCGAGGTGATGGCCCCCACCGGCGCCTTCACCCCCGACCTCACCACACCCGGCCACCACGTCCTGATCGCGGCCGGCTCCGGCATCACGCCCATGATGTCCATCGCCGAGTCCGTGCTGGCCGCCGACTCCCGCTCGACGGTCACCCTCTTCTACGGCAACCGCCGCACCGACACCGTGATGTTCGCCGACGAGCTCGCGGACCTGAAGGACCTCTACCCGGCGCGGTTCCAGCTCGCCCACGTGCTCTCCCGCGAACCCCGCGAGGCCGAGGTGCTCTCCGGCCGTATCGACGCCGAACGGCTCCGCACGCTGATCGACGCCCTGGTCGACGTGCACACGGCCGACCACTGGTGGCTGTGCGGACCGCACGGCATGGTCCGGGACGCGCAGGGCGTGCTGGCGGGGCTCGGGGTGCCGGACGAGCGGGTGCACCAGGAGCTGTTCTACGCCGACGACGAGCCCGTGCGCGAGGTGCACCACGAGGAGAACGGCCCGCAGGGACCCGTCAGCCAGGTCACCATCACCCTCGACGGCCGCTCCACCACCGCCACCCTGCCACGCGAGCGGACCATCCTCGACGGCGCCCAACGCACCCGCCCCGACCTGCCGTTCGCCTGCAAGGGCGGCGTCTGCGGCACCTGCCGCGCCCTGGTCACCGACGGCAAGGCCGACATGCGGCGCAACTTCGCGCTGGAGACGGCCGAGGTGGCCGCGGGATATGTGCTGACCTGCCAGTCCTACCCGGTCTCGGAGACGCTGACGGTCGACTACGACAGCTAGTCGGGTGGTGAGAGAGGTCGCTGCTCGGCGTCCCGCGGCAGGAACCCGAAGCGCCTCGGTGAGCGCCGGAAGTGCGCGAAATCGCCGGGTATCGTTCGCCGTTCGGCCGGGCATCGTTAGGTGGCGGGGTCCGAGGGTGAGAGGGGAACCATGCCGTCATCCAAGCCGTCGTCCATACGCTCGGCCGGTGCGCTGCCGCAACCCGTGCTGAGTCAGCCGGCACCGGTCGCGGTGTTCCTGGTGGTCACGATGGAGCCCGGCGGAGAGCCCGCGGTACGCGATCTGCTGGCCGGGCTCGCGGGACTCGTACGGGCCGTGGGCTTCCCCAGTCCCGACGGCGGCCTGTGCTGTGTGGCCGACGTCGGATCCGCGGCCTGGGACCGGCTGTTCGAGGGCCCGCGCCCCCAACAGCTCCACTCCTTCGAGGAGTTGGAAGGGCCCCGGCATCGCGCCGTGGCCACCCCGGGCGACCTGCTGTTCCACATCCGCGCCGCGCGCACGGATCTGTGCTTCGCCCTGTCCGCCGAGATCATGAAGCGGCTGCGCGGCGCGGTCACCGTCCAGGACGAGGTCCAGGCCTTCGCCTACTTCGACTCGCGCAACCTCCTCGGCTTCGTCGACGGCACCGAGAACCCGGTCGGCCGGGCGGCGGCCGAGGCGGCCGTCGTCGGCGACGAGGACCCCGCGTTCCGGGCGGGCAGCTATGCGATCGTCCAGAAGTACGTGCACGACGTCGACGCCTGGGAGGCCCTCGCCGTCGAGGCCCAGGAGAAGGTGATCGGCCGCTCCAAGCTGACCAACATCGAGCTCGACGTCCCCGGCTCCCACATCGACGTGAACGCCGTCACCGGCCCGGACGGGGAGGAACTGGAGATACTGCGCGGCGCCATGCCGTTCGGCAGGCCCGGCCACGGCGAGTTCGGCACGTACTTCATCGCCTACGCCCGCACGCCCGAGATACCGGAGACCATGCTCCGCAAGATGTTCCTGGGCGGCCCCGAATCCGGCCCCGACCCGATCCTGGACTACTCCCAGGCCGTCACCGGAACCCTCTTCTTCTGCCCCTCGGCGACCTTCCTGGAGGCGATCCCGGAAGAGAGCGACATGGATTGACCGGGGTCAGGAGCCCTGAGCCTCGCGCTCGGCGTTCCGCTTCTTGATCCGGGCCGCCTCCTTGCGCACCTCCGCCTGAGTGGCGCGCTCCTTGACCAGCCACTGGGGCTGCTCCTGCTTCAGGGCCTCGATCTGCTCGGTGGTCAGAGGCTCGGTGACACCGCCGCGGGCCAGCCCCGCGATGGAGACGCCGAGCTTCTGCGCCACGACCGGGCGCGGATGCGGGCCGTCGCGTCGCAGGTCGCGCAGCCACTGCGGAGGGTCGGCCTGGAGCGCGTTCAGCTCCGCGCGCGTGACGACCCCCTCCCGGAACTCGGCGGGGGTGGCTTCGAGGTACACACCCAGCTTCTTCGCCGCGGTCGCGGGCTTCATGGACTGGGTGCTTTGGTGCGACGTCATGGTCCCCAGGGTATCTACCGAGTGAACGACCGCCGACCACGGCCGGTAACCTGGCCAGGTGACAGGCTCGGCAGTACCCCCGTCCTCCCCGCAGGCAGCGCCGTCGTTCCGGCTCGCATACGTCCCCGGAGTGACCCCCTCGAAGTGGGTGCGGATCTGGAACGAGCGCTTCCCGGACGTCCCCCTCACCCTGCACTCGGTGCCCGCCGCCGAGGCGCCCGGGCTGCTGCGGGACGGCGGCGCGGACGCCGGTCTCGTACGGCTTCCGGTCGACCGTACGTTCTTCAGCGCGATCCCCCTCTACACCGAGACCACGGTGGTCGTCGCCCCGAAGGACCACGTGATCGCGGCGGTCGACGAGGTCACCGCCGAGGACCTGGCCGACGAGGTCGTCCTCCACCCCCTCGACGACGTCCTGGGCTGGGAGCGGCCACCGGGCGAGCCCGCCTTCGAGCGCCCCGCCACCACCGCGGACGCCGTCGAGCTGGTCGCGGCGGGCGTCGGCCTGCTCGTCGTACCCCAGTCGCTGGCCCGCCTCCACCACCGCAAGGACCTCACCTACCGCACGCTGGTGGACGCCCCGCAGTCGAGCATCGCCCTGTCCTGGCCGGAAGAGGCGACCACCGACCTGGTCGAGGACTTCATCGGCGTCGTCCGCGGCCGGACGGTCAACAGCACGCGCGGCCGTACGACGTCCCAGCCCCCGGCCACCACCGACCAGCCGAAGCGCAAGCGCCCCGACGCCGGGCGCGGCGCACGCCGCCAGGGAGGCGGCACCAAGGGGGCCAGGGGAGCCAAGGGCGCGCGGCGCGGAAAGCCGCGGCGCAGGTCGTAGCAGGCCTGGCGGCTCAGGGGGCGTACGTCGCCCGCTGCGCCGTGCGTACGACCGTCTGCCCGTCGGCCTGGCTGAGCAGCCCCGCGGAGACCCATGCGTTCACGGTGGACCGCACCCGTGTGACCAGCGCACCCTTGGCGGCGAAGGGCGCCCCGGCCCAGATCTCGTCCAGCAGCGTGGTGCCGTCGGACTTGGCGGGGTTGGCGACGCCTGAGTCGGTGTTGCCGAAGATCACCCTGGGTTCGGAGCGCCGGAAGTAGGCGTGGGTCGGGTCCTCGGTGCCCTCGAAGAAGGGGGCGAACTCGGTGCCGTCGAGGGTGTGGTGGAGCGGCTTGCCGCTCACCGGGGTGAGGGAGGGCAGCAGGTCACCGGAGAGGCCGGCGTTGCGGTACAGCCCCAACCGCAGGTAACTCGTCGCCGAGCTGCGGCCGACGAGATTGACCGGGCCGTAGAACAGGGTCTGCAGTGAGGGATCGTCGATCGCCTTCTCCACGCGCAGCCGGAACGGCATGGAGATGCGCACGGTGTCGCCGCCGCGCCACGTCCGTGACACGGTGAAGTAGCTGCCCGGCGTCGGAGTGCCGCTCACCGCACCGCCGTTGACCGTCACCCGGAACCCGGCGGTCGCCCACGACGGCACCCGCAGCCGCAGGGCGAAGGCCGCGCTGCCGCCGCCGATGGTGAGCGTGGTGCTCTGCTCACGCGGGAACATGGTGCTCTGCGTGACCGTCACGCCCTTCTCGGCCCAGTCCAGTCGGGACGCGCTGTACAGATTGACGTACAGCGCGCCCCCGTCGGCGGCCTTGAAGTACACCGAGTCCTGGTACTTCGTGGCGCTCTCCATGCCGGTGCCCTCGCAGCAGGTCGTGCCCTGCTTGGGCGTGTAGTCCCGCACATGACCCGGCTCCAGCCCGATGAAGTACGTGACGAGCGGCTTCTCGGCGTCCGCCTTGTCCTGCTTGGAGCCGAGGACCTGGTTGTACAGGGCCCGCTCGTAGTAGTCCATGTACCTCGGCCGCTGCTCGTGGAAGAACAGGGTCCGGCTCAGCTTCAGCATGTTGTACGCACAGCACGTCTCGGCGTCGGTGTCGCTGATGGTGCCCGCGATCACGTCGCGCGCCTTCCAGAACTCACCCGTGCTGGTGCCGCCGATGCCGTACATGCGGTGCGGCACGACCATGCCCCAGAAGTTCCGGGCCGCGTCGAGATAGCGCCGCTCGCCGGTCGCGTCGTACAGCCGCAGGTACCCGGTGAAGATCGGTATGTGCTGGTTGGCGTGCAGCCCGTCGAGGATGTCGGTGTTCGCGGCGCAGTTGTCGATGAGCCGGTCGAGGTCGAACAGCTTGGCCAGCGCGAGGTGTTCGGCCTTGCCGGTGATCTCGTGCAGATCGCAGACCGCCTCGACGATGCCGCCGAACTCGCCGCTGGAGAACAGCCCCCACATCCGCTGCAGGGTGGCCTCGGGCAGCTTCGACAGCCGCGAGTGCATCCAGTCGCACATGCCGGACGCGAGGTCGAGGGCACGGTCGTCGTCGGTGGCGAGGTAGGCGTCCAGCACGCCGCGCAGGATCTTGTGCGCGGTGTAGTACGGCGCCCAGACCTTGGTGTAGTCGCTGGCGGTCCTCGACTCCAGGTCGATGAACTGCGTCTCCGGGTACGCGGCCAGGAACCCGGGGTGGCTGGGCCCGCCCCAGGTACGGCGCAGGGTGGCGGTGAGCCCGCGTCCGGAGGCGTCGGCGAACGTCCCGCCGGAGGTCTCGTCGAAGTCGTACGACGCCAGGTCGCCGCGCCCGGCGGAGGCGTCTGCCGCCCGCCTGCCCTGCAACTCGCCGATCTCGGCGGCGCTCAGGGCGCGCGAGAAGACGTTGAACTCGTCGTAGGCGCCCGCAAAGACGGGGTCGGTCGCGAAGTTGGAGCGGCCGAGCCAGTTGTGGGCGAGGGTGCCGAGGGCGGCCGGGGTGAGGGTCATCGCCGTGTTGCGGGCCACGGCCGTGCCGTCGACGTACAGCGTGCCGGTGCCGCCCGCGATGGTGACCGCGAGATGGCTCCACCGGTCGAGGGGCAGCGCGGCGGTGCCGTCGAGGCCCTGCTCGCCGCCGGGGCCGCCGGTCGTGATGGCGAAGCGCGGCACACCGCCGGCGTTGCGGGTGGCCAGGTACATGTACCGGGTGTTGTTGTCGCCGAAGTCGAAGACCCGCGCCCAGTCCCCGGCGTGGGTGGGCCTGACCCAGGCGGACAGGGTGATCGCGGAGGCGCCGCCGAGGACGGCGGCGGGCAGATCGACGTACTGGTACGACCCGCGGACGTTCTCGGCTGCCGTACCGAACTTCCCGCCGACGCTCAGCACGGCCGGGTCCTTGCGCAGCGCCGCGCGCACCTCGGTCAGCGCCCCGACCATGGTGCGGATCCGGTCGACGAACACCTGCTCGCCGGTGCCGGCGTAGGCCTGCGACAGCATGGTCAGGAAATGCCCGGTGTAGTGCCCGCGCAGATTCCCGTTCGCCTCGCCGTCCAGCCCCTCCCATCCTCCGGGCGCCACGGCGCCACCGGTGGCCAGCCCGGCGTTGGCGCGGAAGACCTGGAGTAGCCGGTTCACGTCGTAGCCGCGGGCGTGATCGAGCATCAACTGCCGTTTGTCGGCGAAGAGTCCGGGCCGCAGCGCCACGTCGTCCAGGGCGAAGGGCCGCACGGTCCACGCGGACGGGGTGGCGGTCACGGCCTGCGCCTCCTGAACGGCGGCCGCGGCCCGACCGCTCGCGGTGTAACCGATCGCCGGTGCCGCGGCGGCGAGGGTCGCGGCCTGGAGAAGGGATCTCCTGGAGAGGGGCGGTGCCATGGGTGCTCCTCCACGTGGGGGGGTATGTTCGCTACACCGAGCATGTTCGCTATACCGAACGACGTACGAGTGATCGACCAGACGATAGGGAGGGGACGGGTGAGGGTCAATGGGTCCGGAGCGTTTTGATTCGAGTGGACCGCCACCTTGCCCGGCACAGCCAGTCGTAGGCCGCCCGCGCCGTGAACTCCCCCTGCCCGCCCCGCACGAGCAGACCGGCCGTCGCGAACTCCGGGGCGTCGGCCTGCGCGGCCACATACGGGACGGCGATGCAGCGCATCCCCGCCGCGTGCGCCGCTGCCGCGCCGGGGGCCGCGTCCTCCACGACCACACAGTCGGCGGGCGCGACGCCCAGCCGGCGGGCGGCCTCCAGGAAGACGTCGGGGGCCGGCTTGCCGTGGTCGACCTCGTCGGCCGAGACGACGGTGCGGAGGTGGGCGTCCAGGCCGGTGCCGGCCAGGATCGCCGTGATGGCCTCCCGTGAGGAGCCCGAGGCCACGGCCATCGGGACGCCCTCGGCCGCCAGCAGTTCCACGAACGCGCGCATCTCGGGGTACGCGCGCGTGGCGGTGCGGGCCAGTTCCAGGTAGCGGCGGTTCTTGGCGGCGAGCAGTTCGTCGACGGTGGCCCGAAGGCCGTACTCCCGCTTCCAGAGGGTGACCGTCTCCAGGGTGCTGATGCCGACGTAGCGCTCGTGGTCCGCCCAGGTGAAGTCGGCGACGCCGTGTTCGGCGAGGACCTGGCGCCCGGCCTCGTAGTAGTTGGGCTCACTGTCCACGAGGGTCCCGTCGAGATCGAAGATGACCGAGGTGCCGCTCAGACCGCTCATGGCCCCAGCATGTCAAAGGTCATTTCCGGGCCGCGGCCCGGCCGATCGACTCCACCAGCGGCAGCAGCCGGTGCGTGACGCGCTCGCGCAGGGCCATCTCGGTGCGGGTGCGGACCACGCCGGGCAGGCTGATCAGCTTCTGGACCACGTCCTCCAGGTGGGCGTTGTCGCGGGCCACCACGCGGGTGAGCAGATCCCCGCTGCCCGTGATCGAGAAGGCCTCCACGATCTCCGGCACGGCGGCGAGCGCGTCGCCCACGTCGTCGAGATGGCCCTGGGTGACCTCGATGTGCACGAACGCCAGCACCGGGTGGCCGAGGGCGGCGGGGGAGAGGGTCGGCCCCGTGCCGGTGATCACCCCGTCCCGCTCCAGCCTGTCCAGCCTGGCCTGGAGCGTGCCGCGTGCGACGCCGAGGATGCGGGCGTACTCGCGCACGCTGGTGCGGGGCTGCTCCAGCAGCAACCGCAGGATGCGGGTGTCGAGCTCGTCCACGGGCATGGTGTCCCGGCCTTTCTCCGCGTGTGGTCCGTTGGCTCGCCGGTGGACGCCCGAGGACCGTTATGTCTGTGCCAATGGCCCAGCGTATTCGAGGGCACTTGAGCCAGTCTCCCCGGTGATGCTGCAATGGGGCGGTCGATGGCGCTGCGGAACCCCGCGGCGCCTTTTTCATGCCGGTTCGGAGGGGCGGTAGTGGTGCTGAAGAGGGTGTTCGTGGCGCCGGACCCGGGGCGGGCGCGGCTGCGCTTCGCCGCGCGGGCCGTGCTCGGCATCGGGCTCGCGGTGGTGGTGTGCGCGCTGGCCGGGCATTCCCTGGTCGGTGCCGTCACCGGCGGGCTCGCCGCGCTGCTCGCCCTGTTCACGGTCACCGACGCCACGGTCCGTGGACAGGCGGTCACCACCGCGCTGCTGCCCCTCGTCGGCCTGCCCGTCCTCGCGGCGGCGGCCGAGCTGCACGACCATCCGGTCGCCCGCGACCTCACCTTCCTCGCCGTCGTCGGCGCCGGCGTCTACGCCCGCCGCTGGGGGCCGCGCGGGCACAGCCTCGGCGTGTTCGCGTTCATGACCTTCTTCGTGGCGCAGTTCCTCCAGGCGACCCCGCGGCAGCTTCCCGAGCTCTACGCCGCCGTACTGCTGTCCCTGCTCACCGCGGCGGCGGTGCGGTTCGGGCTCTGGTGCTACGAGCGCCGAACGCCCCCGGCCCCCGTGCCCGCGGCGCCGGGCGGCAGCGGACTGGCCCGGGTGACGACGCGCCAGGCGATCCAGGCCACCGCCGGCGCGGGCTTCGCCCTCGTCGTGGGCCAGCTCGTGTCCGGGCAGCGCTGGTACTGGGCCGTCGGCGCCACCTGGTGGATCTTCGTCAACACCACCTCGCGCGGCGAGACCCTGGTCCGCGGTTTCCGCCGGGTCCTCGGCACCGTGATCGGCATCGGCCTCGGCCTGCTCGTCGCCGTCCCGCTGGAGGGCGCGGGGGTGCCGACGGCGGTGCTCCTCGCCGTCTGCGTCTTCGGCATCTTCTACACGGCCGCCGTCTCCTACACCTGGATGATGCTCTGCGTCACGGTCCTGGCCGAACTGCTCTACGGCCTCCTGGGCGTCCTCGATCCCGCCCTGCTGGCGCTGCGGCTCGCCGAGACCGGCGTCGGGGCGATCGGCGCCGTGCTGGCCGTGCTGTTCGTCCTGCCCGTCACCACCCACGGCATCACCAACACCTGGATCCAGCGGGCCCTGCGCTGTGTCCACGCGGCCACCGCCGAGGCCGCCGCCCGGCTCGCCGGGGACGAGAGCGCGGACCCGGCCTCCCGGGTGGCCGAACTGGAGCAGATTCTCGCCCGGGTACGGCTCTCGCTCGCCCCGCTCGTGCACCCGCTGAACCCGATGCCGGCCCGCAAGCGGCGCGCCCGCCACGTCCTGGCCCTGCTCGACGACTGCGCCCGGGAGATCCGCGGCCTAGGGGGTGTTGTGAGGGTCCCGCACAGCACCCACGGCGCCCGGCACGCACCCTCGCCGCACCGGCCGAAGGCCCAAGTAGCTCCGCTACAAGGGCCTTCGTCCGGCACGCCGAGGGCACGCACCGAACACCGCGGGCACCGCACGGGACCCTCACAACACCCCCTAGCCGCCGTCGCCGCCGACCCGGAGGCCTCGCACGACGCCCGCCTGGCCGCCGCGTGCTGGCGGGTCGAGGCCGCCGTCGAAGCCCTGACCGGCGGCGCGGACATGACCGCCCCCACCGCGCAGCCTGCCGCGACGGACCCCGCGCTGGCCCATCTGCACGGCCTGGAGCGGGCGCTCGTCGAACTCGCCACGCCGCTGCGAGCCCCGTCGGGCTCACCGCTCGTCGGAGCCTGAGCGGGCCGTGCGGCACCACCCCCGGGCGGCCGAGCCGTTTTGCCGGCCGCCTGGAGGGTGGATCAGGCCATGGGCCGGGTAATCCCGCACCGGACCCACCGGCCCGCGAGCCGTGCGGGAGCGGCCCGCGGGCGAGTCCGCCGGGAGTGCCGGGGCCGAGCTGCCGCGCGCGGGCTGCCGGAGGCCCTGCTGCCGCGCGTGAGGCGAACCCCTGTCCGAACTCGCCGTCGATCAGGCGATCTTGGTCTAGACCGATGATGATCCGCTGCTACCGTCGGCCCGGACGGCACCCGACCGGAAGGGGACAGCGTTGGCAGACGTCGGCAGGCGGGGGAGAAGGGCCTACATCGGCTCGTTCACGGCGGCCGGAGGCCATGGCATCACGACGGCCGCGGTGGCGGACAACGGCGCGCTGACCGTCCTGAGCGGAGTGCGCGATGTGCCCGACCCCGCGTACCTGGCCCTGTCGCCCCGTGGCGACACGCTCTACGCGGTCAGCGAGACGGCCGAGGGCGCGGTGGCCGCCTACCGCGTGGACGCGGACAAGCCGGAGCCGGCCGGTTCGCCGGTCCCGGTGGGCGGCAGCGGACCCGCGCACCTGAGCCTGTTCGCCGGGCACGTTCTGACCGCCAACTACGGCTCCGGCAGTGTCACCGCCCTGTCCGTGCGCTCCGACGGCACCCTCTCGGACGCCCCGCCGGTCGTCCTCCAGCACACCGGCTCCGGCCCGCACACGCCGCGCCAGCAGGGCCCGCACGCCCACCAGGTGCAGCCCGACCCCAGCGGCCGCTGGGCCGTCAGCGTCGACCTCGGCACCGACTCGGTGCGGGTGTGCACACTGGCCGACGGCACGTTCGACGTGCACCGGGAGAGCGCCCTGCGCCCCGGCTCGGGCCCCCGCCACCTGGCCTTCCACCCGCACGGCCGGTACGCCTACGTCGTCAACGAACTCACCCCCACCGTCACCGTCTGTCACTGGGACGCCGACGACGGCACGCTCAAGCCCCTGGCCGAGGTCCCGGTGCTGCCGGGCGCCCCGGCCGGCGACGCCTACCCCTCGGGGATCGTCGCCTCGCCCGACGGCCGCTTCGTGTGGACCGCCACCCGCGGCGAGGACGTGCTGTCCACCTTCGCCGTCCAGGGCGAGGAACTGCGCCTGGTCGCCACCGTCACCTGCGCCGGTCACTGGCCGCGCGCGCTCACCGAGGCGGACGGTTTCCTGTACGTCGCGAACGAGCGCTCCGGCGACGTGTCCTGGTTCGCCGTGGACCCGGACCGGGGGGTCCCGCGCTACGAGGGCTCGATCGAGGTGCCCGCGGCGTCCTGCGTCGTCATCGGTCCGGCGGCCGTCGACGAGGCGTGACCACACGCCGAAGGGCCCGCACCTCCCACGGGAGCGGGCCCTTCGGCGTTACGGCTGTGCTGTGGCGTGCGCGTCAGCGGACCGGCGTGCCCTGCGCCTGCTGCGGGGCGATGCCCAGCGCCGTCGTGTACTTCGACAGGGCGAGCTTGCCGATCGCCGGGTACGGGCCGAGCGGCTCGGCGGCGGAGCAGCCCGCCTCCTGCGCGGCCTGGGCGATCAGGCTCGGGTCGATCTCCGGCCCTATCAGATACGGCGCCAGCGCGAGCTGCTGCGAGCCCGAGGACCGAAGCTGCTCGGCGACGGCCGTGATGGAGCCGTCCTGGTCCAGGGCCGCCGCCATCACCGGCACGGCCAGCCGCGCGGCGAGCAGCATGCCGGTGATCCCGGCCGCCTGCACGGCCTCCTCGCCACCGACGGAGGCCAGGATGATGCCGTCCGCGGCAGTGGCCACGGTGAACAGCCGGGCGCGGTCGGCGCGGGCCAGACCGGCCTCCGACAGGCGCACGTGCAGCGCCTCGGCGAGCAGCGGGTGCGGGCCGAGCACATCGGTCAGGTCGGCCGCGACACGGCTGTCCATCACGGCCTGGCGGATGACGCGCAGCAGCGCGCCGTCCGGGCCGGCGAGCAGCGGCACGACGACCGCGACGGGGCCCTCGGGCTCCTTGGCCTCCACACCCGCGGCGAGCGCCTGCTCATAGCGGGCGGTGCGCTCCTCGGCGGCGTGGACCAGCACCGACTGGAGCGTGGGGAACTCCGCGTCGTCACCGTCGACGTACCCGATCCGGGCGTCGAGACCGGGGAGCTCGGAGCGGGCGATGCTCACGACCTCCTCGGCGAGGCCGCGGGTCGCGGCGCTCGGCGTGCCCGGCACAGCGAGGACGAGCGCGGGCGCGCCCTCGGGAGCCGCCAGGGGCTCGGGTCGGCGGTGCCGCCCGGGCTGGCGGGGGCGCGGCATTCGTACTGGCAGGCCGGACGCGGGCCCAGTGGGGGAGCTCATGGCGCCGCATGTTACTGGTTTCCTGGGCTCCCCTGTTCGGGGAGGGTGCAGGTGAGCGGTATACGTCCGCTTTTGTCTGATTGAGTTACATGCGGTACGGAAGCATGTGACGTAGGTGGGTCAGTCCCTGTGTCCGGTCACCACACAGAGCATCGCCTCGTCGCTCGGCAGAGTCGGCGCGCCCGCCGCGAGATCCGTCGCGATGCGCACCGCCCCCTCCAGCGGATCCCCGGCGGCCGGCACCCGCTGTGCGTGCGGCAGCCGCTTCGACAACTCCTCCTCCACAGGTACGACGAGCGCGGCACCCATGTTCAACAGGCCACCGGTCAGCGCGACTTGGGGCTCTCCCGAGGCCGGGCAGACGGCGGCCGCGGAATCGGCCATGTGCCGTGCGGCGGCGCGCAGGATGTCCGCGGCCACCGGGTCGCCGTCGGCGCAGGCGGCCACCTGGGGAGCGAAGGAGGCGAGGACGGCGGGGCGGTCCGGGCGCGGATAGAGCTTGCCGGGCAGCCCGCGCACCGGCCCGAACAGTTCCTCGGCGCGGGCCAGCAGTTCGGCCGACCCGCCGGCCCGCCCGTCGTGGGCCCGCATCGCCGCCTCCAGCCCGGCCCGTCCGATCCAGGCACCGCTGCCGCAGTCGCCCAGCAGATGCCCCCAGCCGTCCGCCCGGCGCCAGCGCGTCAGGTCGGTGCCGACCGCGATCAGCCCCGTACCGGCCGCGATCACGGCACCGGGCCGGTTCCCGAGGGCGCCGGCATAGGCGGTGACGGCATCGGCGGCCAGGGCGACCCGCCGGATGCCGAACTCCCGCTCCAGCGCGGTCGGCAGCTCGGCGCGCAGACCGTCCCCGAGACTGGCGAGCCCGGCGGCCCCGACGGCGACCGCACCGAGCCCGGCGACCCCGGCCTCGGCCACCGCCTCGCGCACCATGGGCGCCAACCGCTCCATGAAGTGCCCGGCGTCGATACCCCGTTCCCCGGTGCGCACGGGCTCACGGGACTCGCGACGGCCCCGCACACCGCCGTCGACGGTGCCGACGGCGATCCGCATGCCGGAGCCGCCGGAGTCGACCGCGAGGAAGCCGGCGGCGTCGGTCACGGCAGGCGCCAGTCCACCGGTTGGCCTCCCTGGCCGATCAGGAGGTCGTTGGCGCGGCTGAACGGGCGGGAGCCGAAGAAGCCGCGGTCGGCGGACATGGGGGACGGGTGTGCCGACTCCACCGAGGGGAGGTTGCCGAGCAAGGGGCGCAGGTTGCGGGCGTCGCGGCCCCAGAGGATGGACACCAGCGGCTTGCCGCGTGCGGCGAGGGCCCGTATGGCCTGCTCGGTGACCTCCTCCCAGCCCTTGCCCCGGTGGGCTCCCGGTTTGCGCGGGGCCGTGGTGAGCGCCCTGTTGAGCAGCAGCACGCCCTGTTGGGTCCACGGCGTCAGATCCCCGTTGGACGGCTGCGGCAGCCCCAGGTCGGTGTTCAGCTCCCGGTAGATGTTGACGAGGCTGCCGGGCAGGGGGCGCACCTCGGGCGCGACCGAGAACGACAAGCCGACAGCATGGCCCGGGGTGGGGTACGGGTCCTGTCCGACGATCAGGACCCGTACCTCGTCGAAGGGTTGCTGGAAGGCCCGCAGGACGTTCGGCCCGGCCGGCAGATAGGTGCGTCCCGCGCCGATCTCCTGGCGCAGGAAGTCGCCCATCGCGGCGATCCGTTCGGCGACGGGTTCCAGGGCCTTCGCCCAGCCCGCTTCGACGATTTCATGCAAGGGTCGTGGTGCCACGGGCGTCACCCTACTGCCGCACGGGCAGCACCGATCAACCAGTGGCCAACGCCGACCGGTAAGCCGCGACGGCTCATGCGACCACCGCGGCCCGGACGCACAGCACGTCCGGCAGATGCGACGCGAGCTGCCGCCAGCTTTCGCCGTCGTCGGCCGACGCGAAGACCTCGCCGTTGCGATTGCCGAAGTACACGCCCGCCGGGTCCGCGTCGTCCGTGCACATCGCGTCGCGCAGCACCGTGCCGTAGTGGTCCTCCTGCGGCAGTCCCGCCGACAGCGGCTCCCAGCTCTTGCCCGCGTCCGCCGTGCGGAAGACGCGACAGCGGTGGCCGGCCGGGACGCGGTCGGAGTCGGCGTTGATCGGGAAGACGTACGCCGTCTCGCCGCGGTGCGGGTGCGCGGCCGCCGCGAAGCCGAAGGTGGACGGCAGGCCCTCGCCGATGTCCGTCCAGTGCGCGCCCGCGTCGTCGCTGCGGTACACGCCCCAGTGGTTCTGGAGGTACAGCCGGTCCGAGTCCGCCGCGTCCTGCGCGATCTTGTGCACGCACTGGCCGAACTCCGGGTTCGGATCCGGCAGGAACACCGCGGAGACACCGGAGTTGGACGGCGCCCAGCTCGCACCGCCGTCGGTGGTCTTGAAAACCCCCGCGGTCGAGACGGCGACCGTCACGGCCCTCGGGTCACGCTTGTCGGTGATGATGGTGTGCAGGCCCTCACCGCCGCCGCCCGGCACCCATTTCGACCGGGTCGGGTGCTCCCACAGCGGGCGGACGAGCTCGAAGGTCTCGCCGCGGTCCTGCGAGCGGTACAGCGCCGCCGGTTCGGTGCCCGCGTACACCACGTCCGGCTCCGCGGCCGCCGGGTGGAGCTGCCACACCCGCTCCAGGGAGGCCTCCGTGTCCTGCGGGAACCTGACGGCCGGCTTGGCCGGTTCGGTCCAGGTGCGGCCCAGGTCGTCGGAGTGGAACACGGACGGGCCCCAGTGCGCGCTGTCGCCGCCGGCCAGCAGCCTCGGACGCCCGCCCCGGGTGTCGACGGCGACCGAGTACACGGCCTGGGCGTTGAAGTAGGGACTCTCGTCGAACTCCCAGGTGCCACCCCGCCTCCGCCCGATGAACAGGCCCTTGCGTGTACCCACGGCGAGCAATACCTCGGTCATGCCGATCACCTCCGCGACGCCTCTGTCTCAGACACGGGCCAGTCTGCACCCCGCCACTGACAGTCACCCCTGGAAAGGGCGACGCCGCAGGTCAGGACGGCGATGACAGCCCGCCGCCCCGAAACGCCGGGCCCTTTCGCGAAGCCCGCCGACTCAGGGCCGTGACGCGTACCACCACCGGCTCCCGGCAGGTGCCGTGAGCATCCGCCCGCCCTGTGCCGTATGGGAGGGAGGTCGGTGCGGCATGTTCGTGTGCTCGTGAGGAGGAAGCCCTCGATGGCGTTCCGTGGTCCGAAGGTGTGGCTGTGGCGGTGGCGGCGCAATCCGCTCAGGCGCCGGGCCGACGTGGTGGACGCCTGGGTGCTGCTCGCCGCCTGGGTGCTCACCGTGCTCGCCGGAGTGCTCGCCGCACTGACGACGGCCCGCGCGGTGGAGCACGGCATGGCCCGGGAACGCGTCGAGTGGCGGCCCGTGGTGGCCCTGCTCGCCGAACAGGCGCCGGGCACCTCCGATGCGCGCTCGCGCACCACGACCGCCGAACAGGTGTGGGCCGAGGTCCGCTGGAGCGCGCGCGACGGCGCCACGCACACCGGCCAGGCCCGCGTCGACCCCGGCAGCGGCGTCGGCACGCCGGTCACCGTCTGGACGGACCCCCAGGGCCGCCTGGTGACCAGGCCCGCCACCCCCTCCGAGGCCCGCATCCGGGCCACCATGGTCGGCGCGCTGGCGGGCGTGTTCGCCGCGTCCGTCCCGTTCATGGCGGGCCGGGCGCTCCGCAGCCGCCTGGAGAACCGGCGTATCGACCAGTGGGGCTACGAGTGGGCGCGGTTCGGGCCGCTGTGGGGCGGACGGATGCGGGGGACCGGTTGACGAGCACCGGCAGCAAAAGCAGGACCAGCAGCACCGGCAACACGGGCAATGGCACCGGACCCTCGGCGCCCGCTCGTGCCGCGCGACGGTCTCACCCCTGACCCGGCAGTGCCCTCCCCAGAATCCCGTCCACGTCGGCCGCCTCGGGCAGCGTCCCGAAGGCGTGCCCCCAGTCGCCGCCGAGCCGGGTCGCGCAGAAGGCGTCGGCGACCGCGGCGGGGGAGTGGCGGACCAGCAGGGAGGCCTGGAGGACCAGGGCCATCTGCTCGACCAGGCGACGGGCCCCGGCCTCGGAACCGGTGGCGAGCATGCTCTTCAGCCGGGTGACCGCCGCGTCCAGCCGGGCGTCCGCGCCCCGCGCCGGCGCCAGTTCGGCGAAGAGCGCGTCGGCCGTGCCCGGCTCCCTGGTCAACGCCCGCAGCACATCAAGGGCGTTGACGTTCCCCGAGCCCTCCCAGATCGACAGCAGCGGAGCCTCGCGGTAGTGGCGGGGCATGCCCGACTCCTCGACATAGCCGTTGCCGCCCAGGCACTCCAGGGCCTCCGCGGTGAAGGCCGGACCCCGCTTGGTCACCCAGTACTTGCCGACGGCGGTGGCGATCCGGCGGAACGCCGCCTCGGTCCCGTCCGCGTCCTCTCCACGGACTGTCCGGTCGGCGGCTCCGGCCAGCCGCAGCGTGAGCGTCGTGGCCGCCTCGGACTCCAGCGCCAGGTCGGCCAGGACGTTGCGCATCAGCGGCTTCTCGATCAGCCGGGCGCCGAACGCGCTGCGGTGGCCGACATGGTGCCCCGCCTCCACGAGTGTCTTGCGCATCAGCGTCGCCGACGACATCACACAGTCCAGCCGGGTGCAGTTGACCATCTCGATGATCGTCTTGACGCCCCGCCCCTCGGGCCCGACCAGCCAGGCGACGGTCCCGTCGAACTCGGGCTCCGAGGACGCGTTGGAGCGGTTGCCCAGCTTGTCCTTCAGGCGCTGGATGCGGAAGGCGTTGCGGCTGCCGTCGGGCAGGACGCGCGGCACGAGGAAGCAGGACAGGCCGCCCGGAGCCTGGGCCAGCACCAGGAAGACGTCGCACATGGGCGCCGACGTGAACCACTTGTGCCCGCGCAGCGTGTACACGCCGGGCTCGGCGGTGGGCCACGCCGTGGTGGTGTTCGTACGGACGTCGGAGCCGCCCTGCTTCTCGGTCATCCCCATGCCCGCGAGCAGGCCCCGCTTCTCGGTCGGCACGCGCAGCCCGGGGTCGTACTCCCGGCTGGTCAGCAGGGGCTCGTACACCTTCGCGAGCCCCGGCTGGCGGCGCAGCACGGGCACGGCGGCGTACGTCATCGACGTCGGACAGCCGTGCCCCGCCTCGGTGTGCCCCCACACCAGCCCGCCCGCCGTCCGGGCGACATGAGCGCCGGGCCGCTCGTCCGCCCAGGGCGCCGCCGCGAGGCCCTCGGCGACGGCGACCCGCATCAGGTGGTGCCAGCTCGGATGGAATTCCACCTCGTCGACGCGATGGCCGTACCGGTCGTGCGTGCGCAGCTCGGGCTCATGGCGGTTGGCCTGCTCACCCCACTCCTGCGCCTCGGCGCTCCCGGCCCGCAGGCCGAGCCGCCGGATCTCCTCCTCGGCCCATCCGGCGCCCTCCCGGCGCAGCCCTTCGAGCAGCGCCGTGTCCTGCGACGCGTCGTACGGCGTCAGCGGCGGGGGCTGGTTGGTGACGTCGTGCGTGGCGTACTGCCCGGACTGCTCCTGCGCGGGTATCGAGACCATGCCACTCATGTTGCATCAGCGCTGCGATTGCAGCAATCCTGTAATGCGCTGGATCGGCACGTAAGGTACCTGGCCATGCGGAACAACGCGTCACCGACGGCCGACGAGGTGGAACTGCGCCCGCTGTCCGCCCGCTCGGTCGTCCTGAGCCTGCTGCTGGGGCTGCATCCGCCCGAGCTTCCGGTGAAGGACCTGGTGGGCGCCGTGGAGCCGTTCGGTATCGCGGGTTCCACGCTGCGGGCCGCGCTCAGCCGGATGGTGGCGGCCGGCGACCTGCGCCGCGCGGACACGGTCCACCGGCTCAGCGACCGCCTCCTGGAACGCCAGCGACGCCAGGACGACGCCGTCCACCCCGAGACCCGGCCCTGGGACGGCGACTGGGAGATGGTCGTCGTCACGGCAACGGGCCGGGGCGCCGCCGAACGCGCGGAACTGCGCACCGAACTGACCCGCCTCCGGCTCGCCGAACTCCGCGAGGGCGTCTGGCTGCGACCGGCCAACCTGCGCCGCGCCTTGCCGGACGGCCTGCGCGACGTGGCACAGTGCTACACGGCCCGACCTGACCGCCCCGCGCGCGAGCAGGCCGCGGACCTGTGGCCGCTTCAGGCCTGGGCCGACACGGGGCGCGCCCTGCTGGCGCATGTCGCCGCCGCCCGCCGCCCGTCGGACCGCTTCACCGGGTTCGCGGCCGTCGTACGGCATCTGCTCGCCGACCCGGTGCTGCCGCCTCGGCTCCTCCCCGCCGACTGGCCGGGTGAGCGGCTGCGCGCCGCGTACGCGGACTACCGGCGGGAACTGGTGGCGGACGTACGCGCGCGTGGCCGTCAGGACTGAGGCGGGCCCTCGGGAAACGGCACGGCGGCCGTACGAAGCGCCGTGCGGGGACGCTTCGGACGGCCGCCTTCACCGTGGGGGGACTATCCGCGGCGTGACGTCACCGGTAGGTGATGTCCGAGGCGGAGTACAGGCAGTTCGTGCTGTCCGGCCCCGTACCCACGGCGGTGTTGTTGTTGTACTTCTGGCAGGGGATGACCTTGCGGCCGGAGTCGTTGAGGATCGTGATGCCGCGCAGCGTCGCCACGTCGCCCCGGTTGACGTTGATGCCGACGAGGCGCGCCGTCGACCCCGTGCCGGTCACCTCGATGTTGCTGAGGTTGACCTTGCGCGTGTACTGCGTGGAGCAGTCGCCGCACGAGCGGTACAGCGTCTTGAACTCGCTGACCGCGAAGTTGGAGATGTTCACGGTGCCGGGCCCGTTGTGCTGGAAGACCTTGTCGGCCGCCTTCTTGGCGCCGCCGCCGGTGACGGTGTAGGTCGAGCCGCCGCGGAAGGTGGCGGCGTCCTCGCCGACGTCCTCCCACCACACGTTCTGCAGCGTGCAGTTGCCCTGGCAGTGGATGCCGTCGGCGCCGGGGGCGCCGATGATGACGTTCTTCAGCGTCGCGCCGGGCGCGAGCTTGAAGATCGGGTCCTGGCCCTCCTCCTGGCCGTCACCGGCCAGGTCGCCGCTGCCGTAGTAGCGGACCATGCCGCCGTCGCGCACGCCGGACACGTTGATGGTGGAGCTCACCGGCTGGCTGCTGGTGGGCCTCGGCCACGTGGCGGCGCTCGCCGGCGGGACCCCGACTGTCGTGATCATGACAGACGAGAGCCCGAGGGCGGCCAGGCCGCCGGTCAGCGCGCGCCGGCGGGCGCGGGGATTCGCTGGTGAAGTCATGTCCCGATGCCTTCTTCCGGTTGGGGGGTGGTCAGAGCTTTCCGGCGCCCGCACCGGACGTCACCGAGGCGACGACGCCGGCTGCCGGCTCCGCGGTGTAGCTGTAGGGCGGCGTGGTGAAGCTGCCGACCCGGGAGATCTCGGTCGCGGCTCCACCGAGATCGTTGCCGCGCAGATTGGCGTAGCCGTCCTCGTCGCTGCTGCGGCTCGTGGTGACGGCGAGCTTGGTGTCGCGGAAGACGTTGTTCTCCACGAGCATCTGGGCGCCCATGCGCGAGTGGCAGGCGGTGTCCGCGCCGACCACGTGGTTGTTGTAGAAGTGCCCGGTGCCGAAGCGCAGGCTGGGGATGCGCGAGTAGACGTTGCTGAACTGGTTGTGGTGGTACGTCACCTTCAGATGCCCGGTGTCCTCGCTCGCGTTGTTGTCGCTGTGGCCGACGAGCGAGCCCTTGAAGTGGTCCTTGAAGGTGTTCCAGGACACCGTCACGTGGTCCGAGCCGTGATTGATGTCCAGCAGGCCGTCGTAGTGGTCCTTGTCGTGATCACGGTCGGCGGAGAAGGAGTTGTGGTCGATCCACACCTTCGTCGACGCCTGGACCGTGATGCCGTCGGCCGGCGCCACCGGCTTGCTGATGTTCAGGTTGCGCACGACGACGTTGGAGACGTTCTTCAGCCGCAGCCCGCCGCCGGTGAACCCGGACGACGAACCCACGCCCAGCACCGTGGTGTTGGAGCCGACGTCGACCTGGCCGCTCAGCGAGATCAGGCCGTTGACCCGGACGACCTTGGCCGCACTGCCGGTCACCGCCGACTTGAAGGCGGCCAGGGTCGACACGGTGACCGCCGAGGCGCTGCCGCCGCCGGTGGTCCCGGCGCCGAACCCGATCGGCGAGGACTCGGCCGCCCCGGCGGCCTGGGGCAGGACGAGGACGGCCGCGGTGGCGAGGGCGGCTGCGGAGGCCGTCACCAGCGCGGTTCTTTGCGGGCGTGCACGTGGGGGGAGAGTTCGCATGCGGGTGCGTCCCTTCGGGAGAACCTACGCGATCATGTACGTGAATGCTGTACGTCATGCAGAACACCGCGCGGGGCAATGTGGCCATGTGGGGGCTGTTGCTGAGCGGCTCGGTCACAGTGCTGAACGGAACGTAGGGGGCAAGCGCTTTCTAGTCAACGCTTTGCGCAGAAGAATTCGGTCAGGCCTACTGGAGGCGAGGGCTCTTGGGGGCATGGCCGTGGGAGCGCTTCCATGCCGAGCGTGTCCATGCCACGATGCCTTCTCGTCGCACCGCCCGCACCACGTCCACGAGCCGCGACCAGAAGGGACAAGGACGTGCCCACCCCCCTCCGCACGACCGTGAGAAGACCGCTCCGGACGCTACTCGCCGCCCTCCTGCCACTGCTCGCGGCACTCCTCGTCGCCGCCCCCACGGCCGCCGCCCGCACCGAGGCCGCCGACGCCGTCCCCACCGCGACGCTCACCGAGGTCACCGACTTCGGCGCCAACCCCAGCAACCTGCGGATGTACGTGTACGTGCCGGAGAGTGTCACTGCCAACCCGGCGGTGCTGGTGGCTGTGCACTGGTGCACCGGCTCGGGCCCGGACATGTACCACGGCACCGAGTACGACACACTCGCCGACCAGTACGGCTTCATCGTGCTGTACCCGTCCGTCACCCGCAGCAGCAAGTGCTTCGACGTCTCCTCGCCGCAGGCCCTGAAGCGAGGCGGCGGCAGCGACCCGGTCGGCATTAAGTCCATGATCGACTGGGTCACCGACACCTACGACGCCGACACCGGCCGCATCTACGCCACCGGCATCTCCTCCGGCGCGATGATGACCAACGTCCTGCTCGGCGACTACCCCGACGTGTTCGCCGCGGGCGCCGCCTTCTCCGGCGTCCCCTTCGGCTGCTTCGCCACCACCGACGGCTCGGAGTGGAACAGCGCGTGCGCCCAGGGCACGGTCACCCGCACCGCGCAGCAGTGGGGCGACATCGCCCGCGCCGCCTACCCCGGCTACACCGGGCCCCGGCCTCGCATGCAGCTCTGGCACGGCACCGAGGACGACGTCCTGCGCCACCCCAACTTCGGCGAGATGATCAAGCAGTGGACGAACGTTCAGGGCGTCAGCCAGACCCCGGCCGCCACCGACACACCCCAGGCCAACTGGACCCGCACCCGCTACGGCGGCACCGGTGACCGCGCCCCCGTCGAGGCGATCAGCCTCCAGGGCGTCGGCCACAACCTGTACAGCTACGGCATGGCCACCCGGGTCCTCACCTTCTTCGGCCTGGGCAGCGGTGGCCCCGCGCCCCAACCGCAGCCAGGCGCCTGCAAGGTGACCGCCACGACGAACGCCTGGAGCACCGGCCTGACTGCCTCCGTGACCATCACCAACACCAGCGCGACGCCGGTCAACGGCTGGCGGCTCGGCTTCACCCTGCCCGCCGGCCAGACCATCACCAACGGCTGGGGAGCCACGTACACCCCGGCCTCCGGCGCGGTGACGGCGGCCAGTGCCTCGTACAACGCGGTGCTCGCGCCGGGTGCGAGCGTCAGCATCGGCTACCAGGCGGACCACACCGGGAACAGTGCGGCGCCCGGCGCCTTCACGCTCAATGGGACGGCCTGCACGGCCGGCTGATCGCGCCGGGCCGCGTGCAGGCGGATGACATGCCGTTTTGCGGGAACCCGGGCCGCGCAGGAGATGTCTTCGCACGACCGGCTGAGAGTGAGCGATGGTTCTCGGACTTCTCACCCCCGCCCTGACACATCCGGCGACCGCCGCGGCCGATCTGCTCATGGCCGGGCCCAGGCTGCTGGCCAAAGGAGCCGCACCCGCGGTGGGAGCCGCCGCGGGCGCGGCTGCCGGGACCGCCCGGGCGGGGGTGCGAAGCGCCGACGCCGCGGTGCGTGTCGTGCGCGTCGCCCGCAACGCACTGCCCCCCGGCGCGCACCCCTGGCGATCCGGCACCCGGGTCCACCTCGCGCTGCGGCCCGAGGAGCCGGAACGCGTACGGCGCGCGGGCGGGACGGGGCGCGCGGCACGCAAGGTCGCCGCGGCGCTGGCGGAGCGGCCCGACGTGGCCCTCGCCTACTGGGACGGCGGACTGCACCGCCTCGTGGTGACCGCCGTCGAGGAGTCCGTCAGCGACCGGGTGCTGGACAAGGCCGCGCAGCTCGCCGCCCGGCACGGTCTGGCCCGGGCGGACGACGCGGTGGAGGACATCCCCCACCCCGCCGACCCCGCCGGAGTACGGGCCGCCGCCACCACGCTCGCCGCCGACGGGATCGGCATCGCGACCGCGCTCGCCGGATACGTCCTGCGCCTGCCCGCCTCGCCCCGGTCGGTGACCGCGCTGGTGACACTGGCGCGGGAGAACCCGGCCTTCCGCGGATGGCTGCGCGCGAGGATCGGCCGCCGCCGCATGGACACCGCGCTGGCCATCGCGAACGCGGCCGCCCACGCGGCCGGCCGCACCCCGACCTCCCTGGTGCTCGACGGCACGCTGCGCAGCCTCCAGCTCGCGGATACGGTGGCGCGCGCCACGGCGTTCGACAGGGTCCATGACGAATTGTGCGCGCCCGAGCGGTGCAGCGTGGCGGGGGAGGAGTTCCCCCGCCCGCCGCTGAGCACCTCACCGGCCCAGCAGTACGCCGCACACGCCGAGACCGGCAGCCTGGTGGGCGCCGCGGCCACCCTGCTGGTCAAGCACGACGGCACCGAGGCGGCGGAGGCGGTGCTCGCCGGCTCTCCCAAGGCCGCGCGCTACGGGCCCGCCGCCTTCCACGCCGTACTGAGCTCCGCGCTGTCCCGCGCCGGCGTCCTGGTGCGGGACACCGAGCGGCTGCGGCAGCTCGAGATGGCCGACACGGTCGTACTGCACCCCAGCGCGCTGCGCACCCCCGACGCCGGCGCGGACCCGTGGGCGGAGCCGGTGCTGGACGCCGCGCGGCGGGCGGGGCTGCGGGTGGTGATGGTGGACGACCCGGCCCTGGCCGATTTCACGACCCTCGCCGACCAGGTGGTGCGCGAGGAGCGGTCGCTGAGCGACGTGGTGAACGAACTGCGCGCCGAGGACGGCGTCGTCGTCACGGTCGCCCGGCCCGGCGCCGACGACGAGGACGTGTTCGCCGGGCTGCTCGCCGGCGACGTGGCCGTCGCCCTCACCGACAAGGACGGTGCCGTCCTGTGGGGCGCGGACGTGCTGGCCCCGCACGGACTGGCCGATGTGTGGCGGCTGCTGCGGGCGGTGCCGGCCGCGCGCGGCGTCGGCCGCAGGTCGCAGACCCTGGCCCGGTCCGGCGCCGCCCTGTCCGGGCTCCTGGTCGCCATCGGCAAGTCCGGCCGGCGCCGCCGTACGCCGTGGCCCGGGCTGCGCCACACGCCGGTCGACGCCGGCGCCGCCTGGGCCCTGCTGGCCGGCACACGTGCGGCCGTCGGCGTGGCCCTGGCCCGCGCACCCCACCCCCGGCCGCGCGTGGCCTGGCACGAACTGGAGCACACCGAGGTCCGCGACCGACTGGAGCACGAACCGGGCCCCGAGCCGACCCTGTCCGAACAGCTCACCGACGGTGCGCGCAGGACGATCCGGACGATGGGCCGCCGCCGCGTGTTCACCCCGATGAGCGGGCCACTGCGCCTCGGCCGCGCCGTGCGCGACGAGCTCGACGACCCCCTCACCCCGGTGCTGGCCGTCGGCTCGGCCGCCGAGGCGATCCTCGGCTCGGTCCTGGACGCCCTGCTGGTCATCGGCGCCCTCGACCTGAACGCGCTGCTCGGCGGCGTGCAACGGATGCGGGCCGAGCGGGCGCTGTCCGGCCTGCTGGCCAAGCAGAAGCAGAAGGCGCGCGTCACCGAGGACGACGAGTCCGAGCCGCACGTGGTGGACGCCGCCAAGCTGAGGCCCGGCGACCTGATCGAGCTCCGGGTCGACGACGTCGTGCCCGCCGACGCCCGCCTGGTGTGGGAGGACGGCCTGGAAGTCGACGAGTCCGCGCTGACCGGCGAGTCCCTGCCGGCCGACAAGGCCATCGACCCGACGCCGGACGCCGCCGTGCCGGACCGCCGCTGCATGGTGTTCGAGGGGACGACCGTGGTCGCCGGGAACGCCCGGGCCGTCGTCGTGGACACCGGGAAGCGTACGGAGGCCGCCCGGGCCGTGGCCCTCGCCGCCCGCAGGCCACCGTCCGCCGGCGTCCAGGCCAGGCTGCGGGAACTCACCGACAAGGCCCTGCCGTTGACCCTGGCGGGCGGCGCCGGGGTGACCGCCCTGTCGCTGCTGCGCGGCACGCCGGTCCGCCGGGCCGTGAGCGGCGGGGTGGCGGTGGCCGTGGCCGCGGTACCGGAAGGGCTGCCGCTGGTCGCGACCGTGGCGCAACTGGCCGCCGCCCGTCGGCTCAGTCGCCGCGGCGTCCTCGTGCGGGCCCCGCGCACCCTCGAGGCGCTCGGCCGCACCGACACCATCTGCTTCGACAAGACCGGCACGCTCACCGAGAACCGGCTGCGCCTGGTGCGCGTCACCGACGCCGACGGCACCGTCCGTGAGCCGGACCAGAAAGGCGCCGCCACCACACTGCGGGTCGCGGCCCGAGCGTGCCCCCGGCTCAACGGCGGCTCGGACCGGCCCGTGCACGCCACCGACGAGGCCGTCCTGGACGCGGCCGCCCCCGACCCCGACTGGACCCAGACCGAGAGCCTGCCCTTCGAGGCCGCCCGCGGCTACGCCGCCGCCGTCGGCCGGGCCGAGGACGACACGCCCGTACTCGTCATCAAGGGCGCCCCCGAGACGGTGCTGCCCGCCTGCGCCGACCTGCCCTCCTCGGTGTCCGAGGCGGCACAGGAACTGGCCGGTGACGGCTTGCGGGTGCTGGCGGTGGCCAGGCGCCCGCTCGACCCGGCCGACAAGGCGACGGACATGCTCGAACAGCGCCTGGAGGGGCTGGAGTTCACCGGCCTGCTCGCGCTCGCCGACGTACCGCGCGCCACCTCCACGGCCCTCGTCACGGGCCTGCGCAAGGCGGGCGTACGACCCGTCATGCTGACCGGTGACCATCCGCAGACCGCGCGGGCGATCGCCGCCGACCTGGGCTGGCCCGAGGACACCGGTGTGGTCACGGGTGACGAACTGGCGTCCGCGGAACGGGAGGAGCGCGTGCGGATGCTGCGCGACGTCGAAGTCGTCGCCCGCGTCGCGCCCGAGCAGAAACTCCAGGTCGTCGAGGGGCTGCGGGACGCCGGCCGGGTCGTCGCCATGGTCGGCGACGGCGCCAACGACGCCGCGGCCATCCGCGCCGCCGACATCGGCGTCGGCATCAGCGCCCGCGGCTCGGCGGCCGCCCGCAACGCGGCCGACCTCGTCCTCACGCGCGACGACCTGACGGTCCTGATCGAGGCGATCGGCGAGGGCCGGGCCATGTGGCACAGCGTCGGCGACGCCATCGCCATCCTGATCGGCGGCAACGCGGGCGAGGTGGGCTTCGGCCTCCTCGGCACGCTCCTGTCGGGCTCGGCGCCGCTGTCGACCCGTCAGATGCTGCTGGTGAACCTGTTCACGGACCTGTTCCCGGCGATGGCGGTGGCGGTGACACCGAAGGAGCCGGAGGAGGCGCAAGCCGGGACGGACGTGGGGGCGGATACGGCGTTGGATGTGGGGACGGACGCAGGGGCGGATACGGCGTTGGATGTGGGGACGGACGCAGGGACGGATATCGCGTCGGATGTGGAGACAGACGCAGGGACGGATACGGGGACGGATGCGGAGTCGGAGCCGGGCGCAGGACCCGCTTCCGCGTCCGCGTCCGAGTCCGAGCCCGAATCCACCGAACCCCTCGGCACCTCACTCCTCGGCGCCCCCCTGATCCGCAAGATCCGGCACCGCGCCCTGACCACCACCCTGGGCGCGACGTCCGCCTGGCTGTTCGGCCGCTTCACTCCGGGTAGTGCCCGCCGCTCCACCACGATGGCGCTGTGCGCGGTGGTCGGCACCCAGCTCGCCCAGACCCTGGCCGACCGGCGGGGCAGCCCGCTGGTACGGGCCACCGCGCTCGGCTCCGCGGCCGCCCTCGCCGTGCTGGTCGAGACGCCGGGCGTCAGCCACCTCTTCGGCTGCACCCCGCTCGGCCCTCTCGCCTGGGCGGGCGTGGCCGCGTCGATCGCCATCGCGGTGGCCGGCCAGCGTGCCGTGCCGCACCTGGAACGGACGGTGCTGCGGCATCTGCCGACGGGCCCACGGTGACCGGTGACGCGTCGGCGGTCATACCGACAGGTGGCACTGGTTCGCGGTCAAGCCGACAGGTGGCACTGGTTCGCGGTCGCACCGACCGGTGACGCCGGCCCGCGGTCGCACCGGCCGGTGACACTGATCCGCGGTCACACCGACCGGTGGTACTGATCCGGCACATGCACGTCCCCGCCCAGCTCCCGGGCCGCATGCCGGGCCCACGACGGGTTGCGCAGCAACTCGCGGCCGAGCAGGACGGCGTCCGCCTCGCCGTTCGCGAGGATCTTCTCGGCCTGTTCGGCTTCGGTGATCAGCCCCACCGCGGCGACCGGCAGCGAGGTCTCGGCCTTCACTCGCGCGGCGAACGGCACCTGATAGCCCGGCCCGACGGGGATACGGGCGCCGGAGGCGTTGCCGCCGGTGGACACGTCGAGCAGGTCGATGCCATGGCTGTTGAGTTCGGCCGCGAAGCGGACCGTGTCGTCGGCCGTCCAGCCGCCCCCCTCCAGCCAGTCCGTCGCCGAGATGCGGAAGAACAGCGGCTTGTCGTCCGGCCACACCTCGCGCACGGCGTCCACGACCTGGAGGGCGAAGCGGGTGCGGTTCTCGTAGGAGCCGCCGTATTCGTCGGTGCGGCGGTTGGAGTACGGCGAGAGGAACTCGTTGATCAGATAGCCGTGGGCGCCATGGATCTCGGCGATCTCGAAGCCCGCGGCCAGCGCCCGGCGCGCGGCGTCCGCGAACCGCCCCACGATCTCCTGGATCTCGGCGACCGTCAGCTCGTGCGGCACGGGGTGCCCCTCGGCGAAGGCGATCGCGCTCGGCGCCACCGGCCGCCAGCCGTACGCGTCCGGTCCGACCGGCGCACCGCCCTTCCAGGGCCGGTCGGTCGACGCCTTGCGCCCGGCGTGGGCGAGCTGGATCGCCGGCACCGTGCCCTGCGACTGAAGGAACCGTGTGATCCGGCGGAACGCGGCGACCTGTGTGTCGTTCCAGATGCCCAGGTCCCACGGGGTGATCCGCCCCTCAGGGCTGACCGCGGTGGCCTCGACGACGATCAGTCCCGTGCCGCCGGCCGCGCGGGCCGCGTAGTGCGCGAAGTGCCAGTCGTCGGGGGCGCCCGTGTCAGGGCCTTCCGGGGCGGCCGAGTACTGGCACATCGGGGGCATCCACACCCGGTTCGGGACCGTCACATCACGCAGGGCGTAGGGCTCGAAGAGCGCGCTCACGGCGGACTCCATTCATCTCATCGCGGGGACCAGCGGTCGACTCGTACGATAGGCATCGTAGTACGGGAGGTGTCAAACTACGAGGGGTCTCGTACAATGAGGGAACCCGAGTGAAGTGGAGCCGCCGTGACCAGCCCCACTGTCAGCAGCCGAGATCTCCCGCACCCGACGCGCGAGGAGATCCGCCTGGAAGGCGTGCTGCACGCGCTGTCCGACCCGATGCGGCTGCGGATCGTGCGCGAGCTCGCCGCCGTCGGCGACGAGCTCTCCTGTTCGCACTTCGACCTGCCCGTCACCAAGTCCACCACCACGCATCACTTCCGGGTGCTGCGCGAGAGCGGTGTGATCCAGCAGATCTACCGGGGCACGGCCAAGATGAACGGCCTGCGCAAGGAGGACCTAGACGACCTCTTCCCGGGACTTCTCGACGCCCTCCTCGCCTCCGCCTCCCGTCAGGCCGTCCGCCTCGGCGGCTGAACCGGCCCTCGCGGACCGGTGGTTGAAGAGCAGGTTCAGCACGATCGCCGTGAGGCAGCCCGCGCTGATGCCGCTGTTCATCACCGTCTGGAACCAGTCCGGGAACTTCTCGTAGACCGTCGGCACGCCGACCGGCAGCATGCCCACGGCCACGGAGACGGCCACCACCGTCAGGTTGTCGTTGCCCTTGAAGTCCACCCCGGCCAGCGTCCTGAGGCCGCTCGCGGCGACCGTCCCGAACATCACCAGGCCCGCGCCGCCCAGCACCGGCGCCGGTATCGCCGCCACCACCGCGCCCAGCTTCGGCAGCAGGCCCAGCAGTACGAGGATGCCGCCCGCGGTGGCCACCACCCAGCGGCTGCGCACCCGGGTCATGCCGACCAGGCCCACGTTCTGGGCGTACGCCGTGTAGGGGAAGGTGTTGAAGACGCCGCCCAGCACCGTCGACAGTCCGTCGGCGCGCAGGCCGTCGGCGAGTGAGCGCGGCTCGACCTTGCGGTCCGTCATCTCACCGACCGCGATGAAGTCGCCGGTCGTCTCGGTCATGCACACCAGCGCCACCACCAGCATCGACACGATCGCCGAGAACTCGAAGGTGGGCGCTCCGAAGTGGAACGGCGTGCTGATCCCGAGCCAGTCGGCCTCGCCCACACCGCCGAAGTCCGTGAACCCGAACGGCACCGCGACCGCGAGCCCGACCGCGATGCCGATCAGCACGGCGACCCGGCTCAGATACGCCGGTGCGAACCGCTGCACACCGAGCACCACCGCGAGGACGAAGCCGGCCAGCGCGAGGTTCTCCGGCTCCCCGAAGTCCGCCGAACCGGCGCCGCCGGCCGCCCAGTTGCCCGCGACCGGCAGCAGGGACAGCCCGATGATCAGGATCACGGTGCCCGTGACGAGGGGCGGGAAGAAGCGCAGGAGCCTGCCGAAGACGGGGGCCAGCAGAACGATCGCCAGCCCCGCGACGATGACCGAGCCGTAGATCGCGGGCAGGCCGCCGCCCGTCGTGCCGATCAGCACCATCGGGGACACCGCGGCGAACGTACAGCCCTGCATGATGGGCAGCCGCACGCCGAAGCGCCAGAAGCCGATGCACTGGATCAGGGTCGCGATGCCGCACACCAGCAGGTCGGCGGTGATCAGATACGCCAGGTCCGCGGGCGGAAGTTTCATCGCGCCGCCGACGATCAGGGGGACGGCCACGGCGCCGGCGTACATGGCCAGCACGTGCTGGAGACCGAAGGCGGCCAGGTGGCGGACGGGGGGAACTTCGTCGACGGGATGGGGCGCTGAGGTCATGGACGGACCGTAGACTCCTTGAACAGATTGTTGATTTCGGGAGTGTTGCCCGTTCGTTTCTCCGCTGAAGGGCGTTACTGAAGGGCGCTGTCGCGCGCGGCGGTCAGGAGCGACTCCCAGTCCGGGAGCTTCACCACGCCCCGCCCCAGCGATGCCCCCAGCGCCGCCTCGGCCCGTTCGATCGACTGCCAGCCGGACCACTCGACGGGTTCGACGCCGTCCGCGCGCAGCACCGCGAGCGGGTCCCCGGGCAGTTCCTTCCCCGCGAGCACGGCGGCATCCTCCAGCAGCGACGTCACCGTCTCCTTCGCACACGGCCGATTGGTGCCAATCACACCGGTCGGGCCCCGCTTGATCCAGCCGGCCACGTACTCGCCCGGTGCCACGAGGCCGTCGCGCAGGACACGGCCGGCGAGGTGCGGCACCGTGGCGGTCTCCGGGTCGAACGGCAGGCCCTCCAGCGGTACTCCGCGATAGCCCACCGAACGCAGCACCAACTGGGCCTCGATGTCCTCCCAGCGGCCCGTGCCCGTCACCGAGCCCCGGCCGTCCGGTGCCGTCCGCTCGAAGCGCACCGCGCCCACGCGCCCCGCGTCGGCGAGGAGTTCGACCGGGCGCAGGAAGAAGCGCAGGCGGATGCGGTGGCGGGCGTCGCGCGCCGGGGACTCGGCCCAGCCGCGCAGCACCTCCACGTTGCGGCGCTGTGGCGCGGGCAGGCCGGACGGGTCGACGTAGGCTGGATCCAGCGCCAACTCCTGCGGGTCCACGCTCACTTCGGTGTCCGGCAGGGTGCCCAGCTCCCGCAGCTCCTTGGTGGTGAAGCGGGCCTGCGAGGGGCCCCGGCGGCCCACCATGCTGACCTCGGTCACCCGGCTCGCGGCGAGGGTGGTGAGCGCCGCCTGCGGCATGTCGGTGGGGCTCAGTTCGGCCGTGCCCCGGGCCAGCATCCGGGTGACGTCCACCGCGACGTTCCCGACGCCGATCACCACCGCCGACCTCGCGCCGGCTACGAACCCGTCGTCGACGGCGTCCGGATGGGCGCTGTACCAGGACACGAACTCGGTCGCCGACCAGCTCCCCGGCAGCTCCTCGCCCGGAATCCCGAGATGCCGGTCGGTGGCGGCGCCCACGCAGTACACGACCGCGTGGTACAGCTCGCGCAGCCGCGCCGTCGGCACCCCGTCCGGGCCGACCTGGACGCCGCCGAGG
The DNA here is from genome assembly GCF_049974585.1 of Streptomyces sp. UG1. Lineage (NCBI taxonomy): Bacteria > Bacillati > Actinomycetota > Actinomycetes > Kitasatosporales > Streptomycetaceae > Streptomyces > Streptomyces sp. UG1. Next base: position 160,987 of record NZ_JBNGGG010000002.1, on the reverse strand, counting down.
AACCGCACCCGCTCGTGCTCCAGGACGGTCCGCAGATTGTTCTGGAGGGACTTGATCTTCTCGTGGTCCGGCGCCACCCCGTAGCGCACCAGACCGTACGGGCACGGCAGCCGGTCCAGGACGTCGACGACCACGTCGGGGTCCTGCTGTACGAGGCTCTGGGCGGTGTAGCACCCGCTGGGCCCGGAGCCGACGACGGCGACACGAATCACGGCGGAACTCCTTGTCCAAAGATCGTCAGGAGTCGCTCTCGAGTCCAGCATCGCACCGCGGCCGCTCCGCTGACAGGGTGCAGTGCGCCGCACGGGCGCGTGTTCGTTCGTATGGAATGTGATCATGCGGTTACGTTGCGTGTGTGCTGGAAGCATCCTTTCTTAATCTTTCCGATCGCTCTGCGGCGGACGGTGCCGTGTCCGTGTGGCCCGCGTGGAAAGTGCGGGACGGCGGCGGCGCCACCATGTGGTTCGGCGTCCGGCTGGAGTTCGGCGACGGCGCCCGGGTCGACGCGGTCGCCGTGGTGTCCGAGGGGTGTGTGTCCATCGAGGACGTACGGGCCGAGCCGGCGCTCTCCCTCGACGACCTGGCGGCGCTCGCCGACTGGATCGAGGATCCGCTCTTCGAGGCGTGCGGGATCGGGGCCGTACCGGACAGCGGTGAACCGGACACCGCCGAACCCGACGGTGCCGACTCCGGGCCGAGCGGGGCCGGGGCGGGCTGGCCGGGCGGCGCCGAGGGGCAGTGGCTCGTCGCGCAGAAGTACCGGGCGGCCCAGGAGCAGGGCGTCGACCCCGTTCTCGCGGTGATGAGCGCGACGGGACACGGCCGCCGGAAGTCGCTCAGGCTGATCGGGCAGGCGCGCGACGCGGGCTTTCTGACCCGGCGCCGCGCCCGCCGCTGAGAGCGGCCCCGCCGCCGGCGGCCGTATCGGGCAGGCCCGTCAGAGCATGTCCCGCATCCGGGTGATCTCGCTCGTCTGCTGCGCGACCACCTCGTCGGCCATCTCCTCGATCTGGATGTTGTTGCCCTGCGCCTTCACCTCGGTGGCCATGGTGATCGCCCCTTCGTGATGGGTGATCATCAGCGTGAGGAACAGTTGGTCGAACGCCTTCCCCTGCGCGGCGCGCAGCTTCCGAAGCTGTGCCTCGGTCGCCATGCCGGGCATTGAGGCGTGCTCGTGTCCGTGGCTGTGTTCGGCCTTCTCGGTCTTGCCGTGGTTCTTCAGCCAGCCCTGCATGGCGGTGATCTCCGGGCCCTGTGCGGCGGTGATCCGCTCGGCGAGGGCCTTGACCTTCTTCGACTCGGCGCGGTTCGGGGCGAGTTCGGTCATCTCGAGCGCCTGGGCGTGGTGCACGATCATCATCCGCGTGTAATCGACGTCCGCGGAGTTGGGGGAGTCGTCCTCGGCGTGCCGGCGCGCCGCCTCCTCGGCGGACAGCTCGCGGTTCGGCTCTCCGGGCTTGCCCGGTGCGATCACCGAAGGCCCGCTCCGCGCGGCCGGCTCGGGGTCGGAGTCGGAGTCGCACCCCCCGAGCGCGAGTACCGCCACGGCGGCCAACGCGGCGCCGGCGAGCGGTCGTTGACGCCGGGGCGTCTTGGTTACATGTCTGTTGCCCCCTATTGATGTGTGCATGTTGAAGACGATACTCGGGCTTGCATGAACCGTTCCAGTGCGAACGGTCAAGGGAGGAAACAGTGATCCTGTTGAGCAATCCCCGAACTCGCCGCAGACGCCTGGGAGTCGTCGCAGCCGCCGGTGGGCTCCTCGCCGCGCTGCTGACCGCACAGCCGGCCGTCGCCACCCCTGACCCGGGGGACGGCCCCGCCCAGGAACAGAAGGTCTCCGAGAGCACCCGGGCCGAAGTGCGGGAGGCTCTCGCGGACGGCGAGATACCCGGTCAGAACGAGATCGTCCACTCCGACAACATCGAGCACGTGGCCAACGTCCCCAAGGAGCTGCTGCCGGGGACCAATTCGGACCTCGCCTTCCAGGGCAAGTACGCCTTCGCCGGCAACTACGACGGCTTCCGCATCTTCGACATCAGCAACCCGAAGTCACCGAAGACGGTGGCACAGGTCCTGTGCCCCGGCTCCCAGAACGACATCTCCGTCTCCGGCAACCTGCTGTTCCTGTCCACCGACTCCTCGCGCAGCGACAGCAGTTGCAACAGCACCACGCAGCCCGCGACCGAGAAGTCGTCGTGGGAGGGCATGAAGGTCTTCGACATCAGCGACAAGACCAACCCGAAGTACGTGGCCGCCGTGGAGACCGCCTGCGGTTCGCACACCCACACGCTGGTGCCCGAGCGCCGGAACGTCTACATCTACGTCTCCTCGTACTCGCCGAACGCCGCCTACCCGGACTGCCAACCGCCGCACGACGGCATCTCCGTCATCAAGGTGCCGCGGTACGCCCCCGAGAAGGCTGCGGTCGTGGGCTTCCCGGTGCTGTTCCCCGGTGAGGGCCCCGACGGCGGCGGCAACCCCGGCGCCCCCACCAACCCGGGTGTCTCCAAGACCACCGGCTGCCACGACATCACCGTCCTGCCCGGGAAGGACCTGGCCGCGGGCGCCTGCATGGGTGACGGCATCCTGTTCTCCATCGCCGACCCGGAGCGCCCGAAGGTCATCGACCAGGTCCAGGACAACATCAACTTCGCGTTCTGGCACTCCGCGACCTTCAACCAGAAGGCCGACAAGGTCATCTTCACGGACGAGCTGGGCGGCGGCAGAGGGGCCACCTGCAACGCGGAGATCGGCCCGAACCGCGGCGCCGACGGGATCTACGACATCGTCGGCAAGGGCGACAAGCGCAAGCTCGTCTTCCGCAGCTACTTCAAGATTCCCCGCCACCAGGCGGACACCGAGAACTGCGTCGCCCACAACGGCTCGCTGATCCCGGTCAGGGGCCGCGACCTCATGGTCCAGGCCTGGTACCAGGGCGGCGTCTCCGTCTGGGACTTCACCGACTCGGCCAACCCGAAGGAGATCGCCTACTTCGACCGGGGCCCGCTCACCACCGACACCATCAGATCGGCCGGTTCGTGGTCGGCGTACTACTACAACGGCTACATCTACTCCAACGAGATGGCCAGGGGCTTCGACGTCCTGAAGATCAACGACCGGCGCACCGACCCGGCCCGCTGGGTCAAGCTGCGCGAGCTCAACGTCCAGACACAGCCCGACTACTTCCGCTGACCGTCCGGGCAGCCGGGTCCCGACCCGGTCGCGAAGAACCGCGACAGATCCGTGTCGCACGTCCCGCCGGGCTCGGCCTCCGAGGCCGGCGGGACCCCCATCTCCCAGTCCAGCCGGTAACGCCGGAACAACTCGGCCCGCAGCGCCGGCAGTGGCATCGGCACCCCGGGCACCAGCGCCGCGTAGACCGCGCCCATGAGCAGGCAGCGCAGCATGGGGTAGTCGACGTCGGCGTCCGGTGAGCCGTGCCGTACGCAGGTGTCCCGCAGCAGCTCGGCCAGCCGCTGCTGCTCCGGGCACTGCATGAAGCCCTCGGCCTGGAGGATGCCCGCCATGTGCTGGCGCATCAGCACGGGCCGATCCCGGGCCAGGCCCAGGATCGCGTCGATGGCCCGGGCCATCCGCTCCGCGCCGTCCTCGGTGCGCGGCTCGCGCTCCAGCGCCTCCTGAAGCGTGCGGTGCATCAACCGGTGCACGGCGGACTGCACGAGCTGGCGCTTGCCGGGGAAGTAGTACGACACCAGTCCGCGCGCCGAGCCCGCCCGGTCCGCGATGTCGCCCAGTGTGGTGGCCTCGTAGCCGCGCTCGCCGACCACCTCAACCGCCGCCTGCAGAAGCCGTTCCCGGGAACGCCGCCGCAACTCTTCATTGACCGAGGCGCTGCGCGGGGACATGCTGTAACTCCTGCGTTGACTGGCTGCCAGCCAACTATACTCAGCGCGTCCGGCCCGGCTTCGATTCGGCCAGGCCGGGGTTGCCGTCTGCCCCGGGCGACGCGGGGGATCGTCCGGGGCGGGCCCGCCCTCCCCGATGGTCGCCGGAGGCTACTTCGCCGGTCGTGGGGCGGTGCCGTTCGCCCGCGGCCCGGCGCCGCCCACCAGATCCAGCACCGGCCGCAGCGCGTCCGGCCGCCGGTCGGCCGGCAGATGGTCCACGAAGTGCACCGCGCAGCCCAGCGCCGCCGCACCGCCGTCCGCACGCCGGTTGTCACCGACCATGACGACATCGCGCGGATCGGCGTCGAGCGCCTCGCAGGCGGCCGCGAACAGCCGCGGGTCGGGCTTCTGGATGCCGTGCTCGTACGACAGCACATAGGTGTCCACGTACGGGTCGAGACCGTGCTCCCGGAACACCGGGCGGATGTCCCAGCCGACGTTGCTGACCACGCCCACACCGACACCGCGCTCACGCAGCGCCCGAAGTACCTCGGCGGTGTCCGGGTACGGTCCCCACGCGGCCGGTGCCATGTGGCGCTCGTAGAGCACGTCGTGCAGCCGGTCGTCGGGCAACCGCACATGCCGGGAGAGGGTGGTGTACGCCGCCCGGTGCAGCTCCGCGCTCTTGTCCCGCACTCCCCACACGCTCGCGACGTCCTCGGGCAGCCAGGAGGGATCGGCCCCGCCCGGCAGCGCGCCCATCGCCTCCAACGCCTGCGCCACCTCGGCCACCTCGGCCTCGGAAAGCTCCACCTGGGCCTCGGCGAGCGCTCCGCGCAGCCAGGACTCGGTGGACTCGATACGGAAGAGAGTGCCGGAGAAATCGAACAGGACTGCGGTCATGATGCGGATCCTACGGGGCCGTGCTCCGCCGCGCGGGAAGATCCCCGCGCTGTGCGGAGCCGGGTGGCGCTCAGCCCCGTCGGCGGGCGTGCACCCCCACCGCCAGCACCACGACCAGCACACCCAGCAGCCAGCCGCCGACGACGTCCGTGGTCCAGTGGACGCCCAGCCAGATCCGGGTGAGCCCGACGCCGACCACGGAGACGACGGCCACGGAGACGGCCGTACGCCACACGGCGCGTCCGGCGCCGTGGCGGTGCAGCAGCCACAGCATCAGGCCGCAGACCACCGTGGCCGTCATGGCGTGGCCGGAGGGAAAGGCGGCGTAGTGGGCGGAGTCGACGGGGTCGGGCCAGACGGGACGGGGGCGGTCGACCAGGGCCTTCAGGGACTGCTGGATCAGCGTGGCCAGCCCGCAGGCGGCCAGCAGCCACACGGCCGTCCAGCGCGCGGCTCTCCGCCACACCAGCCAGATCGCGACCGCGACGGTCAGGATGCGCATCGTCCACGGGTCCCAGACCCAGTCCGTCAGGATCCGGAACGCATGGGTGACGCCGCGCTCGTCGACCGCCCAGCGGTGCGTGGTCTCCGCGATGTCGCCGTCGAGGGTCATCAAGGGGTGCCACCGGACCGCGACGAGGGCGAGCAGCAGCGCCGAGCACAGCGCCAGGACACCGGCCCAGCGGGAGGCGCTGCGCTCGGCCGGTGGACGGGGCGGGGACTCGACGGTCTGGGTGTGCATACTGCGATCCTCGCCGACCGATGGGGCGAGAGGCCAATGCGGGGGCTGGGATTGCGAATGCGAGGGCTGGGATTGCGACGCGCGCCACGGGAGAACCGGGTCGCGGCGGCCGGCCGTGCCGCGCCTGTGGTGGTCCGCCTCAGAGGGTCAGCAGCATCGCCAGCATCGCGATCCCCATCGACAGCCGGCAGGCCCGCGCCAGCTCCGGCCGGTCGACCCACCCGACGTCCGCGCCACCGGCCGTGCCGGGCACCAGCCGGACGCCGGACAGCAGCACGTATGCCGTGAAGTACAGGAGCAGGGCGCCCGTCAGGAGGGGGATGCCGGAACCGCCGTGCCCGAGCCGGTGGTCGGGCGAGACGGCCATCGCGATCGACATGTAGACCATGGCCAGGGCCCCCACCAGATGGTGCAGATGGTGCCCGCCCGCCCGCGCCGACCACAGGGCGTGCAGGGCGGCCGCGCCGAACACGGCGACGTAGCCGGGCCAGGCCCATGACGGCGGGGTGAACGCCGCGGCGGGCACCGCCATCGCGGCCATGCCGAAGCCCATCAGCGCCTCGCCGCCCGCGGCCCGGCGCTGTTCCTCGACGTGGCTGCGCAACCGCAGCAGGCAGTAGGAACCGGTCGCCGCACACAGCACGACCAGCAGCCAACCGGGCGAAGCCGGTCCGTGCACGCGCACCTCCCCGCTCGACGGTCTCGGTCAGTGCGTCGATGCCCCGGCCGTGCGGCGCGTACGCGAGCGCAAGGATGTACACGGGGAGCATTCGGCGGAGCACGGCAGGTCACGGCGACCGGAGAATGGTTCAAGCCCGCCCTGAGCGTGGTCGCCGCCGTCGCCCTGTTCGCCCCGCAGTCCCTCGACCGCGTCCCCACCGAACTCCCCGCGCGCCCCGGCCGGTTGTGGCACCGCCTGCGCCCAGTGACCCCGCTCGCCGTGCGCACCGCCTCGTCGGCTACGCCTCCCTCGTCCTGGGGATCGGCCGCCCCTACTGGGTCCTGGTCACGCGGCGTCCCTGTACCAGGGCAACCTCACCCCAACCTGGGGCCGCGGCGTCCAGCGCGTCGTTGGCGACCTGCTCGGCGTCCTCCTGTTCGCTGCGCTGGTTCCCCCCGATGGCACTGCTCATCACCGAGTTCGCCGGGTTCCAGGAGCCCGGACGGCTGATCGCCGGACGGGTCGTGGACATGCTGCTCGGCGCCCTCGTCGGGCTCGCCGCTTCCCTGGCCGTACCCCACCGGTCGCGGGTCGCGCGTGCCGAGTGGAGCGGACCACGTACGCTCGCCGCTACGGGGCGGCGCAGGGCACCGCACCCGGACCAGCGCACGGGCGAGACGACGGAGGGCGTACGGCCATGACGGCGACGAGCGGCGGGCCGACCGGGACGAGACATGACACGGTGGCCGGGGTGGTCCGGCAGTGGCGTACCGTCCACCCCGACCTCGACACCGCGCCGATGGAGATCATCGGCCGCATCAACCGCTGCGCCGCCCTCCTCCAGCAGGCCGAGGACGCCCCCCTGCGCCGGGCGGGCCTGAGCCGGCCCGAGTTCGACCTGCTCGGCGCGCTGCGTCGCACCGGCCATGAGCTGACCCCCAGTGAACTCGCCCGCGAGACCTTCGCCTCGGGCGCCGCCGTCACCAAGCGCCTCAAGCAGCTCACCGAGCGGGGCCTGGTCGAGCGCCGCGGCGACACCCGCGACCGCCGCGTCGCCCACCTCCGCCTCACCGACGCGGGCCGGGACCTCGTCGACGGCATCCTGCCGGAGCAACTCGCCTACGAGACGGCCGTACTGTCCGAACTCGCCCCCGAGGGGCGGGACGAACTCGCCTCCCTGCTGGGCGAGTTGCTCGGTCGGCTGGAGGGGCGGCTCGGAGCGCTGCGCACCTGAGCCGAGCCGGGCCCGTCAGCTCTCGTCGGCCGACCGGTACACGCCGAACACCGCACCCTGCGGGTCCCGCAGCACGGCGATGCGCGGCCCGTCGGGGAGGGAGGTGGGCTCCATGAGGACGCTGCCGCCCGCCTGGGCCGCGTCCGCCGCCGTGGAGTCCACGTCCGCCACGGCGAAGTACGGCAGCCAGTGCGCCGGCACCTCGTGCGGGAACTTGTCGTCCATCGCGAGCATGCCGCCGAAGTCGGCGCCGTCGACGCCCCACTGCGTGTAGTGCTCGCCGGCGTTGACGGTCCAGCCGAAGACGGTGGTGTAGAACTCCATGGCCCGCTCGGGCGCCCTGGTCAGCAGCTCCACCCAGCCCAGCGAGCCGGGCGCGTTGAGCAGCCCCGCGCCCGGGAACGACCGTGCCTGCCACAGCTGGAAGGCCGCCCCGGTGGGGTCCACGGCCACCGCGAAGCGGCCCACGTCGAACACGTCCATCGGGCCGGCCGGCACCGTGCCGCCGGCCTGTGTCACCCGCGCGGCCGCGGCGTCCGCGTCCGGCACCGCGAACGACACGTTCCACGCCACCGGCTGCCCCTCCTGGTACAGCGGCGTCAGCGCGGCCACGGGCGCGTCGCCCAGGTGTGCGATGGTGTAGCCGCCCGCCTCCTGACGCGGATCGGTCTCGGCGCGCCAGCCGAACAGCGCCTCGTAGAACCGCCTGGCCCCGGCCAGGTCACTGGTGCCCAGCTCGGTCCAGCAGGGCCCGCCGGTAACGGGCTTGTCGAGCTTCATGGCGCTCCTCCCGCGAAGGAACCCCCCAGCAAGCACGCTAAGCCCCGCCCGCGGCCCCGGCCATCCGGCGCAAACCCCCTGGTCTTCGATACGCCTAGATCCCGGGGCGGTACCGCAGCGGATGGTCCGCCGGCACCTCCACCAGCACGATCCGCGTGCCGTCCGGGTCGGCGATCCACATCTCGATCAGTCCCCAGGGCTCCTTCACCGGCGGCCGCACGATCCCGAGGCCCTTCGCCACCAGCTCCTCGTGCGCGGCGGCGACGTCCTCGACCTGCATCCAGAGCTGCACGGCCGGGGACGGCGGTGTCTCGGAACGCCCCGAGACCTCCAGGAAGCCCCCGCCGAGGAAGTAGACGGTGCCGCGCTGCGGGCCCGTTCCGAACTCGCGGTAGACGGCGAGGCCGAGCTGCTCGCCGTAGAAGTGACGGGACCGTTCGGGATCGGTGGGGCGGAGCAGGGTCCGGCCGCTCAGTACGTGCACCATGCGGTCGGAGCCTAGTGGCGCGTTACGCTCAGCGGTGCCCGAGCCGCGCCCGAGTAGGGGAGAACCGCACCATGGACGCCACCGCGACCGACTCCGCCGCCGGAATCGTCTTCCGTGACGCCACCGACGCCGACGTGGACACGCTGGTCGCGCTGATCGAGTCCGCCTACCGCGGGGACTCCAGCCGGTCGGGGTGGACCACCGAGGCGGACATCCTCGAAGGCCAGCGGACCGACCCGGAGGGCGTGCTGCAGGTCATCAAGTCGCCCGACAGCCGACTGCTCACCGTGGCGCGGGACGGGCGGGTCGTCGCCTGCTGTCAGCTCGAACACCGCGGGGGTCACGCCTACTTCGGGATGTTCGCGGTCAGCCCCGCGCTTCAGGGCGCCGGCCTCGGCAAGGTCATCCTCGCGGAGGCCGAGCGGCAGGCCCGCGAGACATGGGGCGTGAGCGAGATGCACATGACCGTGATCTCCGTACGCAACGACCTGATCGCCTGGTACGAGCGGCGCGGCTACCGCCGTACGGGACGGATGACTCCGTTCCCGTACGGCGACGAGCGCTTCGGCATTCCGCAGCGCCCCGATCTGCAGTTCGAGCTGCTGGTCAAGGCGCTGGTGTGACGTTCATGCGGTGAAGCGGCCGGTGCGTTTGATCTCCGGGTAGTCGGTGGTCGCGCCGTCCAGCTCCAGGGCCCGTACCAGCCGCAGATGGTCCTGGGTGTTCACCACCCAGCCGATGATCCTGAGGTCCGCCTTGCGGGCGTGCTCCACGACCTCCAGGGTGAGCCGGCGGATGTTGAGGCAGACCGTCGCCGCGCCCACCGCGACGGCGCGGTCCACGATGTCGGTGCCGTAGCGGCCGGCGATCAGCGCGGTGCGCACCCCGGGCACGAGGCGGGCGATCTCGGCGACGGCGTCGTCGTGGAACGAGGACACCTCGACCCGGGGCGCCAGATCCCGGGCGTTCATCACCTCGGCGAGCGCCCGTGCCGCCGCGACGTCCTTGATCTCGGCCTGGAGCGGTGACTTCACGGCGTCCAGGACCTCTTCGAAGACCGGCACGCGCTCGCCGCGGCCCGCGTCCAGGGCGCGCAGCTCGGCGAGGGTCTTGTCGGCGATCGCGCCGGTGCCGTCGGTCGTGCGGTCCACGTCGGTGTCGTGCATGACGACGAGGGCGCCGTCCTTGCTCAGGTGGAGATCGAGTTCGATGACGTCGAGGCCCGCCTGCTGGGCGGCGACGAAGGAACGGAGGGTGTTCTCGGGTTCGACACCCATGACTCCGCGGTGACCGATGGTAAGGAAGTTCAAGGTTCAACTCGCTTCCGTCGACGGCGGCTCGGCGCGCACGCGAACCGGAGCGGAGCGTTCGCGCGGCAGTGCCGCAGCCTAGTGGCCTACGCGCGTGATGAACCCCACATGTGCACAGGGTTCGCGGCGGCGGGACATGCCGTGCCTGGCTCGCGCCCCTGACGGTGGTCACCCTGGCGTGGGCGAGTCCCGCGGGGATTGACCGGAGTTGTGGGGTGGGTGATGCGTATGCCCACGGAACGCCGGTCTAATCGCCATCGAGACATCCAACAGGAAAAAGTTCGGTGACCATGAGGGTGCACGGGATAATTTCCCGAGGCTGCCCTTGCTGGGAGAAACCTCGTATGCGTACCGTGTCCCGACGCGAGGTTCTCCCGTGGAGGATGGGACATGACGGAAATTCTTGTGCAGGCGGCTTCGGAGGATCAGGTTCCTCCCATGACCAGGGTGGTCGAGCACCCGGCATGGCCGGTGCTCAAGGATGCCGTGGAGCAGATCCGGCCATGGCAGTCCAAGGACGGGTCGATCGACTTCGAGGCCGAGGGCGCGCCCGCGCGTGCGGACGCCGAGGCAGCCGTACGGCGCGTCGTGGCGGCCGTCGAGGAGCTGTCCCCGCTGCTCCCGCACGACGCCGACTACCACGCGGCCCTGGCGAAGGACCTGAACCGCTGGGCCGAGGGCGGCTTCGAGGTGCCCGACTTCCTCGACTCGCTGCTGGCCTTCCAGCCCGCCGCGAGCCGCGCGGACGGCCTGCAGCACCTGGTCGTCTTCGCGATGTACACGCAGAACGGCAACCCCGACCGCAACCTCGAAGCGGTCGTCCTGCGCATGGTCTGGCCGGACTGGCTGGCCGAGCTGGAGCGCACCCGCTACGACAACCCGCTGTTCTGCGGCATCAAGTTCGAGGACTTCACGGCCGGCTACGACACCAACTCCGCCGTCCTCTTCCCCGAGACCATCGCCGTGCGCCAGGCCCCCGAGCGCTTCAGCTGGGGCGGCATCTTCTGCGACCGCGAGGCCGCCCGCTTCCGCCGTGTCACCGACGCCGCCGTCGACATCCTCGGCCTCGAGCTGCCCGAGGACATCGCCGCGCTGGTCCACGACCAGAAGCGCTGCGAGGAGGCCTTCGTGCTGTGGGACATGGTCCACGACCGCACCCACAGCCACGGCGACCTGCCGTTCGACCCGTTCATGATCAAGCAGCGCCAGCCGTTCTGGATGTACGGCCTGGAAGAGCTGCGCTGCGACCTCACCGCCTTCAAGGAGGCCGTCAAGCTCCAGGCCGAGGGCGTCCCGCAGGCCCGTGACGTGCAGTACGCCGTGCTGTTCGACCGCATGTTCCGCTTCCCGGTCACCGGTGAGCGCGTGCGCAACTACGACGGCCTCGGCGGCCAGCTCCTCTTCGCCTACCTGCACCAGCACGACGTCGTCCGCTGGACCGACAACAAGCTGGCCATCGACTGGGAGCGCGCCCCGCAGGTCACCAACCAGCTCTGCGCCGAGATCGAGAACCTGTACCGCGACGGCATCGACCGCCCCAAGCTCGTCCACTGGTTCGCCGGCTACGAACTCGTCTCCACCTACCTCGCCCCGCACCCGGGATCCCGCTGGGCCAAGGGTCCGGACGCCCTGGACCTGACCCAGCCGCCGCGCAAACTCGTCGATGACGTGCTTCCGGACGAGTTTCCCCTGAGCATGTTCTATGAGGCCCTCTCCAAGAAGCTTCGGAACGTGATCGCCTCGACTCGCGGCATCACGGCGGAGAGCGCCGAGCGGGTCGCCGCGTGAGCGACCGCAGCACCAGCAACACTGCTCAGGAGGCGAAGAACATGGCGGGGAACGGAGCTCTCAGCGGTGCGGTGATCGCGGTGGCCGGTGCGGGGGGACCCGCCGGGCGGGCGGCCATCCTGCGGCTGGCCGAGGCGGGCGCGATCGTCGTGGCTTCCGACAACGATCCGGAGCGGCTCTCGGAGGCGGTGGACGCCGCCCGCTACGCGCACGGCGGCGCCACGGTCGTCGGCGACACGGTGGATCTGCTCGACCTGCACTCCGCCCGCGACTGGGCCGACCACATCGAGAAGGACTTCGGCCGCGTCGACGGCCTGGTCCACCTCGTCGGCGGCTGGCGCGGCAGCGAGACCTTCGTCAAGACCAGCCTCGACGACTGGGACTTCCTGGAGCTGCTGCTCATCCGCACCGTGCAGCACACCTCGCTCGCCTTCTTCGAGGCCCTCCAGCGCAGCGACCGCGGACGGTACGTACTGATCAGCGCCGCCGGCGCGACGAAGCCGACCGCGGGCAACGCCTCCTACGCCGCCGCCAAGGCCGCCGCCGAGGCGTGGACGCTGGCGCTCGCCGACGCCTTCCGCAAGGCGGGGGGCGCCGAGGGCCCGACGTCCGCGGCTGCGATCCTGGTGGTGAAGGCGTTGGTGCACGACGCGATGCGTGCCGAGCGCCCCAACGCGAAGTTCGCGGGCTTCACGGACGTCAAGGACCTGGCCGACGCCGTCGTCGACGTCTGGGACCAGCCCGCCGCCGAAGTGAACGGAAAACGCCTGTGGCTGACCGAGAAGCCGTGAACCCTCCGAAGACCGCTTTTACGCAGGCTCGGCGCCATCACGACCCGGACGTCCGCGGCTTCGCCAGCGACAACTACGCCGGCGCCCACCCGGAGGTGCTCGCCGCCCTGGCCCTGGCCAACGGCGGGCACCAGGTCGCGTACGGCGAGGACGACTACACCGAGAACCTGCAGCGGATCATCCGCAGCCACTTCGGCGCCACCGCCGAGGCGTTCCCGGTCTTCAACGGCACCGGCGCCAACGTCGTCGCGCTCCAGGCGGTCACCGACCGCTGGGGCGCGGTGATCTGCGCCGAGAGCGCGCACATCCACGTCGACGAGTGCGGGGCGCCGGAGCGGGTCGGCGGCCTGAAGCTGCTCACCGTACCCACACCCGACGGCAAGCTCACCCCCGAGCTGATCGACCGGCAGGCGTACGGCTGGGAGGACGAGCACCGGGCGATGCCCCAGGTCGTCTCGATCACCCAGAGCACCGAACTGGGCACCCTCTACACCCCGGACGAGATCCGCGCGATCTGCGACCACGCCCACGCGCACGGGATGAAGGTGCACCTGGACGGCTCCCGGATAGCCAACGCGGCCGCCTCGCTGAACGTGCCCATGCGGACGTTCACCGACGTGGCCGGCGTCGACATCCTCTCCCTCGGCGGCACCAAGAACGGCGCCCTGTTCGGCGAGGCGGTCGTCGTCCTCAACCAGGACGCCGTCAGCCACATGAAGCACCTGCGCAAGCTGTCCATGCAGCTCGCGTCCAAGATGCGCTTCGTGTCCGTGCAGTTGGAGGCGCTGCTCGCCAAGGACCTGTGGCTGCGCAACGCCCGCCACGCGAACGAGATGGCCCAGCGCCTGGCCGAGGGCGTACGCGCCGTCCACGGCGTGGAGATCCTCTACCCGGTGCAGGCCAACGGCGTCTTCGCCAAGCTCCCGCACGACGTGAGCGAGCGCCTGCAGAAGAGGTTCCGGTTCTACTTCTGGGACGAGGCGGCGGGCGTCGTGCGCTGGATGTGCGCGTTCGACACGACCGAGGACGACGTGGACGCGTTCGTGGCGGCGCTGAAGGAGGAGATGGCGCGCTAGGATCCCTCGAGTCCCGGGCGTGCATAGGTATGCGGTCACTCGAAAAGTCATTGACTCGCGAGTGATCGCGTTTCTATGCTCTACCGGTATGGAGCTGATCCAGGAAACCCCTGACCTGTCCGCCTATTTGGCCGCCGACGAGGTCATCGACCATGAGCATCCGCGCGTTCGCGCGACGGCCGCACGCCTCGTCAAGGAGGCGGATGACTCGTATGCCTATGCGCGGCTGGCGTTCGAGTTCGTGCGGGACGCCATTCCGCACTCGCAGGACTCCGGTGACCCCCGTGTCACCTGGCGTGCCTCCGACGTCCTGGAGCAGGGAACCGGCATCTGCTACGCCAAGGCCCATGCGCTGGCCGCGCTGCTGCGGGCCGAGGACATCCCGACCGCGCTGTGCTATCAGAGGTTCGACGTGGTGCACGGTCTGGTCGCCGTGCGGTTCAACGGCGCCTGGCATCGGCAGGATCCGCGAGGGAACAAGCCGGGCGTGGACGCACAGTTCTCGCTCGACGGCGAGCGGCTGGCCTTCACGCCCGACCCGGAGTCCAACGAGTTGGACTACCCGGTCCTGTATGCTGAACCGCACCCGGCCGTCCTCAGCGCCCTCAAGGCCGCCCACGACCGGCCGCACCTGTGGAAGACGCTCCCCACCGCACTTTGAGGCAGCCGATGACGCTCTCCCTGACCGTGTCCGACGAGGTGCGCGCCCTCGCGCCCGGCTTCACACACGTCGCCGTCGAGGCATACGGCCTGGTCAACGGCCCGAGCACCGACGCCAGTTCCGCGCTCCTCGACGACGCGGCCCGCCGGCTCGCCGTACGTCTGGACGGGCGTGCCCCGCACGAGGATCCGCACATGGCGGCCTGGCGCGAGGTCTACACCGGGTTCGGGTCGAAGCCGTCGCGCACCCGCAACTCGGCGGAGGCGCTCGCCAAGCGGGCTCTGTCGGAGACCGGACTGCCGCGGATCAACGTGCTCGTCGACGTCTACAACGCCGTCAGCGTCGCCCACCTCATCCCCGTCGGCGGCGAGGACATCGACCGCATCCAGGGCGGGATGCGGCTGGTGCGCGCCACCGGGGAAGAGGACTTCGTGACCGTGGCCGGGGGCGAGGAGGTCGTGGAGCACCCCGGCGCCGGTGAGGTCGTCTGGCGCGACGACGCGGGCGTGACCTGCCGCCGCTGGAACTGGCGCCAGGGGCCGCGCACCCGGCTCACCGAGGAGACCGCTTCCGGCGTCTTCCTGCTGGAGGGCATGGCCCCGATGCCGGTCGCCGAGGTCGAGGCCGCGGCGGCCGAACTGGCCGAACTGCTGCAGAAGTTCAGCCCTGGGGCACGGATCACGGTGCGTTCTGCGGCGTCCTGACGGCCGGGCGCCCGAGCGTGTCCCGGGCGCACTTGCGGAAGTCCGCCACCAGCCGGCCGCGGTCCCCGGCGCGCGTCGCCAGCACCACATGGTTCGGGTCGACGCCGTCCAGGGGGATCGTGGTCAGGTCGGGGCGGATGGTGTGCACGCGCGGGGTGGCCGGAACGATCGCGACGGCCTGACCGTCGGCGATCAGCTCGTACTTGTCCTCCATGGCCTCCACCAGCGGACCGTCCGGAGCGGGGCGCCCGTCGGGCCGCGGATCGATGCGCCAGTAGGCGTTCCAGACCGGCTGGTCCCGCACCCGCGGCATGGCCTCGTCGGCGATGTCGTCCAAGGTCACCGACTCCTTGCCGGCCAGCCGGTGGTCCAGCGGCACCATCAGCACCCGCGGCTCGTCGTGGAGGACCGTCACCTCCAGCCCGTCGGTCACCAGCGGCAGCCGCGTCACCACCGCGTCCACCCGGTGCTCGAGCAGGGCCGCACGCGCCTCGTCCCAGGGCAGGTGTACGGCGTGCACCTCGGCGTGGGGACGGCGGCGGCGCAGGGCGCGTACGGCCGGGGTGACGATGAGCGTCGTGGTGTAGCCGACCGTGAACCTGCTCGGCCGGGCCGCCGCCCGGGTGCGTGCCGTGGCCTCGGCGGCCGACCGCAGCAGCGCCCGCGCGCGGGGCAGGAAGACCTCCCCGGCCTCGGTGAGCCGGGTGCCGCGCGGGGTGCGGTCGAACAGCCGGGCGCCCAGCTCCTGCTCCAGCCGGCGGACCTGCCGGCTCAGCGACGGCTGGGCGACGCGCAGGGACTCGGCCGCGCGGCCGAAGTGGCCGTGCTCGGCGACGACCGTGAAGTAGCGCACGAGGCGCAGATCGAGGTCCGGCGGGGACTGCGGCGGCTGGGGCATCTCTCCAACGTACGCCTCATCACCGCCCGTTGGGCTGCGGTGATGCCTGAAACGTATGGCCCGCTGCGAAACGGGACTTGGACCCGCGGCGCCTTGTGCTCGCAGGGTGGAGCCACCGGCCCGGAAACGTCCGGGCCTGGTGACTTCCCTTGCTGAAGGAGTGTTCTCCTGTGCGTGTCTTCGTCACCGGCGCGACCGGATTCATCGGGTCCGCCGTCGTCCGCGACCTGCTGGAAGCGGGGCACCAGGTCCTCGGCCTCGCCCGCTCGGACCGTTCCGCCGCGGCGCTTAAGGAGGTCGGGGCGGAGGTGCACCGGGGCGACCTCGACGACCTCGACGGCCTGCGAGAGGCGGCCGGCGCGGTGGACGGCGTCGCCCATCTGGCGTTCATCCACGACTTCTCGAACTATCCGGCCGCCGCACGGGCCGACCAGCGGGCCATCGAGGCGATGGGTGAGGCGCTCGCCGGCAGCGACCGCCCCCTGGCCGTCACCGCCGGCACCATGTCTCTGGCCTCGGGTCGCCCCGCCACGGAGGAGGACGTGGTCGACCCGGGAGCGCACGCGGTGCCCCGCAAGTCGGAACAGACGGCCTTGGAGTTCACCGAGCGGGGCGTACGGGTCTCGGTGGTGCGGCTCCCGCCGTCGGTGCACGGAGAGGGTGACCACGGCTTCGTCCCGCACCTGGTGGAGATCGCCCGTGAGAAGGGCGTCTCCGCCTACCCGGGCGACGGCTCCAACCGCTGGCCCGCCGTGCACCGCTTCGATGCCGCCCGCCTCTTCCGCATGGCCCTGGAGAAGGCTCCCGCCGGCAGCAGGCTGCACGGCATCGACGACGAGGGTGTCCCGGTGCGCGACATCGCCGAGGTCATCGGGCGGCACCTGAGCCTTCCGGTGACCTCGATCCCGCGCGAGGAGGCGGCGGGCCACTTCGGCTGGCTCGGCACGTTCTTCGCGGCGGACACGCCGGCCTCCAGCGCGCTGACCCGCGAACTACTGGGCTGGCAGCCCGTGCAGCAGGGGCTCCTGGCGGACCTCGAAGCAGGCCACTACTTCAACTGACCCCGGCATGCGCTGCCGGCGTTCGACCGACGCCGGCAGGTTCCGCACTCAGCGTGCGTCGGCCTCACGGACCTGCTCCGGCGTCGGCGCCGTACCGCCGAGGTGGGCCGGCATCCACCAGGTGTCGTTCGCGTCCTTGGGGCGCACGGGGTAGGCGCGCTGGGCGGCCTCCAGGAGTTCCTGGACGCGCTCGCGGAGCTGGCGGGTGATCGCGCCCGCGTACTTGTCCTTGGAGGCCTCGAGCGCCTCGCCGACCCGGATGGTGATCGGGATGTGGCTGCGCTTGAAGTTGCGCGGGTGGCCTTTGGTCCACAGCCGCTGGGTGCCCCACACCGCCATCGGGATCAGCGGTACGCCCGCCTCCTGGGCCAGCCGGGCGGCGCCCGACTTGAAGCTCTTCAGCGTGAACGACTGCGAGATCGTGGCCTCCGGGAAGACCCCGACGATCTCGCCGGACTTCAGCGAGTCCAGCGCGTGGGCGTACGCCGCCTCACCCTGCTTGCGGTCCACCGGGATGTGCTTCATACCGCGCATCAGCGGGCCGGAGATCTTGTGCCGGAACACGGACTCCTTCGCCATGAAGCGCACCAGACGCTTCTGCGGGAGCGCCGCCAGCCCGTTGAAGACGAAGTCCAGATAGCTGATGTGGTTGCTCACCAGCACGGCGCCGCCCGAGCGCGGAATGTTCTCCGACCCCTTGCAGTCGATCTTGAGGTCCCACACCTTGAACAGTGTCTGGGCGAAACCGACGACGGGACGGTAGACAAGCTCTGCCATGGACGGGGTGGACCCTTCCTTCTCTGCCTGGGAAGGAAGCTCCCAGTGGGAAAGTTACGCAGCCGTAGGTTTACGGCTTGTCGCAGATCGTGCCCCAAGAACGGCCGAGGGCCAAGCCCAAGTGCCTGGGAACGGCGAGATCCTCGTCACGTCCACCCCTTGATCCACCTCGGATTTTGGCGGCGCCTTTACCCGGCGGCGGCCGTGAACCGCCGTGCCAGCAGGTACATCTCGCACCCCAGGCAGTAGCCGAAGACGGCGTTCAGGAACGCCGCCGCGAGCGCCGCCCCGGTCGCGGCCAGACCCAGCCAGTCCGGCCCGAGCGTGTACCCGATCAGTCCGACGCCCGCGAAGACCAGCCCCACCGCCTGGGCGAACCGCGGCGGCTGCGGCGCCTCGAACTGCGTCGGCGGCCCGATCCGCGGCCGCACGGCCCTGCGGAACAGCCAGCCGTACGGCGAACGGGCCACCCCGCCCGCCGCGCCCAGCGCGAACGCCAGCGTCTGCCAGGCCAGCAGCCAGGCGCTGCCGGTGACCAGAACGACCGCGAGCACCACGGTCGTGACGGCCGCCCCGAAGCGCGGCCCTCTCACATCGATGTCCATGAATCAAGCATTCCGCATGGGAAAGGCTTTGGGGGAGCCGGGAATCATTGCGGTCCCGTGAACGCTTGAGCAGGGTGATGACCGGACTTGTGGTGTGCGTGGCGGTGCTCGCGGCGGCGAGCGCCTACGGAGTGCTGCATCGGCGGCGGAGCGGGAGAGTAAGGGTGCGCGGGCGCGACGACGGAAAGCGGCTCGGGGCGGCCGAGTTGGGCACCGAACTCGGCGAGCGCGCCACCCTCGTGCAGTTCTCCAGCGCCTTCTGCGCGCCCTGCCGGGCCACCCGGCGGGTGCTCGGCGAGGTGGCCGGCATGGTCCCGGGCGTGACCCATGTCGAGATCGACGCCGAGGACCACCTGGACCTGGTCCGCCGGCTCGACATTCTCAAGACCCCGACCGTGCTGGTCCTCGACGCCGGCGGCAACGTGGTGCGGCGGGCCACCGGTCAGCCGCGCAAGGCGGATGTGATCGCCGCCCTGGGGGAAGCGGTCTGAGAGGGCGTGACACGAGGGTGAGTCATCTCCCACATCGCGGAACATACTTGACTGTGTGCACCAGCTATCGTCAGCCTGACCGTATGCCTGAGGAACTCCTTCTCCACGGTCGGGCCCACGTCGATCTGGCCCGCACCGCGAGCGCGTGCTGTCCGAGCTGTTGAACGGCCACGGATCCCCACGTCTCTCCTCGCAGAAGGACAACTCCATGACGGCCATCTCCGGCCTCGGCACCCCTCGGCTCGCCTCTCCCGAGCTGCTCCGCTCGGTCTTCCGGCGCCATGCCGCCGGAGTGGCCGTGATCACGGCCCGCGGTGAGACGGGCCCGGTCGGCTTCACCGCTACCTCCCTCACCTCGGTCTCCGCCGAGCCCCCGATGCTCTCCTTCGGCATCGGCACCGGTGCCTCCAGTTGGCCCGCGATAGCCGCCACGGACCACGTCGGTGTCCACATACTCGGCGAGCACCAACAGGAGCTGGCCGCCACCTTCGCCCGCAGCGGCGCCGACCGTTTCGGCCCGCCCACGGCCTGGCGCGAGGGCCCCGCAGGCGTTCCGCTGCTCGACGACGTCCCGGCCTGGATGGTGTGCCGGGTCGTGGGGCGCGTACCGGCGGGCGATCACCGCATCGTGCTGGCCGAGGTCGTCCTGGGCGACCCCACGGGTCCCGGACAGCCGCTCGTGTACCACCAGGGCAGGTTCAACGGCCTGCGTGACTGAGGTCACCGGACCTCTGTGAGCGAACCGGCGTTCCGCGGTTCTGCGAAGCCGTCGAATTCCGATTACGCTGCGTTGCAAAGGTCACAGTTCAAAGCGCTTGCTTAGCGGGGATGAACTGGGTGTACTGACGAGTAATATTTCGCTCGGGGCGCGGGTCGCCCCGGACGGGATCGGCCGCTTGGGGCGCCTATGCTGCCTGCAAGTAGGCAGCAGAGAAATGTCGACGCAGTAGGAGAGCCGGCGTGAGCTTGAGGATCGTTGT
Source organism: Streptomyces sp. UG1 (assembly GCF_049974585.1). NCBI lineage: Bacteria > Bacillati > Actinomycetota > Actinomycetes > Kitasatosporales > Streptomycetaceae > Streptomyces > Streptomyces sp. UG1. Next base: position 141,187 of record NZ_JBNGGG010000002.1, on the reverse strand, counting down.
CACTGTGAAGTACGTGCCCGACGCCACTGGCGACCGGCACTTCGCCGATGACCTGACCGTCGACCGGGACGACGTGGACGGTCTGCTCTCCGAGCTCGACGAGTACGCGGTCGAGCAGGCGCTGCAGATCTCGGAGAACTCCGACGACGACGTGGAGATCACCGTGCTGACGGTGGGTCCGGAGGACGCCAAGGACGCGCTGCGCAAGGCCCTGTCCATGGGTGCGGACAAGGCGATCCACGTCGAGGACGACGACCTGCACGGCACCGACGCCTTGGGGACCTCGCTGGTGCTGGCCAAGGCCGTGGAGAAGGCCGGCTACGACCTGGTGATCTCCGGCATGGCCTCCACCGACGGCACCATGGGCGTCGTACCGGCGCTGCTGGCCGAGCGCCTGGGCGTCCCGCAGGTCACCCTGCTGTCCGAGGTCTCCGTCGAGGACGGCACGGTCAAGGGCCGCCGGGACGGTGACGCCGCCTCCGAGCAGCTCGAGGCGTCGCTGCCGGCCGTCGTGTCGGTCACCGACCAGTCGGGCGAGGCGCGTTACCCCTCCTTCAAGGGCATCATGGCCGCCAAGAAGAAGCCGGTTCAGTCCTGGGAGCTGTCCGACCTCGACATCGAGGCGGAGGAGGTCGGTCTCGAGGGTGCCTACACCGTCGTGGACGCCGCGGCCGAGCGCCCGGCCCGCACCGCCGGCACGATCGTCAAGGACGAGGGCGAGGGCGGCAAGCAGCTCGCTGAGTTCCTCGCGAGCCAGAAGTTCATCTGAGCTCGACTTCGCTGACCGCCCCTCAAGTTTCGCAAGCAGGAGAGCATTCCCATGGCTGAAGTTCTCGTCTACGTCGACCACGTGGACGGTGCCGTCCGCAAGCCCACCCTGGAGCTGCTGACCCTGGCCCGCCGCGTCGGCGAGCCGGTCGCCGTCGCCCTCGGAAACGGCGCCGCCGACACCGCCGACACCCTCGCCGAGCACGGCGCGGTCAAGGTTCTCACCCACGAGGCGTCCGAGTACGCCGACTACCTGGTCGTCCCCAAGGTCGACGCCCTGCAGGCCGCCTTCGAGGCCGTCTCCCCGGCCGCCGTCCTGGTGCCGTCCTCCGCCGAGGGCAAGGAGATCGCCGCGCGTCTGGCGCTGCGCATCGGCTCCGGCATCATCACCGACGCCGTCGACCTGGAGGCCGGCGACGAGGGCCCGGTGGCCACCCAGTCGGTGTTCGCCGCGTCCTTCACCACCAAGTCCCGCGTCAGCAAGGGCACCCCGGTCATCACGGTCAAGCCGAACAGCGCGGCCGTGGAGGCCGCCCCGGCCGCCGGTGCGGTCGAGGCGCTGTCCGTGACCTTCTCCGCGCAGGCGACCGGCACCAAGGTCACCGGCCGTACGCCGCGTGAGTCGACCGGGCGTCCGGAGCTGACCGAGGCCGCGATCGTGGTCTCCGGTGGCCGTGGCGTCAACGGCGCGGAGAACTTCGCGATCATCGAGGCGCTGGCCGACTCCCTGGGCGCGGCCGTGGGTGCCTCGCGTGCCGCGGTGGACGCGGGCTGGTACCCGCACACCAACCAGGTCGGCCAGACCGGCAAGAGCGTGTCCCCGCAGCTGTACATCGCCTCCGGTATCTCGGGCGCGATCCAGCACCGCGCCGGTATGCAGACCTCGAAGACGATCGTGGCGATCAACAAGGACGCCGAGGCCCCGATCTTCGAGCTGGTCGACTACGGCGTGGTCGGCGACCTCTTCGACGTCGTCCCGGCCCTGACCGAGGAGATCAAGACCCGCAAGGGCTGATCCCCGAGCAGGCACAGCGAGGCCCCCGCGACTGTGCAGCCGGTCACGGGGGCCTCGTGTCATCCCAGGGTCAGCAACGCCTGCACCGGCAGATGGTCGCTCGGGAACTGGCCGTCGTCGGAGAACGTGTTGATCACCGCCCGGTGCGCCGTGACACCGGGCGTGCTCAGGATCCAGTCGATGCGGTCGCCGTCCGGGGTCAGCGGCTGGTAGCCGTGGAAGGTCGCGTACAGCGCGCTGCGCTCGCGCGCGGTGTCCCAGGTGTCGACGAGACCGGCGTCGAGCAGCGAGTCGTACACCGCGTTCTTGTGGGCGGCGACATTGAAGTCGCCGGTCACCAGCACCGGCAGCGAGCGGTCGAACCCGGCGATCCGCTCGGCGATGAGCGAGGCGCTGCGCTCGCGCGCGTACTGGCTCACATGGTCGAAGTGGGTGTTGAGGGCGTAGAACTCCCGCCCGTCGTCGGACAGATCGCGGAAGCGGACCCAGGTGACCATACGGGCGAAGCGAGCCCCCCAGGTGTTGGAGCCGATCACGGCCGGGGTGCCGGAGAGCCAGAAGTGGTCGTACTCGGTCGGGCGCAGGCGCCGGGCGTCGTAGAAGATCGCCATGGATTCGTCGCGGCTGCCGTGCAGCCGGCCGGTGCCGACCCAGTCGTAGCGCGGGCCGAGGTCGGAGTCGATGTCCAGGAGCTGGGAGAAGATCCCCTCCTGGGTGCCGATGACATGCGGGGCCTCGCGGCGCAGCAGCTCGCGCATCACCGGTCTGCGCACGGCCCAGCTATGGGGCTGCGTCGTGCTCGCGAAGCGCAGGTTGAAGGACATGACCCGCAGGTGGCCACGGGGCGGACGCTCGCCTGCCGCGGCGGTGGACGTGGGCAGTGCTGTACTGGAGAGGGGCGCGGTGACCGCGGCGGCCAGCGCGGCTTTCAGGCCCAGGCGGCGCGTGACTCGGCTGTGGTTCGGCACTTCAGGCTCCTTCGGTGGGAACTGCCGGACGAGTCGTGCGAGGCGTGCGTATGCAACTGTGATACCGCGTCCTGAGATGAGCGTGAACATGGCGAGATGGGGGAGTGGCTCCCCGTGGACATGGTGTTGACCGGGCGGAAGTCCCCGGATAACTTCATTCTACGGATTGTTGATTCCGCATAGTGGAAATCAGGAGGGTGTGGAATGGGCCAGGGCCAGCAGGAGAAGGTGGCGACGAGCCTCGCGGGCGCCGTCAGCGAGGAGATCAGCGCCTCCCTCGCGCCGGTCGACGCCGAGCTGGAGCGCCGCTACCCCGGCGACCCCGGCACCCGCCAGCCCGTGCACACCGTCTACGTCCCCGGCGACGCCTTCGCCGCCGACACCATCCGGACCTGGGGCGAGAAGGCCCTCACCCTCCTCGACGAACACGCCCCGGACGCCGCCTCCTTCGCCGCCGTCCTCGGCCTGTCCGACGAACTCGCCGAGCCCGTGTACACGCGCGTGCGCGCCAAGCTGGAGCGCGAGCCCATCGAGGACCTGCGCGTCGACTTCGAGGACGGCTACGGCCCCCGCCCGGACGCCGAGGAGGACGAGACGGCCGCCCGTGCGGCACGGCTGATCGCCGAGGCGTACGAGAACGGCACGGCGGCGCCGTACATGGGCATCCGCATGAAGTGCATGGAGGCGCCCGTACGCGACCGAGGCATCCGCACCCTCGACATCTTCCTCACCGGCCTGATGGAGTCCGGCGGGCTGCCCGACGGGCTGGTGCTCACACTGCCCAAGGTGACCTACCCCGAGCAGGTCACCGCCATGGTCCGGCTACTGGAGGCCTTCGAGAAGGCGCGCGGCCTCGAGCCCGGCAGGATCGGCTTCGAGATCCAGATCGAGACCAGCCAGTCCATCCTGGGCACCGACGGCACCGCCACCGTCGCCCGCATGATCCAGGCCGCCGAGGGGCGCGCCACCGGACTGCACTACGGCACCTTCGACTACAGCGCCTGCCTCGGCGTCTCCGCCGCCTACCAGGCCAGCGACCACCCGGCCGCCGACCACGCCAAGGCGATCATGCAGGTCGCCGCCGCGGGCACCGGCGTACGCGTCTCGGACGGCTCGACGAACGTCCTGCCGGTCGGTACGACCGAGAAGGTCCACGACGCCTGGCGACTGCACTACGGCCTCACACGACGGGCGCTCTCCCGCGCCTACTACCAGGGCTGGGACATGCACCCCGGTCACATCCCGACCCGGTACGCGGCCGTGTTCGCCTTCTACCGCGAGGGCTTCGAGCAGGCGGCGGGCCGCCTCGCCCGGTACGTCAGCCGGACCGGCGGCGACGTCATGGACGAGCCCGCCACCGCCAAGGCCCTCAGCGGCTATCTGCTGCGCGGCCTGGACTGCGGCGCCCTCGACGTCGCCGAGGTCGCCCGGCTGACCGGTCTGACCCGTGCGGATCTGGAGGGATTCGCGGCGCCCCGGCGCGGCGACCTGACGGTCTCTGCCAAGTAGCGGGCCGGTCACATCCGTCTCCGCCAACTGGTGTCGTCACCCCGGCCCCGTACTCTGTACGAACGCAATGACGGGTCACAGGAACGGGGCAGCGGTGTCTTCGGGGGAGAACGGACGGGCGGACGAGGCCGGCCGGCTGCTGGCCGGGCGCTATCGCGTCGTGGCCCAGCTCGGACGCGGCGGTATGGGCGTGGTCTGGCGGGCCCTCGACGAAGTCCTCGGCCGTGAGGTCGCCGTCAAGGAACTGCGCACCTACTCGGACGCGGACGGGCCCGAACTCGCGGATCTGCGGCTGCGAATGCAGCGCGAGGCCCGCGCGGCGGCCAGGGTGCGGCATCCGGGCGTCGTGGCCGTGCACGACGTCGCCGAGGTCGACGGACGCCCGCTCATCGTCATGGAGTTGGTGGAGGGCCCGTCCCTGGAAGCCGTGTTGCGCGAGCGCGGCACCATCGGCCCGCGCGAGGCGGCCGGCATCGGCGCGAAGGTCATGGACGCGCTGGCCGCCGCCCACCGGGCCGGTGTCCTGCACCGTGACGTCAAGCCCGGCAACATCCTGCTGGAGCCCTCTGGTCGCGTCGTGCTCACCGACTTCGGCATCGCGACGATGGAGGACCCCGGCGACGGCTCGGCCACCAACCTGACCCGCACCGGCCATCTCGTCGGTTCCCTGGACTACTTGGCCCCCGAGCGTGCCCAGGGCGGCGATCCGGGCCCGTCCTCGGACGTCTGGGCGCTGGGCGCCACGCTCTACGCGGCGGTGGAGGGCTCCGCGCCCTTCCGCCGTACGTCGACCTTCTCCACGCTCACCGCGATCGTCACCGAGCCACTGCCCGAGCCCGGCAACGCCGGACCGCTCGGCCCCGTCCTCCAGCGCCTGATGGACAAGCGGCCCGAGTCCCGCCCCGAGCCCGAGGAAGCGCGCGACCTCCTCCAGGCGGTCGCGGACGCGGGTGCCAAGGACGCACCGACGACCGCACTCCGCGATCCCGCGCGCTCCGGCCCCGGGGACACCGAACGCAGCGTCCCCTCGGTGCCGCCCGCCTCCGTCCCCACGGCACCGGCGAGCCACGAGGGCCAGCCCGGCCCGGCGGCGTCCGAGGGGCAGGCGTCCCCGGGTGGCGACACTCCGGTGCAGGGTGTGTCGTCCGGGCCCGGCCTCCCGGGGGCGGCGGGTTTCGGGTCTGCGGCATGGGTGGGGCACGAGGGGCAGCCCGGTCCGGCGGCGTCCGGGGGTCAGGTGTCCCCGGGCGGCGACACTCCGGTGCAGGGCGTGCCCGCGTCCGACCTCCCTGGGGCACCGCGCTTCGGGGTCGCGCCATCGGCAGCGCAGGGGCCCGGCGCTCCGGGGCAGGGGCCGGGCGCTCCGGGGCAGGGACACGGCGCTCCGGGACAGGGACCCGTCACTCCCGGCCCAGGCACGGCGCCGGCCCAGGGGTTCGGCGCTGTCGGCCATCCCGGCCAAGCCGCCGACCCTGGCCATCCCGGCGAGGCCGCCACCCCCGGCTATCCCGGCGAGGCCGCCACCCCCGGTCATCCCGGCGAGGCCGCCACCCCCGGTCATCCCGGCCAGGCCGCCACCCCCGGCCAACCGCCCATGTCGCCGTACGGCAGCACCCAGGGCCCGGCCGGACCGCACCAGCACGGCTTCGGCACGCCCGCCCCGCCGCACGACCGGGACGCCACCGGCCCCATGGCCACCTCCTCCGGTACGCCCTCCCGGCGCAAGGGCCGCGCCCTGCTCGCCGCCGTGGCCGTCATCGTCGTCCTCGCGGCGGCCGGGGTCACCGTCGCCGTGGTGAACAACAAGGGCGACGCCAAGACCGGGGCGCAGGACGTGTCCTCCTCCACCTCGCGGGGCACGTCCGCCGCGGCGGACGGTAGTCCCGACGCCGACCGCTCCAACGAGTCCGGCCCGACCGAGAAGGACGACGAGAAGTCCCCCGACGCGACCAAGTCCCCGAGCCGCGGCGCGCAGAGCGATCCCACGGACCGGCCCACCACCTCGGCCCCGACCAAGACCTCCGGCGAGGGCGGCACCACCGGGGGCACCACGGGCGGCGGTTCCGGTGACGGCGGCACCACGGGCGGTGGCGGCACCTCCGGCGGCTCGGGCACGACGGGCGGCGGCGGAACCACGGGTGGCGGCGACAGCACACCGACCCCGTCCTGCCACTCCATCGGCGGCGGCAAGTACAACTGCCAGGTCTGGCGGACCGCCAAGTCCTACACCGCCTCCGGCACCGAGGTCGGCGTCCTCAAAGCGGGCACCAACTACTTCTACTGCCAGCAGAACCTGGGCCGCCGCGAGACCTACGGCGAGTGGACCAACGTCTGGTGGGCCAGGACCGACGACGACAGTGGCAACACCAACGTCTACGTCAGCGACGTCTACATCGAGGGCGGCGACAACGACGAGCCGGTGCCCGGACTCCCGGTCTGCTGACCTCAGGGCCGCTCGGCCCGGAGGTATCCCTCCAGCCCGGAGACGGTCACCAGCTTCTCCCGAGCGAACAGCGAAGTGCCCCGCTCGCACAGCTCCGCGTCGGCCCGCGCCCGCGCGCAGAACTCCTCGGGGGTGACACCGAACAGCTCCCTCAACCGGGCCGAGCCCACCAGGAGTTCGGTGAGCAGCGGACGCTGTCCGGGATGGGTGCGCGGCGCTCCGGCGCCGTCGCGCAGGACGCCATGGCGGTTGACGTACGCGAAGGCGCCGGGAAGCGTGGTGCCGTCCGCCAGCTCGATCCGCACCTCGGACGCCGGCAGCCAGGCACGGCCGTAGTGGCCGTCCGGCAGCGGCACCCCCTCGCTCGCGTCGATCACCTCGAGCTGCTCGTCGTCGAGCCAGGTGAGGAACAACTCCCGTGCGTGGCCCGGCGCGTGGAACGGCGACGCCGACACATAGCCCATGCGGCTCACATGCGCGGAGACGCCGACCTCCAGGCCCGTCACCCGTGTCTTGACCATCGGCAGCGGCGAGGCGACGCCGAACGCGTCCATCTTGCACCGCAGTTGGCCGGGGCAGGCGTTGGAGCCGACCGCGAGGACGGGCACGCGGTCGTCGTACACCAGGCGGTCCAGCGGCAGCAGCCGGTCGCCGTCGAGAAGCCCGGAGTCCGACGGCCAGGCGCCCGGGTAGAGCAGCGGATGATCGCGCGGCGCCTCGGCCAGGCCAAGCGCCTGAAGGCTGCGGTCGCTCATGGGCGGCTCAGTTCTCCGGCGGCAGCTCGCCCGAGCCGCGGGTGATCAGTCGCGTCGGCAGCTCGATGCGCTCGGAGGTGATCAGGGTGCCGTCGAGCTGGCGGAACAGGCGCTCGGCGGCGGTACGGCCGAGGGCCGCGGCGTCCTGGGCGACGACGGTGACGCCCGGCTGCAGCAGATCGGCGAGTTCGATGTCGTCGAAGCCGACGAGGGCGACGCGGCGGGTCTGCTCGGCGAGGACCCGGATCACGGTGACCGTCACACGGTTGTTGCCCGCGAAGATCGCGGTGACGGGGGAGGGACCGGTGAGCATCTCCTCGGCCGCCCGGCGCACCCGCTCCGGATCGGTGACGCCCAGGGACATCCAGGAGTCCGCCACCGGTATCCCCGCGTCCTCCATGGCGGCCCGGTAGCCGCGCAGCCGCTCGGCGGCCGTGTGGATGCGGGGCATGTCGCCGATGAACCCGATCCGGCGGTGGCCGTGCGCGATGAGGTGGGCGACGCCGTCGCGGGCGCCGCCGTGGTTGTCGGACAGGACGCAGTCGGCGTCGATCTTCCCGGCCGGGCGGTCGACGAAGACGGTGGCGACGCCCGCCTTGAGCTCGGGCTCCAGGTAGCGGTGGTCGTCACCGGCCGGAATGACCACCAGCCCGTCCACCCGCCGCGCGCACAGCGCCAGCGCCAGCTCCTGCTCGCGGTCCGGGTCCTCGGCGCTGGAGCCGTTGATGAGCAGGGCGCCGTGCGCCCGGGCGACCTCCTCCACCGCCCGGCTGAGCGGGCCGTAGAAAGGGTCCGCGAGATCCTCCAGGACCAGGCCGATGCTGGCCGTACGGCCCTTGCGCAGCACCCGCGCGCTGTCGTTGCGGCGGAAGCCCAACGCCTCGATGGCCTCCTGGACGCGGCGCTCCGTCTCCGGGGTGACACCGGGCTCACCGTTGACCACGCGCGAGACGGTTTTCAGACCGACTCCGGCCCGTGCCGCGACGTCCTTCATGGTCGGACGGTTGCCGTAGCGGTTGTCGGGAGCGCGGTCGGATCGGCGAATGGTCTCGGGCACGATGCGCTGTCCTGTCCTGTTGTCGTCCACGGGGATGCGTCGGTCCATGGGTTTGTATGAGGATGTGGCGTCGAGCATAGAGCCTGGACAACGTTGTCAGATCCGGGAGACACTGTCCACCGCATTCTCCGGCCTGCGCCCCCACCGCGAGACCGGCTCGCCAATACCCGTGCTCGTACGGGGAGATCCCAATGGTTGACGGGGAGAACTGACACTGATGCACACCGACCTCGTGGCTGCGCTCGACATCGGCGGCACCAAGATCGCCGGAGCGCTGGTGGACGGCCACGGCCAGATCGTCGTCCGAGCGCAGCGCTCGACGCCCGCACAGAAGGACGGCGAGACGGTGATGCGGGCCGTAGAGGAGGTGGTCGGCGAACTGACCGCATCGCCCCTGTGGGAACACGCCACGGCCCTCGGCATCGGCAGCGCGGGCCCGGTGGACGCCTCGGCGGGCACCGTGAGCCCGGTGAACGTGCCCGGCTGGCGTGACTATCCGCTGGTCCGGCGAGTCCGGGAGGCGGCCGGCGGGCTGCCCGTCGAACTGATCGGCGACGGAGTCGCCATCACGGCGGCCGAACACTGGCAGGGAGCGGCCCGGGGCCACGACAACGCACTCTGCATGGTCGTCTCCACGGGCGTCGGCGGTGGCCTGGTCCTGAACGGCCGCCTGCACCCCGGCCCCACCGGTAACGCGGGCCACATCGGCCACATCAGCGTCGACCTGGAGGGCGACGAGTGCCCGTGCGGTTCGCGCGGCTGCGTGGAGCGCATCGCAAGCGGCCCCAACATCGCCCGGCGGGCGCTCGAGAACGGCTGGCGGCCCGGCCCGGACGGCGACACCTCCGCCGCCGCGGTGGCCACCGCCGCACGCGACGGCGACCCGGTCGCCGTGGCCTCCTTCGAGCGCGCCGCCCAGGCCCTGGCCGCCGGGATCGCGGCCACCGCGACCCTGGTCGAGATCGACATCGCCGTGATCGGCGGGGGCGTGGGCAAGGCGGGCGACGTCCTCTTCACGCCGCTCCGCAAGGCGCTGACCGACTACGCCACCCTGTCCTTCGTGCAGCGCCTGAAGATCACGCCGGCCCAGATGGGAACGGACGCGGGCCTGGTCGGAGCCGCGGCCGCCGCCCTCACACGGAAGGCGGACCCGACAGCGGCAAGGGTGTGACGCCGGAACGTTCACTCGCAGGCTAGAGTCCCGCGGCGCCGCACCGGCGCAACGGCGAGCAGGGGACGTGCCGGGGGGTGTCCGCCCGCAGCGGCGGGCGTCAAAAGACGTCACCCCCCCGCCCGACGGCAACCGCCCGACCGAGGACGGACACCCCGGCGCGGCCCCGACCCCCGACGGCGAGCAGTGCGCAACGCCCGCCCCCACCGAACCCGCACAGGCCGCCGCAGGCATACCCAACCGAGCCTCCGCCCAGTCCCCGTGGTCCGAGGTGATGCCGTCGCCGCCATCAGTGACAACGAGCCGGACGACCCGCACCCCGCTCACATCCGCCGCGATCGGCCGGGCCGCCATCGCATTGCTGAGGACCCCGGTCGAAGCGGCCACGCGCCCTCCTCGGCGTCGAGCCCGACCTGCGCAGTGGCCGTCTCGCACGCGCCGCCGACGCTCGAGGCCGTCGTCCAGAGCGGGTGCGACGGGCGCCGCGGGGGGTGGCGACTCCGTGGCGCACAGCAGGCCCGCGGTGAGCGCTCCGGCCAGAAGTGGTCTGTCCCTGGAAGGTGACGTGACGCACGACACCACGACCTGCTTTTGAACACGTTCAAGAAACTGCGCTAGGCTCGTTCCCACACCCGAGGGGGAGCCGATGAAGATAGTGATTCCCGGAGGAACCGGGCAGGTGGGCACGATCCTGAACCGCGCGCTGAGCCGCGCGGGCCATGAGGTCGTCGTCCTGACCAGGCGGCCCACGCGCGACGGTGAGGTCCGGTGGGACGGTGAGTCGTGGGGCCCGTGGGCCGAGGAGATCGACGGCAGCGACGTCGTGATCAACCTGGCAGGGCGCAGCGTGAGCTGCCGTTACACCCCGGACAACCTGCGGGCCATGATGGATTCGCGGGTGCGCTCCACCGAGGTCGTGGGTGAGGCGATCGCCGGCGCAGCCCGGCCGCCCCGGGTCTGGCTGCAGATGAGCACGGCCACCCTCTACGCCCACCGCTTCGACGCCCCCAACGACGAGGCGACCGGCATCGTCGGCGGCAGCGAGCCCGATGTGCCGGGCTACTGGTCCTACAGCGTCGAGATCGCCAGGTCCTGGGAGCGGGCCCAGGAGGTGGCCGACACGCCGCACACCCGCAAGGTCGCGCTGCGCTCCGCCATGGTGATGAGCCCCGATCGCGGCGGCGTGTTCGACGTCCTGCTGGGGCTGGCGCGGCTGGGCCTCGGCGGCCCCGTGGCGGGCGGCGGACAGTACGTCTCGTGGATCCACGACCAGGACTTCGTCCGCGCGGTCGAGTTCCTGATCGGGCGGGACGATCTGCGCGGGCCGGTGAACCTGGCCGCCCCGGAACCCCTGCCCCAGCGCGCCTTCATGCGGGACCTGCGCTCCGCGTGGGGCGTCCCCGTGGGCCTGCCCGCGACGAAGTGGATGGCCGAGATCGGCGCGTTCGCGCTGCGCTCGGACACCGAACTGCTGCTGAAGAGCCGACGGGTCGTCCCCGGGCGCCTGCTCGACGAAGGCTTCGACTTCGCGTACGCCCGCTGGCCGGAGGCGGCCCGCGATCTCGTACGGCGGCGTCGGGGTCGGCGCGCACGGGGGCGGATCGGGGCGGAGGTTGCGTCCTTGTCCGGTTCGTCCGGGGGTGGGGCGTGACCCCGGGGCCGTTTCACAGTTGAACCGGCCATGAAGAAGCGCAGCATGCTCGCCATCGCCTCCCTGGCCACCGGATTCGTCGTCGCGGCGGTCACCCCGTCCCACTCGGCCGAGCCCTCCGGAAACTCCGGCACCGGGTCCCCGTCGGCCGGGCTGCCCGGCACCGGTGGTCAGATCAAGGCCGCCGGCCTGGACATGAGCGGCAAGAACAAGCTCGCCGGCCTGGGCACGACCGCTCCGACCAAGCTCGCCGGGATCAACGTGAACCAGGCGCTGGACACCTTCGGCGGGGCGATCAACCGCGAAACGGACCGGGCAGTGAACGACGCCCCGCACGGAAAGCAGGGGAAGAAGAAGGGCTGACGAGCCCGCCGAGCCGAGCACACGGCGCCGTACCCCGCAGCGGAGCGGAGGGCGGCGCCGTCGTCATGCGCCCTCTACGGGAGCTGGTTTCCGTGGCAGGGTGGAGCGGGCAAGCCACAGGGGGCCAACAGAAGAGGGGGAAACGTGATCGTTTGGATCAACGGTGCGTTCGGTGCGGGGAAGACCACCACCGCACGGGAACTGATCGAGCTGATCCCGAACAGCACGCTCTTCGACCCCGAGGTCATTGGCGGAGCACTCACCCACCTGCTCCCGCCCAAACACCTCACGGAGGTCGGCGACTTCCAGGACCTGCCGATCTGGCGACGTCTCGTGATCGACACGGCGGCCGCGCTGTACGCCGAGCTCGGCGGGACCCTCGTGGTCCCGATGACCCTGCTGCGCCAGGAGTACCGCGACGAGATCTTCGGCGGCCTCGCCGCCCGCCGCATCACCGTCCATCATCTGCTCCTCGCCCCGGCGGAAACGATCCTGCGCGAGCGAATAGCCGGGCGGGAGATCCCGCCCGACCTGCCTGACGGCGAGATGCGTGTCCGGCAGTGGGCGTACGACCACATAGAGCCGTACCGCGCCGCGCTCGCCGCCTGGCTCACCGCCGACGCCTACCCCGTCGACAACAGTGGCATGACGCCGTACGAGACCGCCGTACGGATCGCCGAGGCCGTCGGCAGCGGTGCCGTGTCCGTCTGCGACATCGTGCAGACGCCCGAGCCCACCGCCGAGACCCTGGCCGCGGGCGTGCTGCTCTTCGACGAGGAGGACCGGGTGCTGCTCGTCGACCCCACGTACAAGGCCGGCTGGGAGTTCCCCGGCGGCGTCGTCGAACCCGGCGAGGCGCCCGCGCGCGCGGGCATGCGCGAGGTCGCCGAGGAGACGGGGATACGGCTCGACGACGTGCCGAGCCTCCTGGTCGTCGACTGGGAGCGGCCCTCGCCCCCGGGCTACGGCGGACTGCGCCTCCTCTTCGACGGCGGCCGGCTCGACTCCGGCGAGGCCGAACGCCTCCTGCTGCCCGGACCCGAGCTGCGCGACTGGCGCTTCGTCACCGAGGAGGAGGCCGCGGAACTGCTGCCGCCGGTGCGCTACGAGCGGCTGCGCTGGGCGCTGCGGGCGCGGGAACGCGGGGCGGCGCTCTACCTGGAGGCGGGCGTTCCGGCGCCGTGACCCAGGACGTCGTACGGCAGCGGCGTCAGCCTGCTCTCCTCCTGGAACCTCCTGCTGAACGCGTCCATCGCAGCGGCCGTCCGCGCGTGCCGGGCGATCACCGCGGCGGCGGCCTGCGGGATGCCCTCGGGCCGGGCGCCGTCGGCGCACGCGCGGATGAAGGCGGACCGTTCCTCGCCGCGGTGGCCGTACAACTCGGTGACGAGCCAGAGGACCAGGTACAGGGAGGTGTAGCCCCGGTCGTAGTCACGGTGCCGGTCGAAGAACTCGCGCTCGGGTGGCGTGAGGCGGAAACGTGAGGAGAGGGCGAGACCGAAGTCGGAGAGGTAGAGACGGCGGCCGTCGGTGAGGATGTTCCCGAAGTGCGCGTCCATGTGCAGCAGTTCGCGCGCGTACAGAAAGGACGTGACGGCCGCCAGCCCCTGCTCCACCAGCCGGCAGGGGCCCTCCGCGTCGCCGGCCGCGAGCCGGGCGCGCAGCCAGTCGTGCAGGGTCTGCGGGACGTACTCCAGGAACAGCGCGACGCTCGCGGAAGCCGTCCGCAGGGCCTCGATCCGCCGGCGGGGCCCGGGCTCGCCGCCCCAGTACTCCACTGCCCCTTCCACATCCGCCAGTTCGGCCGGGAAGTGGTGCTCGGACTCGGGCAGGACCCGCCAGTGGTGCAGCAGCGGAAAGCCCGAGAACGCGTCCGCCAGCACCCAGTTGGTGGTCATCTCGTGCACGGCGAGTTCCCGCCAGGCGCCGAGGCCCGGGCTGGGGACGCTGCCGATGCCGTAGTGGCAGTACGGCGGCATGCCGAACAGGTTGGCCGTGGAGCGACGATTTTCCGGGTGCCGCTCGACATCGGTGAGCGGCACCCGCTTCACGAAGACCCGTCTGCCGTCCACCTCGACCAGTGTCGAACGGCCGCCGATCCCGCTGCCGAGCGGCCTGCCCGACGCCACCAGCGCCGCGAGTTCGTGGTCGGAGCACAGGGCGAGGGACGTGGCGATGTCCGTGTGGGCGGCGAGGCGCGAGGTGTGGGGCATGGTTGTCGTCCTTGGCGCCCGCGCGCTCAACTCGCCGCGTAGTTGCGCAGGAACAGTGCCTCGGCGACCGAAAGGCGCTCCAGTTCCCGCGGGGACACGCTCTCGTTCACGGCGTGGATCTGGGCCTCCGGCTCGCTCAGGCCGATGAGGAGGATCTCCGCGTGGGGGTAGAGCGCGGCGAGGGTGTTGCACAGGGGGATCGAGCCGCCCTGGCCGGCGTACTGCATCTCCTGGCCGGGGTAGGCCACCGCCATCGCGTCCGCCATCGCCTGGTACGCCGGGCTGCCGGTGTCGGCGCGGAACGGCTGGCCCTGGCCGACCTGCTCGGTGCGCACCCGGGCGCCCCACGGCGTGTGCGTCTCCAGATGGGCCTGGAGCAGCTTGGTCGCCTCGGCCGCGTCCACACCCGGCGGCACCCGCAGGCTGATCAGCGCCCGCGCGCTCGCCTGCACGGACGGGGTGGCGCCGACGACCGGCGGGCAGTCGATGCCGAGCACCGTGACGGCCGGGCGCGCCCAGATGCGGTCGGCGACCGTGCCCGAGCCGATCAGCTCGACGCCGTCGAGGACCTTGGCGTCCTTGCGGAACTGGTCGTCGTCGTACTGCAGCCCCTCCCACGACGACTCGCCGGTCAGGCCGTCCACCGTCGTCGAACCGTCCTCCGCGCGCAGCGAGTCCAGTACGCGGATCAGCGCGCCGAGCGCGTCCGGCGCGGCCCCGCCGAACTGGCCGGAGTGCAGGTTGCCCTCGAGCGTGTCGATCTGCACGCGCACCATGGTCATACCGCGCAGCGTCGAGGTCACCGTCGGCAGCCCGACACGGAAGTTGCCCGCGTCGCCGATCACGATGGTGTCGGCCTCCAGCAGGTCCGGGTGCTCCTCGGCGTACCGCTCCAGGCCGCCCGTGCCCATCTCCTCCGAGCCCTCGACGATCACCTTCACGTGGACCGGTATGCCACCGTTCGCCTTCAGCGCGCGCAGGGCGAGCAGGTGCATGATCACGCCGCCCTTGCAGTCGGCGGCGCCGCGCCCGTACCAGCGGCCGTCGCGCTCGGTCAGTTCGAAGGGCGGGGTGCTCCACGCGGCCTCGTCCAGCGGGGGCTGCACGTCGTAGTGGGCGTACAGCAGGACCGTCTTCGCGCCCTCGGGTCCGCGCAGGTGGCCGTAGACCGACTGCGTGCCGTCGGGGGTGTCCAGCAGGGCCACGTCCTCGAAGCCCTCGGCGGTGAGCGCGTCGACGACCCAGCGGGCGGCGTCCTCGCTCTCGCTCTTCGGGAACTGGTCGAAGTCCGCCACCGACTTGAAGGCCACCAGCTCGGCGAGCTCCGCCCGCGCCCTGGGCGTCAGCGAGGCGACGGTCTCGGCGACCGGATTCGACGACATGGGCACGCTCCTTGTGGGTGCGACGTTGTACGTATGAGTGGTGTGATCCTCCCACAGCAGCCTGCGACGATGCCCGCCGTAGGATGCGGGGGGACAGCAGCAGGCGGCGGCTTGATCGGGAGCAGTAGACCATCGTGAGCAGCGAGAACTCTTCGGCGGACGACGTACGGCAGGTGTGGGACGTCGTCGTGGTGGGCGCGGGACCCGCAGGGGCCTCGGCCGCGTACGCGGCGGCGGTCGCCGGACGGCGCGTGCTGGTGCTGGAGAAGGCGGAGCTGCCGCGCTACAAGACGTGCGGCGGCGGCATCATCGGCCCCTCGCGCGACTCGCTCCCGCCCGGCTTCGAGCTGCCCTTCCGGGACCGGGTGCACGCGGTGACGTTCTCCAGCAACGGCCGCTTCACCCGGACCCGCCGCTCCAAGCAGATGCTGTTTGGGCTCATCAACCGGCCTGAGTTCGACCAGCAGCTCGTCGAGCACGCGCAGAAGGCGGGCGCCGAGCTGCGCACGGGCGTCACCGTGCAGCGCGTCGAGCAGCACGGCTCGGCGGTGCCGGACCGGCGCAGCGTCGCCGTCGTCCTGCAGGGCGGCGAGACGCTGCTCGCGCGGGCCGTGGTCGGCGCGGACGGCAGCGCCAGCCGGATAGGGGCCCATGTCGGGGTGAAGCTCGACCAGGTGGACCTCGGCCTGGAGGCGGAGATCCCGGTGCCTCAGACCGTCGCCGAGGACTGGAAGGGGCGGGTCCTCATCGACTGGGGCCCGATTCCCGGCAGTTACGGCTGGGTGTTCCCCAAGGGGGACACGCTCACGGTCGGTGTGATCTCGGCGCGCGGCGAAGGGGCCGCCACCAAGCGGTACTTGGAGGAGTTCATCGGGCGGCTCGGGCTCGCCGGGTTCGAGCCGAGCATCTCCTCCGGCCATCTGACCCGCTGCCGCGCCGACGACTCGCCGCTGTCGCGCGGGCGGGTGCTGGTGTGCGGGGACGCGGCGGGGCTGCTGGAGCCCTGGACGCGCGAGGGCATCTCGTTCGCGCTGCGGTCGGGGCGGCTCGCGGGGGAGTGGGCGGTGCGGATCG
This sequence comes from Streptomyces sp. UG1, assembly GCF_049974585.1. Classification (NCBI taxonomy): domain Bacteria; kingdom Bacillati; phylum Actinomycetota; class Actinomycetes; order Kitasatosporales; family Streptomycetaceae; genus Streptomyces; species Streptomyces sp. UG1. Next base: position 124,818 of record NZ_JBNGGG010000002.1, on the reverse strand, counting down.
CCGAGGCGCACGACGCGGTGGACACCCGGCGCCAGGCTCTGAACTACGCCTTCGCGGTGAAGGCGGGGCTCGGCGTCGAGATGAGCGTGGGCAAGCGCCTGCTGACGGTGTTCGAGCGCCGTCCCGGCCTCTTCCACGCGGCGCTGACCGGTTTCCGGCCGGCCTGGAAGGCGTTCATGGACATCACCCGCGGCTCCACCTCCCTGGCCGAGATCGTCCGCACCCACCCGATGGCCCACCGCGCGCTGACCGCGCTGGACCGCCGCCCGGCGGCCGAGGGCGGCGAGGTCACCTCTTGACGGTGATCCGGAAGACGGGGTGGTCCGGGGCCGCCGCGACGATCTCCTCGTCGGAGGACTTCGCGGTGACCCCCTGGAAGTACTGGTTGACCTCCCAGCCCCACTTCTCCAGATAGGTCCGCAGGACCGGGAGCTTCTCCTCGTCGGGAAGCTCCACCGCGGAGAACTCACGCACCTTGCGCCCGACCCGCAGTTCCCCGCCCCCGGTGGCGCGCATGTTGCGCACCCACTGGGAGTGGCCGCGCGCCGAGACCAGGTACTGCACGCCGTCATGGCTGTGCGGATTGACCGGGATGCGCTGCATCTTGCCGCTCTTGCGTCCGCGCACGGACAGCTCCTCCGTGCCCGCGATGCTGAGCCCGTGCCGGGCCAGCCAGCCGATGACGCTGTTGAGGCGGACGTTGAGCGGGCTGCCCTTGAGGTAGTACGGCGACGACATGGTGACCCCCAGAGATTGAGAGAGCGGTGCTCTCGCTTGAGAGCAGTGTGCACGACGCTGCCGACCCAAAGCAAGAGCAGTGCTCTCGATTGTGTGCACTGCTCTGACTTTCGTGGGAGACTGCCACACATGAGCAGCACGCCACTGGGCGCCCGCGCCCGCGCCAGGATGGAAGTCACCGCGGCCATCAAGGACGAGGCCCGCAGACAACTCGCCGCCGAGGGCGCCGCCAAGCTCTCGCTGCGCGCCGTGGCCCGTGAACTCGGCATGGTCTCCTCCGCGCTGTACCGCTACTTCCCCAGCCGGGACGACCTGCTGACCGCACTCATCATCGATGCCTACGACGCCGTCGGCGCGCGTGCGGAGGCCGCGCACGCCAAGGCCGCGGACGCCGGGCCGGTGCGGCGCTGGACGGCGGTGGCCCAGGCCGTACGGGAGTGGGCGCTGCGGCATCCGCACGAGTACGCGCTGATCTACGGCTCGCCCGTGCCCGGCTACACCGCCCCCGACACCACCGTCCCGCCCGCCTCCCGCGTCGGCCTCCTCCTCATCGGCATCGTCCGCGACGCCCACCACGGCAAGGGCCTCACCGAGTTGCCGCCCTTGCCCGACGAACTGGCCCCCGAGGCCGACCGAATGGCCGCCGATCTCGCCCCCGACCTCCCCCCGGCGACGGTCGCCGCCCTCGTCGCCGCCTGGGCGCAGCTCTTCGGGCTCGTCGGGTTCGAGCTGTTCGGCCAGTTCAACCGGGTCGTGGAGGACAGGGAGCCGTTCTTCCGGCACGCGGTGGTCCGGCTCGCGCACGGCGTGGGCCTGGTGGACGGCGAGCGGTAGGACCGTGCCGGCCATAGGGCACGGGCACCGGCGACGGCGGCAGTTCCGGGTCCTGGCGCAGGATCCGGGTGTGCGGGCAGCGCTGCGCGGGTCCCGGGTCCGCGCCCGGGGCGTCGGCGAGGCGCCGCCGGGCCGACTCGTACGCGGTCAGCGCGTCCGTCGGGCGGCCGGTGCGGCAGGTGCGGCACAGGGCCGGCATCAGCAGCTCGACGAGGCGATCGCGCAGGGGGGTGCGCGACCAGGCGGACGAGTTCATCGACGTACTCGAATTCATCGACGTACTCGAAGGACCGGCCGAGCCTGATCTCGCCCTCCAGCAGCGCCTCCAGCACGGTGAGCCGCTTCTCCGCCCACCGCAGACGCTCCGCCTCCAGATACGGCGCCCGCAGCCCTCGGCGAACGCGCCGCGCCACAACTCCTCGGTACGCCTGGCCAGTTCGACCACGCGCCGCACCTCTCCGGCGCCCCGTGCGGCCGGCGCCGCGTCCACCAGGCGCCGTACTGCGAGTGTTCCTGCCGGCCCGCATCAAGGAGGAGCACGAGCGCACCGGGGACACCGAGCGGGCGGTCGGCGCGGGCATCCGGCGCAGCGCGCCCCTGATCACCGCCGCGGCCGGGATCCTCGCGCTGTCCTTCCTGCCGTACGCCACCTCGGGCGTCGTCTTCCTCAAGGAACTCGGCATCGGCACGGCCCTGACGAGATCCTCGTCGACGCCACCCTCATCCGGGTCGTGCTGCTTCCGGTGACGATGCGGCTCGCCGGGCGCGCGAACTGGTGGGCGTCGCGGCGGCTGCGCGGGCTGCGGATCAGGGAGCCCGGGACGGCGGACGTACTTCGCCGGGAGTATGTGTGATCATCACGCGCGGGTGACGCCGCCCGGTGGCCGTCGCGTCTAGCGTGGCGGACATGGATGAGCAGCAGGCGCACCGCGGCGGCGGTCCGCAGATGTGGTGGCGGCACGGTCCACCGGGGTGGTACCGGTGGGCCGACGACGAGCACGCCCCCCGCTGGCCCTGGCGCTCCACCCTGCTGATCACGGCCTTCGTGATGGCCGGCTCGAACTTCGCGGCCGAGGGTCAGATGGACGACCGGGCGCCCCTCGATCCCTTCGCACGCGCCTTGCTGTTCGTGGCGGGGGCGCTGCTGCTGTGGCGCAAGCGGTATCCGGTGGCCGTCGCCTTCGGGACGTCGGTGGCCGCCACGGTCTACCTGGGCGCCGGATATCCGTACGGGCCGGTCTTCCTGGCCGTCGCGCTGGCCTGCTTCAACGCCATCGTCCTGGGACACCGCAAGGCGGCGTGGGCGGCGGTCGCGGTGCTCTGGATCGGGCACGCCCTGGTGGCGCACTGGCTGTACCGGTGGCTGCCGCCGTCCGGTGACCCGGCCGCTCCCTGGGGGCAGGAGGGTGTGATCGCCGCCTGGGTGGCGGCGATCGTGGCGGTCTCGGAGCTGGCGAAAACGCGGCGCGAGCAGTGGGCGAAGGAGGGGGCCGAGCGGGCGCTGGCGGCGCGGCGGCGGGCCGACGAGGAGCGGCTGCGGATCGCCCGCGAACTGCACGACGTCCTCGCGCACAGCATCTCCGTGATCAATGTGCAGGCGGGCGTCGGCCTGGCGCTGCTGGACACCGACCCCGAGCAGGCGCGCACGGCGCTCACCACCATCAAGGCCAAGAGCAAGGAGGCGCTCGGCGAGGTGCGCCAGGTCCTCGACACGCTGCGCACCCCCGGCGACGCGCCCCGCGCCCCGGCCCCCGGTCTCGACCGGCTGCCCGAACTGGTGGAGCAGGCCGCGAGCGCGGGCCTCACCGTCGAGGTCGAGGGCGAGCCGCCCCGCCTGCCGCCCGGCACGGACCTCGCGGCCTTCCGGATCGTCCAGGAGGCCCTCACCAATGTCGTACGCCACTCGGAGTCGCGGCACGCGCGCGTGCACCTCGATCACGGCGACGGTGCGACGCTACGGTTGCGTATCGACGACGACGGTCCGGCGACCGGCGCCGACGCGGGCGGCAGCGGCAACGGACTCGCCGGAATGCGGGAGCGGGCGGCCGCGCTGGGTGGCACGATCGAGGCGGGCCCGCGGGACGACGGCGGCTTCCGGGTGCTCGCCGTACTGCCGTTGAAGACCGCCGCCGAGGTCAAGGAGGACCGGTGATCCGCGTACTGCTCGCCGACGATCAGTCACTGGTGCGGGCCGGCTTCCGGGCGCTGCTCGGCGCGCAGCCCGACATCGAGGTGGCCGGGGAGGCCGCCGACGGCGAGGAGGCGCTGCGCAAGGTGCGCGAACTGCGGCCCGACGTCGTCCTGATGGACATCCGCATGCCGCTCCTCGACGGCCTCGCCGCGACCCGCCGGATCACCGAGGACGATTCTCTGAAGGGTGTGAAGGTGGTCATGCTCACCACCTTCGAACTCGACGAGTACGTCTTCGAGGCCATCCGCTCGGGCGCCTCCGGCTTCCTGGTCAAGGACACCGAGCCGGAGGAACTCCTGCGCGCGGTACGGGCCGTGGTCGAGGGCGACGCGCTGCTCTCCCCGGGAGTGACCCGGCGGCTGATCGCCGAGTTCGCCGCGCGCTCCAAGGAGCCGGCGGCCGCCGACGCCCTCGCCGAACTCACCGAGCGCGAGCGGGAGGTCATGGCGCTGGTCGGCATCGGCCTGTCCAACGAGGAGATCGCCCGCCGCCTGGTGGTCAGCCCGCTCACCGCGAAGACCCACGTCAGCCGCACGATGGTGAAGCTCGGCGCGCGGGACCGGGCCCAACTGGTGGTGCTGGCCTACGAGTCGGGGTTGGTGCGGCCGGGCTGGCTGGGCTGAGAGCCCTGCCGGAACCGCATCAGGACGCTGACGACCCGGGCGAAGAACACCACGACGGCGACCGTGGCGCCCACGCCGACGAGGGCGCCGCGCGTACCGTCCGACACATCGAAGACATACGCCGGCCCGGCGACCGCCCCGAACAGCACCGCCGCCGCGAACGCGGCACTGCACAGCGCGTACCCGATCTCGACGGTGATCGCGTCCCGCTGGGCCTGGTCGCGCCGTCCCCCGTGATTCTCCATCCCTCGAGTCAAACAGGGGTACGCCCGGCGGAGCAAGCCGCTCCGCCGGGCGCACATGCGAGGCGTCCTCCCTGGGGCGTGTGTCGGATGTCCCGCCTGCGCCCCGACATCCGACACACGCCCTAGTCGCGGACCGCCACGCGCTCCGCTTCCGCCTCCCTCGCGGTGGACTTGGCGACCACGACGGTCCGCCGGCTGCGCCGGGGGCGCAGGCCGGTGAGGGCGATCAGCAGGCCCGCGACCGCGATCACGGTGATCACGACCAGGGCGGGCAGGTAGCTGTCCAGGACCGCCTGCTCGGACGCGGGCTCCTCGGGCGCGTTCGCGGTCAGGACCGCCGTCACCACGGCCAGGAACAGCGCGCCGCCCACCTGGACCGAGGTGTTGAGCAGGCCCGAGACCATGCCCTGTTCGTGCTCGTCGACGCCGTTGGTGGCCTGGACGTTGAGCGAGGGGAAGGTCAGCGCGAAGCCCACGCCGGCCAGCAGCATGGTGGGCAGGATGACCACCGCGTAGACCGGGTCGAGGTCGATGCGCAGGAACAGGAGGTAGCCGAGGACCAACGAGGCGAAGCCGATCACGATCAGCCGCGCCGTGCCGAACCGGTCGATGACCGCACCGACCTTCGTCGCCGACAGCGCCACGAGCGCACCCGCCGGCAGGAACGCCAGCGCGGTGTGCAGGGCCGACCAGCCCAGAAGCTGCTGCATGTACAGCGTGACGAGGAACTGGAAGCTGATGTAGCTGCCGACGAACGTCAACGCGCCGAGCTGTGCCCGCACCTGGGCCCCGGAGCGCAGCACCCCCAGCCGGATCAGCGGGCTCGGGCTGCGTCGCTCGACGCGGACGAACGCCGTCAGCAGGGCGATCACGGCGACGAAGGACAGGATCGTGCGGGCCGAGCCCCAGCCCACCTCGGGCGCCTGGACGACGGTGAACACCAGCAGCAGCATCGACGCGGTGCCGAGGACGGCGCCGGGGATGTCGTAACCGCCGTCCGTCCGCTGGCGCTCGCTGCGCGGCAGCAGCTTCATGCCGACGGCCAGGGCGATCAACGCGATCGGCGCGGGCAGCAGCATGGTCAGGCGCCAACTGGCCTCGGTGAGCAGTCCGGAGAAGACCAGGCCCATCGAGTAGCCGGCGGCGCCGCAGGTGGTGTAGATCGACAGCGCGCGGTTGCGCACCGGGCCCTCGGCGAAGGTCGTGGTGATGATGGACAGGCCGGCGGGCGCGGTGAAGGCCGCGGCCAGGCCCTTGACGAAGCGGCTGGCGATCAGCAGCGGGCCCGAGTCGACGAGCCCGCCGAGCAGCGAGGCGAGCGCGAACACGGCCAGCGCCACCAGGAAGACCCGGCGCCGGCCCAGCAGGTCGGCGGTGCGGCCGCCGAGCAGCAGCAGGCCGCCGTAGCCCAGGATGTAGCCGCTGACGATCCATTGCAGCGTCGAGGTGGACAGGCCCAGGTCGGCGCCGATGGACGGCAGGGCGACACCGACCATCGACACGTCCAGCGCGTCCAGGAACATCGCGGCGCACAGCACCAGCAGGGTGCCCCACAGCCGGGGCGTCCAGCGGTCCGCCGTGGACGGTGCCGCGGAGGAGTTGAGCGGAGAGGTCATGCCGAGGAGACTACATGCGCATGCATGTGATGCAAGTGCATTTAATGTGGATGCAATAAAGGGTGGCCTTCTGCTACGGTGCGCCCCATGGCGGCGAAGAAGGCCGAGCAGGCCCTCGTGGACCAATGGCGGGACATGCTGGCGCTGCACGCGCGCACGCAGTGCGAACTCGACCGCGCGCTGCACCAACACGGCCTGTGCGCAAGCGACTTCGAGGTTCTGGACGTCCTGGCCGAGGGCTCGGGGCGAGGCCGCGCGGCGGGCTCGAAGCGCGGCTCGTCGTTCCGGGTGCAGGAGATCTCCGAGCGGGTGCACCTCAGCCAGAGCGCGCTGTCGCGGCTGATCGCCCGGCTGGAGAAGGACGGCCTGGTCCAGCGCCTGATGTGTCCGCAGGACCGGCGCGGCGTGGAGGTGGCCCTCACCGCCAAGGGGCGCGCGCTGCACGGCGAGGTGCTGCCCGTGCAGCGCGCGGTGCTGACGAGGATGCTGGCGAACTGACCGGCGTACGGGCCGGGTTCAGCTCCAGGTGATGGCGGAGTTCTCCCGCCACAGCGCGGCGACGGAGGCGTCGCCGGTCACCTGCGGGAAGGGCAGCCGGTTCCACAGCGACAGATACAGCCGGTCGGCCGGCCCGGCGATCTCGCAGTCGGCCTGAGCCGCGGCCGCAGCGCCTCGCTCGGTCACCGGCGGCTCCTGCGACAGCCGTACGGTCCACACGGCGTCGTCCGTGTCCGTCGCCCGCACCCGCAGCACCCGGGGTTCGGCGCTGCGCACCCGGCTCTTGGGCCGGGCGTGCATGCCGCGCAGCAACTCGTCGATGCCGTCCGTCGCGAAGCCGCGGTCGATCTCGCTCGGTGTGCCGCCGCGCGCCGACTCCGCGTCGAAGCGGTGCACGGCCGTCTCGTGCGCCTGCCTGCGCGCCCAGAACGTGAGAGGCGACGGGGCGGGCAGGAAGTGCCAGCACTGTACGTCCGCGGGGGCGCCGGCGAGCGTGTCGACGAGGTGCCGGTGGCCCTCGCGGAACCAGGCGAACAGTTCCGCCCCGTCGAGGTCGGGCAGCCCGCCGTCAGGGTGGTAGGAGGTGTGCCCCTCGGCCACGAAGGCCGCCGCCCAGCGATGCACCATCCCCGTGTGCCGCACCAGATCCCGCACCTGCCAGCCCGGGCAGGTCGGCACCTTGGCGTCGGCCCCGGCCTCCTCTGCGGCCGCGGCGAGCAGCTGGCCCGCACGCTCCAGGGCTCGAACGTATTCAGGTATCTCCATGGGGTGAGTGTGCAGCATCGAGCGCGGTCGAGGGCGAGCACCTCACCGGCCGCTCAGCGCTCCGCCGCACGCCCGACGAAGAGTCCGACCACGGCTGCCGTGGCCGCCAGCGCCGCGACACTGGTGAGGGCGATGGGCAGGGAGAACCAGTCGGCCATGAAGCCGATGGCGGGCGGTCCGAGGAGCATGCCCCCGTAGCCGAGCGTGGAGGCGGTCGCCACGCCCTCGGGGCCGGAGAGCGCACCGGCGCGTTCGACGGCGACCGGGAAGAGGTTGGCCAGGCCGAGCCCGGCGATCACGAAGCCGGCGAGCGCGGCCCACAGGGCCGGAGCGAGCGCGCCCAGCAGCATGCCGGCCGCGGCCGTCGCCCCGCCCGCCACCAAGGTGCGCGTCTGGCCCAGGCGTTCGAGCAGCCGGGTGCCGGTGAGGCGGCCGATGGTCATGGCGAGCGCGAAGCAGGAGTAACCGGCGGCGGCCACGCCCGGCGTGGTGCCGAGGTCCTGCTTCAGGTGCAGTGCGCTCCAGTCGGCCAGGGCGCCCTCCCCGTAGGCCGTGCACAGGGCGATCAGACCGAAGGTGATCACGAGCGGACGGGCGCGGGTGCCCGGTCGGCGCGGCGCGGACGTCGACTGCCGCGCGTCCTTGGGCGGTGCCGGCGGCGGGATGCGCAGCAGGACGCGGCCCGCTACGACGGTGACGAGCAGCCCGATCACGGTGAGGCCGAGCAGGTGCCGCGTGGGGGACAGGGAGCCGGCGACGAGTGCGCCCAGTCCGGCGCCGGTCATGCCGCCGAGACTGAAGGCGGCGTGGAAGCTGGGCATGATCGGGCGCCGCACGGCGTGCACCAGATCGACCGCGGCGCTGTTGAACGCGACGTTGATCCCGCCGTACGCACTGCCGAAGATCAGCAGCACGCCACCGAGGGCGAGCGCCGAGTGGGTGAGCGGCGGCAGGGCGACGCTCAGGGAGAGCAGGATGCCGCAGACCACGGTGACGGGGTGGCTGCCGTAGCGGCGGCACAGGCGGCCGGTGAGCATCATCGTGACGACGGCACCCGCGGAGACACCGAGCAGGGCCAGCCCGAGGGCGCTGGCGGAGGCGCCGGTCTGCTCCTTGACGGCGGGGATGCGCACGACCCAGCCGGCGAAGAGGAAGCCGTCCAGGGCGAAGAAGGTGGTCAGGGTGGCGCGGAGGCGGCTGAGGTCGGTGCGGGTGCCCGGCACGGCGTTGTGCGATCGGGCTTTGTTTATTTGCGGCACAAAGTCAGGCTAGGTGGGTGCGGGGGAGGGGGCAAGGGGCGGTCGGCGGGGGAGAGCGCGAAGCGTCTCGTACCCCGCGGCCGGATCACCTCCGTTGGCCGACTGTCCGGGATCCGTCCGAAGTGCGACGCTGAGACGAGAGGTATCCGCCGAGGGAACTCGGGAGGGCACGATGGGACGTGACGTGCCGGCCCTGGTGTTCACGCGGGAGGACCGCCGTCGGTACCGGGAGAAGATGCACACCTGCCTCGACGTGCTCGCCCAGATGCTGCGCGAGTCGACCTTCGAGAGCGAGCGGCCCAAGGTCGGGCTGGAGATCGAGCTCAACCTGGTGGACGGCGACGGGCTGCCGGCGATGCGCAACACCGAGGTTCTCCAGGCCATCGCCGACCCCGCCTGGTCGAGCGAGCTGGGCCGCTTCAACCTGGAGATCAACATCCCGCCGAGAGAGCTGACGACCGGCGGCCCCGGAGCCTGGGAGCAGGCCATCCGCGACGCGCTCAACCACGCCGAGGAACGCGCCTCGGCCGTGGGCGCGCACCTGATCATGATCGGGATTCTGCCCACCCTCGGGGAGTCGGACGTGGGGGAGACCGCCCTGTCCGGCGATCCGCGGTACCGGCTGCTCAACGAGCAGATCTTCGCGGCCCGGGGCGAGGACCTGCGGATCACGGTGGACGGCGTCGAGCGGCTGTCGACGTACGCCGACACCATCACCCCCGAGGCCGCCTGCACCAGCACCCAGTACCACCTCCAGGTCTCACCGAGGGACTTCGCGGACTACTGGAACGCGGCGCAGGCGATCGCCGGTGTGCAGATCGCCCTCGCGGCGAACTCGCCGTACCTCTTCGGCCGGGAGCTGTGGCGCGAGACCCGTATCCCCCTGTTCGAGCAGGCCACCGACACCCGCCCCGTGGAGATCAAGGCCCAGGGCGTACGGCCCCGGGTGTGGTTCGGCGAGCGCTGGATCACCAGCGTCTTCGATCTCTTCGAGGAGAACGTGCGGTACTACCCGGCCCTGCTCCCGCTGTGCGACGACGAGGACCCGCGGCGCACGCACGACACCGGCGGCGTCCCGCAACTGGGCGAGCTGACCCTCCACAACGGCACGATCTACCGCTGGAACCGCCCCGTCTACGCCGTCACCGGCAGCGGACCGCACCTGCGCATCGAGAACCGCGTCCTGCCCGCCGGCCCCACCGTGGCCGACACCATCGCCAACGGCGCCCTCTACTACGGCCTCACCCGCGCCCTGGTCGACGACGACCGGCCGGTCTGGACGCGGATGTCCTTCTCGGTGGCCGAGGAGAACCTCCACACCGCCGCCCGCGACGGCATCGACGCCCGCCTGTACTGGCCCGGCATGGGCGAGGTCCCGGCCACCGAACTGGTGCTGCGGCGCCTGCTGCCCCTGGCCCACCGCGGCCTGGAGCTGGCCGGCCTGGACGCGGCCTGGCGCGAGCCGCTGCTCGGCATCATCGAGCAGCGCTGTGTCAGCGCCCGCAACGGCGCCCTGTGGCAGGTGGACACGGTCCACCACCTGGAGAAGGCCGGCGCCGACCGGCGGGACGCGCTGCGGCGGATGACCAGGACCTATATGGACTACATGCATCTGAACGCGGCCGCGCACACGTGGCCCGTGGACTGACCCGAGGTCACCGGAGGGCCGCGTCCGCCCGCCACTTCCCGGCCGCTGTCAGCGGCACGGCGACAGGAGGCTGCGCCGACGTCGTCAGCTCGATACGGCGTCCCTCGGCGGCCGAGCGCAGCAGCGCGCTCATCGTCTCCAGCACGTGCAGGGCGAGTTCACCGCTCGCGCGGGGCGGGCGCCGGCCGTCGGCGGCGACGAAGTCGAGCAGGCCGAGGCCCCGGGCGCCGTCGACGTAGCCCGCCGAGACCGGGAGCGTGCGCCACTCGGCGGCGCCCAGTTCGAAGAGCCGGACCTCGCCGTCGAAGCGGTTCGGATCCGGCACGGCGAGTGTGCCCGTCTCGCCGTGCACCTCGATCGGCGCGGCGGTCGTGGCCACGCCGTCGAAGCTCGTCGTGAGCGTCGTCAGGGTCCCGTCGGCATGCTCGAGGACCCCACTGACGTGCGTGTCCACCCCGACCGGTATCCGCTCGCCCGTGCGCGGCCCGGAGCCGATGACGCGCTCGGCGCGCAGCCGCCCGGCCGCCCCGGTCACGGCCCGCACCGGACCCAGCAGATGCACCAGGGACGCCAGGTAGTACGGCCCCATGTCCAGCAGCGGGCCGCCCCCGTCCGTGTAGTAGAAGTCGGGGTGGGGATGCCAGCGTTCGTGGCCTGGCGTGACCATCACGGCCGACGCGAACTGGGGGCGCCCGATGCTCCCCGCCGCCACGGCCGCACGCGCCGTCTGGACGCCGGTGCCCAGGACCGTGTCCGGCGCACACCCCACACCGACGCCCGCCTTCGCGGCGGCCTCCAGCACGGCGTGCGCCTCGGCGAGGCCGGCGGTCAGCGGCTTCTCCCCGTAGACGTTCTTGCCGTGGCCGATGGCTCCCAGGGCGATCTCGGCGTGGGCCGCGGGGACCGTGAGGTTCAGCACCGTGTCGACGTCCGGGCTGCTCAGCAACTCCTCGACGGACAACGCCCGGACGCCCGGGAACTCGGCGGCGACCGCGGCCGACCGGGAGGCGTCGAGGTCGGCGACCGCAGTGATGCGTACGGCAGGGTGGCCCACGAGCGTGTCCAGGTACGCGCGCGAGATGACGCCGAGTCCTACGACGCCGATGCGGTGCGCGTCGCCCACAGCATGCCCCTTTCGATGATGGTGCGGACGGCGGGGTTCTCCAGCACGTCGAGGCTGTGGCCCGGCGTCGTCACCACCACCCGCCCGGCGCCCCATTCCCGGGTCCAGACCGCCGGGCAGGTGACCGGGCGGTGCCAGGGCTGCCACGGCCGGGTCGGGTGGGTGGTGGTGGCCAGTACGTCGATCAGGTCGTCGTGCAGCACCCAGTACTGCTCGGTGTGCAGCTCGAAGTCCTCGACGCCGGCGGTGATGGGGTGGTCGCGGCCCAACTCCGTGATGTTGACGGTGTGCGTCAGGTAGTTGTCCTCCTGAACCCCCTGCCGCTCGCAGGGCTCCTTGCCCGGGTGGGTGGCGAACTGCCCGCCCACCAGATGGAGATAGTCGGAGGAGGCCCGGAAGGAGTCGGCGATGCCGCCGTGCCAGCCGGTGAAGCCGGTGCCGGCCACGACCGCCGCGCTCAGTCCCGCCAACTGCTCGGCACCGATCTGCGACATCGTGACGCACTGCACGACGAGATCGGTGCCGGCCATCGCGTCGGCGTCGGCGTAGACCTCGGTGGACTCCTCGATCCTGACGGCGTATCCGTTGGCGCGCAGGAAGGGCAGGAACAACTCCGTGGCCCGGACCGGCTGATGCCCCTCCCAACCACCTCGGACCACCAGGGCTTGCTTCCGCGTCATCTCGTCCCTTCGTGGGCCGGCACAGTCACCTCACTATGTGCCGGTCGCTCGCGCGATGGAAAGAGTCGAGAGTCGACGCGAAACTTTCGCAGCCCGGCTACGTCGTCGGGCATTGCCGCATCGCCGCCCGGCCCATCAGATCCAGCCCTGTTCCCAGGCCCGGTGCGCGGCGGCATGGCGGGTAGGTGCGCCCAGCTTGGACATGGCCGAGGACAGGTAGTTGCGGACGGTGCCGGGGGCCAGATGGACCTCGGTGGCGATCTCGGCGACCGACGCGCCCGTACGGGCGGCGCGCAGGACCTCCAGTTCGCGGTCGGTGAGGGGGCAGTCGTCCTCGGTCAGCGCGGAGGCGGCGATGTCCGGGTCCACATAGCGGCGGCCGGCCGCGATGTCGCGGATGATCTCGGCCAGCCTGGTCGCCGGAGTCGTCTTGGGGACGAAGCCGCGCACCCCGGCGGCCAGGGCCCGGCGCAGTACGGCGGGCCGGGCGTGCCGCGTGACCAGGACGACCTGCGTGTTCAGCGCGGCCCGGATCTCCTCGGCCGCACGCAGCCCGTCGGTGGGCGGCATCTCCAGGTCGAGGACGGCGATGTCGGGGCGCAGCTCGCGGGCCAGCCGTACCGCGTCGGTGGAAGTGGCGGCCTCCGCGACCACGGTGAGGTCGTCCTCCAGCGCCAGCAGCGCGGCCAGGGCGCTTCTGAGCAGGTCCTCGTCGTCGGCGAGCAACAGGCGGATCATCGGGTGGCTCCGTCCGCGGGGCCGGGTGGGTCAGGCGTGGCCGGTGCCGGCACCGGCAGCGCGGCCGTGACCACGAAGCGGTCCCCGTCCCGCCGCCAGGTCAGCTCGCCGCCCGCCGCCTCCAGCCGCTCGGCGAGGCCGCGCAGTCCGGTGCCTTCCGGCGAGACATGGGCGTCCGACACGCCGTCGTTGCCGACCCGCAGCCTGGCGAAGCCGTCCGCGACCCGGTACTCGACCCCGGCGTGCTCGGCCTGGCTGTGCCGCAGGACATTCGTGGTGGCCTCCCGCATCACCAGACCGAGCAGGTGACGGCCGGCGTTGGTGAGAGCGGTGGCCACGGCGTCGGGGTCGAGCGTCATCCGCGCGTCGATGCCGGCGGCGGCCAGCACCCGGGTCGCGTTGGCGATCTCGTCGTCCAGAGTCGTACGCCGGTACCCCCGCACCACGGCCCGGGTGTCACTGAGGGCGTCCGCCGCGAGCCGCCGTATCTCCTTCAGCTCCACGGCCGCACGCGCCGGGTCCGTCTCGACCAGCCGGGCCGCCAACTCGCCCTTCAGAGCGATCACCTGGAGATGGTGGCCCTGGATGTCGTGCAGGTCGGCGGCGAACCGCAGCCGTTCCTCCCGGACCGCCAGCTCCGCCTCCAGTCGCCGCGCCTCGTCCAGCCGCCGAGCGGTGTCCCAGGCCCACAGCGGGCCCAGCGTCACCCAGGCCGTGAAGGCGACCAGCCCGGCGGGGAACAGCGCGGCGTACGCCAACTCGCCGTCCCCCTCGGCCAGGCTGACGACGCTCCCGGGCAGCAGCGCGCCGGCCACCGCGCCCACGATCAGCAGGCGCCGGCGGCGCGACGGCAGATACGTCGCGACGATCGCCACCACCACGGCCGGCGCGACCGCCCACAGCCCGTAGTTCCGCAGCGCCAGGGGAGCCGCCGCGAGCACGACTGCGGCCCCGGCCGCGGCGATCAGCCATCCCGTGGGCGGTCCGCCGGGATGCGCTTCGGCCGCCGGCAGGAGCGCCAGTCGACGGCTCAGCAGCACGACGCTCGCCCCCACCTCGACCGCCAGCGCGGCAGCGGCCGGTGCGCGGGCCCACAGCGGAACGTCGCCGTCCAGGATCCACGCGCCGACGAAGAGGGCCAGGACACACGCGATCATGCCCGGCACGGTCCACCAGGTGTAGCGGCGAAGGCTCGTCAGCCCCGCCGCCCCGTGATCCGTCGCCCCGTCCCCCACCCGGTCATTGTGGCCCACGCCGCATGACAAATGTCATGCCCGTCCGTGACAACGCCACGCGCGGGCATGGGGATTCGGCACTACTGGCGGGCCGTGCCGCGGAGCAGGGTGGAGGTGTCGTCAGCAGATACCCCACCCCGGTACCGAAAACAGAGCCCACCCGGAGGTCCCCATGTCCACCCCCGCGCCCCACCCGACGGCAGACCACCCGCACCCGGCCGCGACCCTCAAACGGCGCTGGCCCACCGCACTGGCCGTCGTGGTCATCGTCTTCAACCTGGCCGCATCCGGCTCGGAGGACCTGGCCGACGCCGTCGGCAGCCAGGGGGAGATATTGCCGTTGCTGCCGCTGATCTACCTGATGGTCAATCAGCTCGGCCGGCCCCGGTACACCTGGCCGGTGCTCGGGGCCGGGCTGGTGGCCGTGTTCGGCCTCGGGGCGCAGGACGCGGTCGCCCCGTCAACGGTCCTCGTCGCCTTCGCCGCGGTCCTGCTGGCCTGGGGCACCGTCCGCGGAACCCCGAACGGGCGGGCCACGTTCGGGGCCCAGGCCGTCGGCGCGGTCCTCTTCTGCGGGCTCGCGCTGGCCGGGCTGGCGGTGGATCCGGATCTGGGCCGCTATCTGGTGGCGGCCGGCTGGTTCTTCCACGGCGTCTGGGACTTCGTGCATCTGCGGCTCGACAAGGTCGTCTCCCGCACGTTCGCCGAGTTCTGCGGCCTCATCGACGTATTCGTCGCCGTCCAACTGCTGTTCCTGGTCTAGCCGGCGCGAGGAATGGCCGAGAGGAACGGCCGAGAGGAACGGCCGAGAGAGGCATGGCCGAGAAGCGACGGGGGCGGGGCCCGTAACCGGGTCCCGCCCCTTACGTTGCCACCAGTGGTCTCTCCCGTCCGATCCGCCAACTCCGCGCACTGGGAGCTCCCTTGGACACCGAAGACACCTCCGGCGACCCGCGTTCCGGCCCGCTCTCCCGCCGCAGATTCCTCCAGGCCACCGCCACCACCACCGTCACTGCCACGGCGCTCGCCACCGTCGGCACGCCGGTCGCGGCCGCCGCATCCGAGGCGACCACCCTCTCCTTCACCGCGGCCACGGGCGGCTCCGCGACCCTCGCCCCCTCCGGTGACCGGCTGGTCGCCGAGGTGCAGAACGTGCTCTGGTCCCTCCCGCGCAAGGGCGGCGCCGCCGTCCCGCTCACCCCGCCCGGCCTCGAACCCACCCGCCCGCAGTTCTCGCCCGACGGCAGCCGACTGGTCGTCTGCGCCTACCGCGACGGCGGCTTCCACCTCTGGACGCTGCGGCCCGACGGCTCCGGACTGCGCAGGCTCACCGACGGACCGTGGGACGACCGTGGCCCGGCCTGGTCGCCGGACGGCACCCGGATCGCCTTCGCCTCCGAGCGCGGCGGCGACACCGTGACCGGTGCCCCGTACCGCATCTGGGTCGTGGACGTGCGCACCGGCGAGCTGACCCGGCTCACCGGGCGCCCCGGCCAGGAGGGGCCCGGACAGGACGCCCGCTGGGAGGACTTCGACCCGGCGTGGTCGCCGGACGGCGAGGGGGTGCTCTTCGTGCGGGCCGGCGTCACGGCCACGGGCACCCTCCGCGCCACCACCGTGGCCCGCGTGGCCGCCGACGGCTCGGGCCCGGTCACCACCGAGCACACCGACGACTCCGGCGCCCAGCTCATGACCCCCGCCGTCTCGCCGGCCGGACGCCTGGCCTACCTGCGCACCACCGCCGCACCCGCGGCGTCCTGCACCCTCGTCGTGGACGGCAGGCCCGTCGCCGTCGGGGGCGACCTGCTGCCCGCACCGCCCCGCTGGGCGGACGCCGGGCGCCTGCTGCTCACCGTCGACGGGCACTTCCGCCTGATCGACCCGGACGCACCGGACGCCGGCGAGGAGATCCCGTTCACCGCCACCCTGCCCGTGCACCGGCCCCGCTACCGCGGCAAGGCGTACGACTTCGAGGGCGCCGGCACCCGTCCCGTACGCGCGCTGCACCTGCCCGCCCTGTCGCCGGACGGCCGCAGCGTCGCCTTCGCCGCCCTCAACGCGCTGTGGACCGCCGGGACGACCGACGGACGCGCGCCCCGCAAGGTGCTTCAAGTCCCCGCCAGCCGCTATGTGCTGGCGCCCACCTGGACACCCGACGGCACGGCGCTGGTGTACGCCGACGACCGTGCCGGACTGTTCGCCGTACGGCGCCGTGACCTCGATACGGGGGAGGAGGACGTACTGGCCGAGGGCGGCCGGGTCTTCCCCGCGCTCTCCCCCGACGGGAACCGGCTGGCCTGCCTGGACATGTCCGGCAACCTCGTCGTGCGCGACCTGCCCGACGGCGCCGAACGGATCCTCGCCGCACCGCTCGGCTCCGGCGGGCTGCCCGGCCGCCCCAGTTGGTCGCCCGACGGCCGGTACCTGGCGCTGTGCGACCGCAACCGCCTCAACCAGCGCTTCCGGGAGGGCTACAACCTCATCCGGGTCCTCGACACGACCACCGGGACCGCCACGCTGCACGCGCTCGCCCCGCACACCTCGCTCTCCGACCGCTACGACTCGGGGCCCGTCTGGTCCCCGGACGGCCGCTGGATGGCCGTGGTCGCCGAGTCGGCCCTGTGGCTGCTGCCGGTCCGCGCCGACGGCACCCCGGACGGTGAGCCACGTCGGCTGACGACCGAGCCGGCCGACCACCCCTCCTGGTCCGCCGACGCCCGCACCCTGCTCTACCTCTCCGCGGGCGCCCTGCGCCTGATCGACGTACCCAGCGGCAGGACCCGTAGCGTCCGTGTCCCGCTGGACTACCGCCGGCCGCGCCCGGCCGACACGGTGGTGCACGCGGGCCGCTTCTGGGACGGCACCGGCCCGGACGTCCGCGAGGACATCGACGTCGTCGTCCGCGACGGCCGGATCGCCGAGGTGAGCGCGCACCGCGCCGGCCGCCCGGCCGCCCACCGGGTCGACGCGAGCGACCGCACTGTGATCCCGGGCCTGTGGGACGCACACACCCACCCCTGGCAGACCACGTACGGCGGCCGGCAGACCGCGCTGCAACTCGCCTACGGCGTCACCACGGCCGTCTCGCTGGGCGGCTTCGCCTACGAGCAGGCCCGCGTCCGGGAGGCCGTCGCCGCCGGGGCGCTCGCCGGGCCCCGGTTGCTGGCCACCGGCGAACTGCTCGACGGGGCGCGCGTCGCCTACAGCATGGGCCGCGCCCACCGCACCCGCGAGGGACTGCGCCGCTCGCTGGCGCGCGGCCGGGCGCTGGACTGGGACTTCGTGAAGACGTACGTGCGCGCCCCGGGCTGGGTGATGAAGGAGGCCGCGGACTTCGGGCACAAGCGGCTCGGCGTGCGCAGCGGCAGCCATCTGTGCAGCCCGGGCGTGCAGTTGGGCCAGGACCTGACCACCCATCTGCAGGCCACCCAGCGGCTGGAGTTCGGGCACGCGACCTCCGCGACCGGCCGTTCCTACCAGGACGTCGAGGAGATCTACTCCGCCACCGACTTCCACCTCGTCGCGACCCCGTTCACCGCCCTGGCCCTCCTCGGCGCCGACCCCGGGCTCGCGGACGACCCGCGCGTCACCGCGCTCATGCCGCCGTGGGACGTCGCGCTCGTCCGCGAGCAGGCCGGGCAGCCGCCCACCGACGCCCAACTGGCCACCCTGGCAAGAGAGATGGAGGTATACCGGCGGATCCTCGCGGGCGGCGGTCTGATCGCGCTCGGCACCGACCAGCCGCTCGTCCCGGTCGGACTGCATCTGCACCTGGCCCTGCGCGCCCTGCACCGCGCCGGACTCTCACCGGCCGAGGCGCTGCGCACCGCGACGCTGCTGCCCGCGCGGGTCTTCGGCGCCGACGCCGACCTGGGCACGCTTCAGGAGGGCAAGCTGGCCGATCTCACGGTCGTGGACGGCGACCCCTTCACCGACTTCGCCACGCTGATCCGGACGACGGCCGTTCTGCGGGGCGGTGTGCCGTTCGAGCAGGGGGAGCTGGTCGACTCCTTCGACGCCGCCCCCGGGCGACGGGCGCGGGAGGAGTGGCTGGAGGTGAGCCGCCGGATGCGGCGCGAGGGATGCTGCGATCCGGGCCTGTGAGCGGGACACGGTTCGCACACACCTTGTGAAACATCTGCGCAGGAGTGTCACCCGGGCTGCACACAGGCCGTCGAAAGCCTCGTTAGCGTTGCAGGCCGTTCGATCCCCCAGGCGAACCCAGGAAGACCGTAGATGGACTACTGCTCCTCGTGCCGTCGGCATCTCAACGGGGCCCTCGTATGCCCCGGGTGCGGCGCCTACGCCCCGGACATCGCTCCCTTTGCGGCAGGGGGCGCCACCGTGTCGGCCGCGCCCGGCCCGAGGGCGGAGGCACCCGCCGTCGACACCTGGTACGACGGCTACTTCCGTGACGAGCCGGCGCCGCGGTCCACCGCGGACGAGACCGCTCCGGTCGAGGACGTCGAAGGCGCGCCCGCCGTCGCCCCGATGGGCCGGGCGGCACGCCGTCGGCAGCGGGCCCGCTGGAAGAAGAACCAGCGCCGCGCCGTGGTCGCGACCGCCGTCGCCCTGGTCGGCGGCGGCCTGACCGTCTCGGCGATGAACCAGCGGTCCGGCGACAAGGCCCAGGCGGCCACCGCGCCCGAACGACCGGACACGGGCCTGCCGGAGCAGGGGACGGAGTTCGCCCGCCCGGCGTCCACTCCGCCGGACACCCACAAGTCCCCGCGCACCACCACGCCCTCCGCGGACCCGACCCCGACCAACGCTGGGCGCGAGTCCGTCACCACGCCGCGCACCACACGGCACGTCGCCCGACCGGACGCCGCCGCCACCCCGACCCCCACCGCGCCCGAGGCCCCGCGGACCCGGCCCAACTCCCCGGACCCCGAAGGGGCGAACTCCGGCGACAGCACCGGCGGCGAGGCGGCCGCGCAGCAGACGCCGGCCCCGACGCCGAGCGACAACGCGGACTCCGGCGCGTCCCCGGCGCCGACGAGCCCGGCCCCGGAGGCGACCTCTCCGGAGCAGGAGCAGCTCTGCGTGCTCAACCTCGTCTGCCTCGGCTGACCACCCGGGGAACCGGGACCTGACCGCCCCGGCGGCACGCCACCTGAGATCACCGTCACCCTCCCGCATCGCCACACAACCTCGTGGATGCGGTCATGCTGGAAGAAGCCGGACGCCGTCCCGACGGGGTCCGGCGCCGGCAGAGCAAGGACGACGCCCTCAGGAAGGAACGTTCCCCATGGTCGAGCAGGACGATCGCTTCGATGTCGTGGTCCTCGGAGCGGGGCCCGGCGGCTATGTCGCCGCCATCCGCGCCGCCCAGTTGGGCAAGCGGGTGGCGGTCGTGGAGGAGAAGTACTGGGGCGGCGTCTGTCTGAACGTGGGCTGCATCCCCAGCAAGGCCCTGCTGCGCAACGCCGAACTGGCGCACATCTTCACCCGCGAGGCGAAGACCTTCGGCATCAAGGTGGACGGGCAGGTCTCCTTCGACTACGGCGAGGCGTTCCGCCGCAGCCGCAAGGTCGCCGACGGCCGGGTCAAGGGCGTCCACTACCTGATGAAGAAGAACAAGATCACCGAGTTCGACGGCCGCGGCACCTTCCTCGACCCGCACACCCTCCAGGTGGCCGGCTCCGACGGCGCCACCCGCACCATCGGCTTCGACCACTGCATCATCGCCACCGGCGCCACGCCCAAGCTGCTCCCCGGGACCCGGCGCAGTTCCCGCGTGGTGACCTTCGAGGAGCAGATCCTGGCCGAGGAACTGCCCGGCTCGATCATCATCGCCGGCGCCGGGGCGATCGGCGTCGAGTTCGCGTATGTGCTCCACAACTACGGCGTGAAGGTCACCATCGTCGAGTTCCTGGACCGCATGGCCCCGCTGGAGGACGCCGAGGTCTCCGCCGAACTCGCCAAGCAGTACCGCAGGCTGGGCATCGACGTGCTCACCTCCACCCGGGTCGACGCGGTCGACGAGTCCGGCGAGCGGGTGCGCGTCACGGTCACCGGCAAGGACGGCGCCCAGCAGGTGCTGGAGGCCGACAAGGTGCTCCAGGCGATCGGCTTCGCGCCGAACGTCTCCGGCTACGGCCTGGAGACCACCGGTGTGAGCGTCACCGAGCGCGGCGCGATCGACGTCGACGGCCGCTGCCGTACCTCCGTCCCGCACATCTTCGCCATCGGCGACGTGACGGCGAAGCTGATGCTCGCGCACGCCGCCGAGGCGATGGGCATCGTCGCCGCCGAGACCATCGCGGACGCCGAGACCATGGAACTCGACTACGTGATGATCCCGCGGGCCACCTACTGCCAGCCGCAGATCGCCAGCTTCGGCTGGACCGAGGCACAGGCCCGCGAGCGGGGCTTCGACGTGCAGGTGGCGAAGTTCCCCTTCACCGCCAACGGCAAGTCGCACGGCCTGGGCGACGCGACCGGCTTCGTCAAGCTGATCAGCGACGCCAAGTACGGCGAACTCCTCGGCGGCCACCTCATCGGCCCGGACGTCACCGAACTGCTGCCCGAGCTGACCCTGGCCCAGCAGTGGGACCTGACCGTCCATGAGGTGGCCCGCAACGTCCACGCCCACCCGACGCTCGGCGAGGCGGTCAAGGAGGCGGTCCACGGTCTCGCCGGCCACATGATCAACTTCTGAGGTCGGGGCGGCACCCGCCCTAGCCGTCGAGCCACCAGCGGGCCGCCGACCAGGCCAGTGCGTAACTGAGGCCGTTCACCGCCCAGTGCAGGGTCATCGGCGCGATCAGGCTGCCGGAGCGGCGGCGCAGCTCGCACAGCACGACCCCGGCGAGGGCCGTGGCCACGATCGCCATGGCCACCGTCGGGGCCACGCCGCCCGGGCCGTCGCCGAAGACGGAGGCGGCAGCGGCGTTGGAGCGGTTGATGCCCCGGGAGGGCATCAAGTGCCACAGCCCGAACAGCACCGACGACACCCCCGTCGCCCACGCCGTTCCGTGCCGACGCCGGATCATCGCCCACAACACGCCACGAAACGCCATCTCCTCGAGCAGCACGGTCCCGAACGGCACCCGCACCAGCGCTCCCCACAGCATCCGCCCCAGCGACAGCTCCGTGGCCCTGGCGTCCCGGAACGCCTCGCGCCCGGTCGGCACGGCGAGCAGCACCAGCAGCACCAGCAGAACGATCCCCACCAGCACCGGAGCCCACCGCAGTCCCCGGCGCACCGCCGCCGCGTCGAGCCCCAGGTCGGCCCGGGTGAGACCGTCCCAGCGGGCGATCAGCAGCAGGACGGCGGTCGCGATCACGCAGATGACCACGTACAGGGCGGGGCCCCGCGCGAGCCAGTTGTTCAGCAGGTTCGCGGCGGCGAGCACGGCGACAGCACAGGTGATCCGCATCCGGGTTCCAGCATCCCCCGGCGCGGGCGGTCAGCCCACAGCACAGACCCCCACCTGTGGCGCCCCACCACTACAGTGCGCATCCTCGGTGGTACCCCGACCCAGGGAGGCACGATCGACATGCCGGCCAAGAACCTCACCGCCAACCGCGCGGCCCTCGGCCATCGCCTGGCCTACGCCCTGCGCCACCCCGACCGAGTGCCCCGCCATCTGGCCCGCTCCGCCCGCGACATCTGGCTGCGCCGCCGCCACCCGGACCATGTCTCCTACTACCGGGCCGTGATGCGCTCCGACACCCGGGCCGACCCGGACGCCGCCGTCGGCAGCCACAACCGGGAGCGGTGGCTGGCGCTCGGGGCGATGCAGTTCGACTACCTCGTCGGCCACGGGCTGCGCCCCGAGCACCGGATGCTGGAGATCGGCTGCGGCAACCTGCGCGGCGGCTGGCGGTTCATCCGCCATCTGGAGCCCGGCCACTACTACGGCATCGACATCTCGCCCGACATCCTCTTCGCCGCGCAGGACACCGTCGTCGAGATGGACCTGCAGCGACGGCTGCCCACGCTGACCCCGGTGCGCGATCTGACCCTGCGGTTCCTGCCCGACGCCCACTTCGACGTCGTGCACGCGCACAGCGTCTTCTCGCACTCACCGCTGCCGGTCATCGAGGAGTGCCTGGCCAACGTCGGCCGGGTGCTGGCGCCCGACGGCTGGTTCGACTTCACCTTCGACCGCACCGAGGGCACGGAGCACCATGTGCTGCGGGAGGACTTCTACTACCGCACCGAGACCCTCCTCGCGCTCGCCGAGAAGCACGGGCTGCGGGCCCGCTTCATGGCGGACTGGGAGGAGCTCCCGCACCGGCAGTCGAAAATCCGGGTCACGCACGCGGGGTGAATCGATGCCCCGTCAGTAACTTTTTGTTTCCGGTCAGTAGGTCATCTGTCCCGGACTCTTGACTCGGCATGCGGCACTGGCCACCCTCGTGGCACGTTGTGCGAGGTCATGACAACTCGACCCCGCTCTCCCGCCGACCGAGGGACATGGGCCATGACCAGTGCCGGACGTGCGTACCGCAGACACAAGAACGTCACCGTTGTGTCGCTCCTCCTGCTCGTGCTGTCCCTCACGTTCGGACCCACACCGAGCTCCGCGGCCGGCGCCGACTGGTGGGACCCGACCGCACGGCCCGCGCCGGACTCGCAGATCAACGTCACCGGGGAGCCGTTCACCGGCACCAACGCCCAGAAGGAGGTGCGCGGCTTCGTCGACGCGCACAACCACCTGTTCTCCAACGAGGCCTTCGGCGGACGCCTCATCTGCGGCAAGCCGTTCTCCGAAGCCGGGGTCGCCGACGCGCTCAAGGACTGCCCCGAGCACTACCCCGACGGTTCGCTCGCGATCTTCGACTTCATCACCAACGGCGGCGACGGCAAGCACGACCCGGTCGGCTGGCCCACCTTCAAGGACTGGCCCGCGCACGACTCGCTCACCCACCAGCAGAACTACTACGCCTGGGTGGAGCGGGCCTGGCGCGGCGGCCAGCGGGTGCTCGTCAACGACCTCGTCACCAACGGCGTGATCTGCTCCGTGTACTTCTTCAAGGACCGCGGTTGCGACGAGATGACGTCCATCCGGCTGCAGGCCAAGCTGACGTACGACATGCAGGCCTTCATCGACAAGATGTACGGCGGCCCCGGAAAGGGCTGGTTCCGCATCGTCACCGACAGCGCGCAGGCCCGTGAGGTCATCGAGCAGGGCAAGCTGGCGGTCATCCTCGGCGTCGAGACCTCCGAGCCCTTCGGCTGCAAGCAGGTCCTCGACATCGCGCAGTGCGACAAGGCCGACATCGACAAGGGCCTGGACGAGTTGCACGCGCTGGGCGTGCGCAGCATGTTCCTGTGCCACAAGTTCGACAACGCCCTGTGCGGCGTCCGCTTCGACGAGGGCGGCCTCGGAACGGCCATCAACGTGGGCCAGTTCCTGTCGACCGGCACCTTCTGGAAGACCGAGAAGTGCACCGGCCCGCAGCACGACAACCCCATCGGCGGTGCCGCGGCGCCCGAGGCCGAGGAGGAACTCCCGGCGGGCGTGGAGGTCCCCTCGTACAGGGCGGACGCCCAGTGCAACGTGAGAGGGCTCACCGAACTCGGCGAATACGCCGTACGGGGCATGATGAAACGCAAGATGATGCTCGAGATCGACCACATGAGCGTCAAGGCCACCGGCCGGGTGCTCGACATCTTCGAGGCCGCCTCCTACCCCGGCGTGCTCTCCTCGCACAGCTGGATGGACCTGAACTGGACCGAACGGGTCTACGGCCTCGGCGGCTTCATCGCCCAGTACATGCACGGCTCCGAGGGCTTCGTCGCGGAGGCCAGGCGCACCGAGGCCCTGCGCGACAAGTACGGCGTGGGCTACGGCTACGGCACCGACATGAACGGCGTCGGCGGCTGGCCGGCCCCGCGCGGAGCGGACGCGCCGAACAAGGTGACGTACCCCTTCAAGAGCGTCGACGGCGGCTCCGTCATCGACCGGCAGACCACCGGCGAGCGCACCTGGGACCTGAACACCGACGGAGCCGCCCACTACGGCCTGGTCCCGGACTGGATCGAGGACATCCGCCGCGTCGGCGGCCAGGACACGGTGGACGACCTCTTCCGGGGCGCCGAGTCCTACCTCGACACCTGGGCGGCCTCCGAGGGCCACGAGGCCGGGGTGAACCTGGCGCGCGGCGCGACCGCGTCGGCGAGTTCCTCGGAGTGGAGCCTGTTCACGAGCTACCGGCCGAACCGGGCCGTCGACGGCGACGGCGGCACCCGCTGGGCGAGCGACTGGAGCGACGACCAGTGGTTCCAGGTCGACCTCGGCTCCACCGAGCTGGTCAGGCGGGTCACCCTCGACTGGGAGCGCGCGTACGGAAAGGCGTACCGTATCGAACTCTCCACCGACGGCGAGAACTGGCGGACCGCCTGGTCCACGGCCTCCGGCGACGGCGGCCTGGACACGGCCAGGTTCACCGGCACACCGGCCAGATACGTCCGCGTCCAGGGGCTGGAGCGCGGCACCGACTGGGGCTACTCCCTCTTCGAGGTAGGCGTCCACAGCAACTGACACCCAAGAGAGGGTCCCATGGCACGGTTGCCGTCCGCCGAGCGGCGGCGACAGCTCACCGAGGCCGCGATCAGGGCGATGGCCCGGGACGGCGTCCCCAGGACGACCACCCGGTCCATCGCCGCCGAGGCCGGCGTCTCGCTGAGCGTCTTCCACTACTGCTTCGACTCCAAGCAGGAGCTGATCGAGTCCGTCATCACCACCATCACCGAGCACTACGTGACGCTGGTGAAGGACGCCCTGCGGCCCCGGGCCACCCTCGACGAGACCGTCCGGGCCGGCTTCCAGGCGTACTGGGACCACGTCCGCGCCCACCCCGACGAGCACATGCTCACCTACGAGCTGACCCAGTACGCCCTGCGCCAGCCCGGCTTCGAACATCTGGCGCGCCGGCAGTACGAGCTGTACGCCGAGACGTACGCCGACCTCATCGACCAGCTGCGGCAGACCATGGGCCTGCGCCTGCGCGTCCCCGCCCCCGTCCTGGCCCGCTACCTGGCCGCCATGACCGACGGCCTGACCCTCAACTACCTCGTGCTCGGCGACGAGGAGGCCTGGAACGACATCCTCGACACCGTCTCCGCATACATGGCGGCACTGGTCGGCGAGGCCTGACCCGGCAGGTCACGTCCGTGCGGCGACCCGCTCCCGGTCCGGCTCCGCCGCCTCCCGCCGCAGCAGCCACCGCAGCTCCGGCTCCACCACGAAGCGCAGGGCCCGCCGGACGGGGGGCGTGCACAGCACCGTCACCACCGCCGCGGCCACCAGGGTGACGACGACCGCGCCGAGCGGCCGGTGCATCCAGGCGGGGTCGTACCAGCCCCAGTACTTGGAGCCCTGCGCGACGAACCCGTGCAGCAGATAGCCGTACAGCGTGCCCACGCCCAGCGCGGTGCACCACATCCGCCGCCCGGGCACCCAGGACAGGAAGCACGCCACCAGCACCAGCGAGCAGCCGAACAGGACCGGCGTCATCAGCACCCCGTACCACTCGGGCGCCCCCAGCTCCCCCGCGCTGTCGCGGTGGTAGAACCAGGCGCCGGTCATCCTCGGCACCGCCCAGTACGCCACCACGAACGCGCCCGCGAACACCGGCACGGCCGCGATCCGCACCGCACGGCGCCGCACCATCCGGAAGTGCTCCGGCCGCAGCGACAGACCCAGCACGAAGTACGGCAGGAACTGTAGGGCGCGCTGCAGGTCGAGGTCGTTGCCGATCGACGGTGAGAGCGTGGCCAGCATGGCCACGGCCAGCGCGAGCGGCACCGGCAGGCGCACCCGCTGCCACAGCGGGGTCGTCAGCCGCCACAGGAACAGCGCCGCCAGGAACCACGTCAGATACAGCGGGTCCAGCAGACTGATCGGCCGGTCCGGCTCCTGGTCCGTCCACCGGGTGAACAGGGTGTACGCCGTCTCGAACACGACATACGGCACGACGAGGCCGCTGACCAGGCGCTTGAGCTGTTTCGGACGGCCGTCGAAGCTGCGCGAGAAATAGCCGGAGATCACGATGAAGGCCGGCATGTGGAACGCGTACACCAGCATGTACATGGCGCTGACGGTCCGGCTGCCGTCCCGCAGCGGCTCCCAGGCGTGCCCCACGGCCACCAGGACGATCGCCGCGTACTTGGCGTTGTCGAAGAACGCGTCCCGTTGAGACATCCCACGCGCCTCACCACTTCGGAACAGCGCAAACCTCCGGGGGCGGCGCACCGGTCACCCGAATGCCCGGCGTGTCGCGACAGGGCCGACAGGGTGGGGCCGTAACCCATGTGATCGCTTCGAATGGTGCGCCCGGAGGACATGGCTGACGGTGGATCACGTCAAGGCTTGGCCCCAGTGGTGATGAAGCGTCAACCGCCCAGGTCATGACGGAAGGACTCACTATGCGCTCTGTCCGCATGCTGCTGGCCACCGCGACGGCCACGGCCGCGCTGGCGATCGCGCCCGCCGCCTATGCCGTCACCGCAGGTGACTGGGACAACGACGACAGCTCCTACAGCAAGGAAACCGACAAGCCGAAGGACCACGGCAAGCCCAAGGACCATGGAAAGTCCGAGGACCACGACCAGTCGTACAACAAGAAGCACGAGAAGGAGGGCAAGCACGACGAACCGCGTGGCGGGATGCACACGGGTGGCGGAGCGCTGGCCGCCGCCGTGACCAACGGCGACGACTGGGGCGGCCACAAGGATCCGAAGCACGACCCGGACAGCTACCGCGGCAAGGGCGGCGGACACGAGAAGTGGGGCGGCGGCCACGACGACGACTCGTGGAAGGGCGACCACGGGGACTCCTGGGGCGGTGACCACGACGAGGAGTCCTGGCGCTCCGGGCACGGCAAGCCGCACGGCGGGATGCACACGGGCGGCGGCGGCCTCGCCACACCGGGTGTGACCGCGGGCGGACTGGCCGCACTCGCGGTCGCCGGCACCGGCATCTACGCGCTGCGCCGCAAGAAGGCATCCGGAACCGTGGCCTGACCATGCCCGATGCCCCAGGGCGTGTTGTGAAGGTCCCGCACAGCACCCACGGCGCCCGGCACGCGGCTGTGACAGCAGCCGCTGCCGCGGCGGGCGCGGGCACCGCACGGGAACCTTCACCACACCCCCCAGCCGCTGTGGCCGCCGCACGTGCGCCGCGCGTCGCGGCGGCCCCGTCCGTTCCCCCGTCCGCTGTATTCGCTGCCATGCCCGAATGAGGTGGTGCCCGATGGCCGCCGGCTGTTCCCCTTCCCCCGATACCGATCCGGCCCCTTCCGACACCGCCGGTTCCGTTACCTCACGGCGGATAAGGCGGGCGGCTGTGGCGACCTTCTGGAGTGCGATCGCCGTCATGGTGCTGGCGGTCACCCTGGGCGGCGGCGAGGACCAGGCGTCCGACACGCGCCGCGCGGGGGCCGTACCGCCGGCGGTCGAACCGGCCGCCCCCTCGCCAGCCGACTCGCACGGCCCGTCGGCGGACAGGTCCCCGCCCGCCGACCGGCCGGTGGGCAAGTATCTGCGACGGTCCCGGCCGGTGCGCCTGACCATCCCCAAGATCTCGGTCGACGCGCCGTTCGTCGACCTCGCCATCGGCCGGGCCGGTCGGCTCGAACCCCCGCCGGCCGGCAACACCAACCTCGTCGGCTGGTACGCCAATGGAGCGTCCCCCGGCGAGCCGGGCACGTCGATCATCGCCGGCCATGTGGACACGGCCACCTCCGCCGCGGTCTTCGCCAACCTCAGAGAACTGCGGAAGGGGGACCGCTTCCAGGTGGCGCGGGCCGACGGGCGCAAGGCGTCCTTCCAGGTCGACAGCGTGGAGACCTTCGACAAGGACCACTTCCCGAGCGACCGCGTGTACAGCGACACCCCCCGCGCCCAGGTCCGGCTCATCACCTGCGCCGGCGCCTACGACCGCCAGATCAAGGACTACACCGCGAACCTGGTGGTCTTCGCCCACCTCGTGTGAACCGCGGCCGGCGGCTCAGCACCGCGGGAGCTGGGACTTCCAGGTGTTCGGGCCGCCGGTGTCCAGGTACCAGTCGTTGACGTACCCGTCCCCGATGCCGTTGTCGACCCGCATCCAGTAGCGGTAGCCGTGCCCGTCCGCGTCCCCGTCGCCCGTGGTCCAGCAGATCAGGCCGAGCTCGTCCCCGTTGTGGTACCGGCCGAAGACCGGCGACTTCGGGGCGCTGTAGTGCGGACCGGTGCGTACGGCCAGGTGGGACCCGGCGTCGATGCCGGTGACGTAGGCGCACTTCGCCCGGTCGCCGGAGATGCTGCAGGTGTGGATCGCGGCGCCGGCCGGGCCCGCCGAGGTCAGGACGGCGGACGCGGCGACGGTGAGTACGGCACCCGCGACGGTGAGGGCGCGCAGACGTGTCGTGGGCCTGGGCCGGTTCATGAGGGCTCCTTCTGCCTGTTCGCCGGGATCAGCGGCACTGCGGGAGCTGGGACTTCCAGGTGTTCGGGCCCCCGGTGTCGAGATACCAGTCGTTGACGTATCCCCAGGACCTGGGCGTGGAGACCTGCATCCAGTAGCGGTAGCCGTGGCCGTCGGCGTCCGGGTCGCCGGTGGTCCAGCAGGACAGCTCCAGCCACTGTCCGTTGCCGTAGCGGGCCACCGCCGACGCGCCGTAGCGCGGCGCGGTGCGCATCACCAGGGCCGAGCCCGGGTCGATGCCGATCACCCGGGCGCAGCGGGCCGGATCGCCCGGTCCGGCGCCGGGGCACGGACGCGGGGCGGCCTCGGCGGGGGAGGCGGTGAACAGCCCCGCTCCGGCGAGCAGGACGGCGGCCGCCCCCGCGACGGCCGCCGGCCCGCGCCGGGAGGTGAGCAGGCGTGATGTGGGCATCGCTCCTCCAATCGATCGTGTCGAGCGTCGATGCACCCCGACCTTGGCACCGAACGGGACGGGAGACAGCCTGTGTTGTCTCAGGGTGGCTCGGGCCCGCGCGGGCGGGGGCCGGGTCCGGTATCGCGGCACTCCGCGCTGACCTCGTGTCTTACAGTGACTGCGACCCATTCCGGCGACTGAATCTGTGAGGTACTCGCCCACCATGCCGACCGAGACGTTTGAGTTTCAGGTAGAGGCCCGTCAGCTGCTCCAGTTGATGATCCACTCGGTCTACTCGAACAAGGATGTCTTCCTGCGCGAGCTCGTCTCCAACGCCTCCGACGCGCTCGACAAGCTGCGCCTGGAGAAGCTGCGGGACGACGCGCTCGACGCCGATGTGTCCGACCTGCACATCGCGATCGACGTCGACAAGGAGGCCCGTACCCTCACGGTGCGGGACAACGGCATCGGGATGTCGTACGACGAGGTCGGCAAGCTCATCGGCACCATCGCCAACTCGGGTACGGCCACCTTCCTGAAGGAACTGCGCGAGGCGCAGGACGAGGCCGGGGCCGAGGGGCTCATCGGACAGTTCGGCGTCGGCTTCTACTCGGGCTTCATGGCGGCGGACGAGATGACGCTGGTGACCCGGCGCGCCGGTGAGACCCAGGGCACCCGCTGGACGTCGCGCGGCGAGGCCACGTACACCCTTGAGACGGTCGACGACGCGCCGCAGGGCACGTCGGTCACCCTCCACCTCAAGCCCGCCGACCCCGAGAACCAGCTCCACGACTACACCTCGCCCTGGAAGATCAGGGAGATCGTCAAGAAGTACTCGGACTTCATCACCTGGCCGATCCGGATGGTCCCGGAGGCCGCTTCCGCGAGCGACGGCGACGCCGCGCCCGAGCCCGAGACGCTGAACTCCATGAAGGCCCTGTGGGCGCGCTCGCGCGACGAGGTGTCCGACGACGAGTACCACGAGCTGTACAAGCACATCAGCCACGACTGGCGCGAGCCCCTGGAGACCATCCGGCTCCAGGCCGAGGGCACCTTCGAGTACCAGTCCCTGCTGTTCATCCCCTCGCACGCCCCGCACGACCTGTTCACACGGGAGTTCAAGCGCGGCGTCCAGCTCTATGTGAAGCGCGTCTTCATCATGGACGACTGCGAGGCGCTGCTGCCGCCCTACCTGCGCTTCGTCAAGGGCGTCGTCGACGCGGCCGACCTCTCGCTCAACGTCTCGCGCGAGATCCTCCAGCAGGACCGGCACATCCGGATGATGCAGCGCCGGCTGACCAAGAAGGTGCTGTCCACGGTCAAGGACATGATGACCAAGGACACCGACCGCTACGCCACCTTCTGGCGGGAGTTCGGCACGGTCCTCAAGGAGGGCCTGGTCACCGACTCCGAGAACAGCGAGGCCATCCTCGCCGTCGCCTCGTTCGCCACCACGCACTCCGACGACGAGCCGACCACGCTCGCGCGGTACGTGGAGCGGATGAAGGACGGCCAGGACGACATCTACTACATCACCGGCGAGTCCCGGCAGAGCATCGAGAACTCCCCGCACATGGAGGCGTTCCGCGCCAAGGGCATCGAGGTGCTGCTGCTCACCGACGCCGTCGACGAGGTGTGGGTCGACGCCGTGGGCGAGTACGAGGGCAAGAAACTGCGGTCCGTCACCAAGGGCGAGATCGACCTCGACGGAGAGAAGGATGAGAAGGCCGACGGGGAGCGGGCCGAGGAGTACGCCGGGCTGCTCGGCTGGATGGGGGAGCAGCTCGACGAGGACATCAAGGAGGTGCGGCTGTCGACGCGGCTCACCGTCTCTCCGGCCTGTGTCGTCTCCGACGCGCACGATCTGACGCCGGCCCTGGAGAACATGTACCGCGCGATGGGCCAGGAGGTGCCGCGCACCAAGCGGATCCTGGAGCTCAACCCCGAGCACCTGCTGGTGAAGGGCCTGAACCAGGCGTACAAGGAGCGCGAGGACCGCTCCGGGCTCGTCGAGTCCGCCGAACTGCTCCACACGCTGGCGGTGCTCGCCGAGGGTGGCCAGCCCAAGGACCCCGCGCGTTTCGTGAAGCTGGTGGCCGACCGGCTGGAGCGCACCCTGTAGTTCGGGTGCCGTAGGCCGTGTGGGCGTCTGCGCGGGCCATTGTCAGTGGCCCGCGCTAGCTTCCTTGGAGTCGGCTTCCGGCCCCGTTCCAGGAGGATTCATGGCCTCGCGTCTCAACCCGTACATCACCTTCGCCGGTGACGCCCGCCAGGCGTTGGAGTTCTACCAGGACGTCTTCGGCGGCACCCTGAACCTCAACACCTACGCCGAGTTCGGCCAGAGGGACACCCCGCTGGCCGACAAGATCATGCACGGCATGCTCGAAGCCCCCAACGGCTTCACCCTGATGGCCGCCGACACCCCGACGGGCGACCACCGGCCCGGCAACAACATCTCGGTGAGCCTGAGCGGCGACGACGACGCCGAACTGCGCGGCTACTGGGACAAGCTGTCCGCCGACGCCTCGGTGGCGGTGCCGCTGGAGAAGCAGATGTGGGGCGATGTCTTCGGCATGTGCACGGACCGCTTCGGCATCACCTGGATGGTCAATATCGCCGGGGAGGGGCGCTGAGCCGAACACAGCGCCCCCACCGTCGATCGCGTATCTGGTGGCGGTCAGAGCGTGGTCAGCTCATAGAAACCCCTGCCGAAGGTCGCCGCCACCAGGCGGTGGTGACCCGCGTCGTACTCGATGTCGTCGACCGGCACCTGCGGCATCCCGCGGCCCAGCCGCAGCCAGTGCCCGCCGCCCTTGACGCTGGTGAACACGCCTTGGTCGGTGCCGACGTAGAGGACGCCGCCGCGGGCGACGACCAGGTCGTTGACGGGTGCGGCCGGGAGGTTGCCCGACAGGTTCCGCCAGTGCCGGCCGCCGTCCGTGCTGCCGTACACATGGGGCAGCGGGGAGCCCGAGCGGTAGCCGGAGTGGGTGGTCCAGACGCGGTCGGGGTTCTTCGGGTCGACGACCACCCGGGTCACCCAGGGCAGCCCCTCGGCCAGCTTCGTCCAGGTCGCCCCGAGGTTCCTCGTGACCCACACGCGGCCGTCGTCCGTGCCGGCGTACACCGTGCGTCCGTCGCTCGCCGGGGCGATCGAGGTGATCGTGCCGTAGTTGGTGTAGATCGGGTCCGGGCCCGGGCCGCCGCTCAGGTCCGGGCTGATCGGTTTCCAGGTCGCGCCGCCGTCCGTGGAGCGGTTGAGCACCTCGGAGCCGTAGTAGAGGATCTTCGGGTCGCGCGGGTCGAACTCCACGGGGGTGAACCAGTTGCGCCGCTGGTACGTCGTCCTGTCCGCGAAGTACGTGAGCGTGTCACCGCCGTCGGTGGAGCGGAAGCAGTTGCCGTACTGGTAGCAGGCGAAGACGTTGTTCACGTCGGTCGGGTTGATGAGGTTCTCCTCGCCGTCGCCGCCGAGGTACTCGTTGAACTTCTCGCCGCCCCACGATCGCAGGGAGCCGTTGTCCTGGGCCCCGCCCGAGATCCGGGTGACGTCCTGGGGGCTGATCGCCGCGCTGTAGAGCTGGGTGTAGGGCTGGTGGCGGGACTTGACCCAGCCGCCGTCGCCGTTCGCGTCGGAGCGGTAGACGCCGCCGTCGTTGCCGAGGTAGACGCGTCCCGGGCGACGCGGGTCCCACACCATGGCGTGCTGGTCGACGTGCATGCTGGTGTCGTCGGCCGTCCAGGTGGCGCCGCCGTCCTTCGTGGTCATCAGGGGGACGCCGGCCACATGGACGTGCTCGCTGCTGCGGGGGTCGATCCACACCTTGCCGAACCACCAGCCGAAGCTGGACTGCGAGCCCGTCAGATCCGCGTTGGCCGGGGTGCGGGTCCAGGAGTCGCCGCCGTCGGAGGAGGCGTAGAAGCCCTCGAAGGGGCCGCTCGCCTTGTTGACGATCGCGTAGAGCTTCTCGCCCGCGACCGCGAGGCCGATCCGTCCCACGTCCGGGCCCTCGGCGGGCAGCCCGCCGCCGAGCCGCTGCCAGGTCGCGCCGTCGTCCGTGCTGCGGAAGACGCCCGAGCCGACCCCGCCGTACGTCCGCAGTCCGGGCGTTCGGCGGTGGTCCCACAGCACGGCGTACAGCCGGTCGCCGTCGACGACGATCTCGGTGGCGCCGGTGAACTCGTTGGCACCGGCGAGGATCCGCTCCCAGGTGGCGCCGCCGTCCTGCGAGCGGTAGACGCCGCGGTCCCCGCCGCCGTTGTAGAGGGAGCCGGCCGCGGCGACGTAGATGCGGCGCGGGTCGGCGGAGTCGATGGTGATGGCGCTGATCGCGCCGGAGTCGCGCAGGCCGATCGGCGTCCACGTCCGGCCGCCGTCCCGGCTGCGGTACAGGCCCGTCCCCTCGTAAGTGATGCTCCCGCCACCCGGGTTGGGCTCGCCGGTGCCCACGTACAGGGTGCCGTCCGGGGCCGTGGCCACCGCCCCCATGGCCTGCGTCCAACTGTCGGGCCACACCGAGTGGAAGGTCGCCCCGGCGTCGGTGCTGCGCCACAGACCGCCGCTCGCCGCCGCGGCGTACAGGGTGTCGGCACGCTTCGGGTCGAGGGCGAGGGAGACGATCCGTCCGCCGATGTTGGTGGGCCCGACGCTCTTCCAGCGCCCGCCGACCGTGGGCAGTTCGCGGGCCTGCGCGGCGGCGCGGTCATGCGCGTGGCGCGGCATCGACTCCCCGGGCAGGGTCTTCTGGAGGTAGCGGTACTCCGCGGGCGCGGACGGTCCACGGACCGGCCGGTACACGTCGGAGGGCCCGGGCGGCGCCGACGCCCCGGACGGCGGGGGTGGCGCGGCGGCCGCCGGTGCCGTGAGCAACGCCGCTCCGGTGACCGTGGCGAGAACCAGTGACAGCACACCTCTGCCCATGTGGACCCTTCCGTCGTCAAGGCTGTCTGCAACCGGAACGACGGTACGAGAGAAGCCAGTTGGGCAGAAGAGCGCGCATGTGAACGGAAGTGGCGGGAGTGGGGCCGAGGCTGTTGACGTACCGCCCACGTGGGTAGGTACAGGGCGTAAAGCGCCCGAAGGAAGGGAAAGGAGCTATACGGCGAATCCGCGGGGAGTGATCGGCAGTGCCCGGGAGGTCGGGCCCGAGGTGCTGAGGAGGGCCAGGCATGGGCGGGCAGCCCTTGTATCTCGAACCGCGGCTGGAGTCGCGAATACGCTCGTTGGCCAACTCGCCGGAGCTGCTGCACACACTCACCGACGCTCTCGGGTCTCCGCTGAACATCGTCGTCCCCGACCAACTCGCCGACAATCTCCAGCGGTTCCGC
This sequence comes from Streptomyces sp. UG1, assembly GCF_049974585.1. Classification (NCBI taxonomy): domain Bacteria; kingdom Bacillati; phylum Actinomycetota; class Actinomycetes; order Kitasatosporales; family Streptomycetaceae; genus Streptomyces; species Streptomyces sp. UG1. The sequence goes on along the minus strand of NZ_JBNGGG010000002.1, from coordinate 90,477 downwards.
TCGGTGTACGGCTCCCACCACCTGTCCGGCCAGGTGTTCTTCGCCCACAAGGCCAACCGGTCCAGCGCCCTGCTGCGGCGGCTCGCCGCCACGGACGCCGGGGTGGACGTCGCCTCGCTCGGCGAGCTGCAACACGCCCTCGGCGCCGGCTTCACCCCCGACCGGATCACCGCCACCGGCCCCAAGAACCCGGAGTTCCTGTGGCTGGCGGCGCGCACCTCGGTCACCGTGAGCCTCGACACCCGGGGCGAACTGGACCAACTCGCCACACTGGTACGCAAACACGCGCTGCCCCGCACCCGGGTCCTGCTCCGGCTGTCCGGGTTCGAGACGTCCGGCGTCCGGGTGCTCAGCCGCCGCAGCCGATTCGGCACCGCCGTGGGGGAGTCGGCCCCGCTGCTGGAGACCGTCGAGCGGCACGGCGACGTGGTCGACCTGGTCGGCGTCGCGTACCACATGGACACGACGAGCCTCACCGAGAAGGCCACGGCCCTGGAAGGCTGTCTGCGGGTCCTGGAGGAGTGCCGCAGCCGGGGGCTCAGGCCCCGGGCCGTGGACATCGGCGGCGGATTCGGCGTCAACTACCTTGCCGACGGCGGCCAATGGGAGCGGTACACCACCGAACTGACCGAAGCCGTACTGGGCATCCGCCCGCCCCTGACATACGGCGGCCACGGCTACGGACTGCGCAACGAATCCGGCACCCTGCGCGGCACACTCGGCCTGTACCCGGCGTACCGTCCGATCGCGGGCGCCCGCTACCTCGACGAACTGCTCGCGCACCCGGCGGCCTCCCTCGGCGGCCGCCCCCTGGCCGCGCTGCTCCTCGAACATCTCTACGACCTGCACACCGAACCCGGCCGAGCCCTCCTCGACCAGTGCGGACTGACCCTGACGAAGGTCCTGGAGGTGCGCGACCAGGAGGCCGGCGGCCCCTTGGCCGTACGGCTGGCGGCGAAGGCCGACGACGTGGCGCTGGAGGACCACGGGGTGCTCATGGACCCGGTCGTCGTCCCGCGGGACACAGCGGGCGCGGACCGCGCCGAACCGGTCGCCGTGCACCTCTTCGGCAGCCGCTGCCTGGAGTCCGACCTGATCACCCGCCGCACGGTCTTCCTGCCCCGCCGCCCCGCCCCAGGCGATGTGCTGGCCTTCGCCAACACGGCCGGCTACTGCATGGACTTCCACGCCACCCGTGCCCAGCACCAGCCCGCCGCGCGCAAGGTCGCCGTCTGGCAGGAGGGCGACCGATGGCGCTGGTGCCTGGACGACCAGTACTGGCCGACCACACCCGTGGGGGGAGCGCAGTGAGGTACGACAGCATCACCGAGGCCATCGGCAACACACCGCTGGTGCGCATCGACCCGGCCGTGCACGGCCTGAGCCACATCGACCTGTACGCCAAGCTGGAACTGCTCAACCCCTTCGGTTCGGTGAAGGACCGGGCCGCCTGGAACATGGCCCGCCCGCATCTGGCCGCCGCGCCCGGGCAGGGCGGCCAGGTCGTCGAGCTGTCGAGCGGCAACACCGCCAAGGCCCTCGCCGTCCTCGCGGGCATGCACGGACGGACCTTCAAGAGCGTCACCAACCGGATGCGCATCCCGGAGATCAAGGACCTGCTCCTGCTGCTCGGCGCGGAGATCGAGGAACTGCCCGGCCAGAGCGAGTGCCTGGACCCGACCGACACCGACGACCCGCTCACCCAGTTCCACCGCACCCTGTCCGAGCCCGGCAGCACCTTCCTGCACACCGACCAGTACTTCAACCCGCGCAACACCGAGGCCCACTTCACCGGCACCGGACCGGAGATCGTCAAGGACCTCGACGGCCGGGCCCCGGACTGGTTCGTCGCCTGCGTGGGCACCGCGGGCTCCTCCACCGGCGTCGCCCGCGCCCTGCGCGAGCACGACCCCGCCGTAAGAGTCGTCGGCCTGGTCGCCGCCAAGTCCGATTTCATCCCCGGCATCCGCACCATCGACGAGGCGCACGAGGTGGGTCTGTTCGACCCCGGCACCTACGACACGATCGAGCCGGTGAGCGCCGACGAGGCCATCGAGGGCATGCTGACCCTCAACCGCCGCTGCGGCATCCTCGCCGGACCCACCGGAGGCGCGGCCTTCTTCGGCGCGATACGACAACTACGCGGTGTTGACGCAGAGTTGACGGAACGTCAGTCAGCGGTCTTCATCGTCTGCGACCGCGTGGAGAGCTATCTGAGCTACGTCCGCCAGCGGCGCCCCGACCTCTTCGGCCGCCCCCGCCGCCACAACTCCCCGGCCGACCTCTCGGACGCCGAGATCCGCACGGCACCGGCCCTCGGCGTCGCCGACGCCCAGGCATGGATCGCCACCGGGGAGCCGCTCGTGATCGACCTGCGCAGCCCCTACGCCTACGCCGCCCTGCACATCGACGGATCGGTCAACATCGTCGACGAGCTCTTCGAGGAACTCCTGCACGGCGGCCTGCCGTTCAGCCGCACCCGCCCGGTCCTGCTGGCCTGCCCGGTCGGCGAGAAGTCCGCCCGCTACGCCGCCCTGCTGACCCGCATGGGCCACCCCGGTGTCCGCAGCCTGACCGGCGGCATCATCGCCTGGCGCGACGCGGGCGCGCCCCTGGTCCGGGACTGACCGCATGACCGTGTCCAGGACCGACGCCCAGGTGCCCGTCCCCGTCCAGGATCTGGCGGACTGGCAGCACGCCCTGCGGGCCCAGTTCCCGATCATCACCGCCCACCCGGAACAGTCCTATCTGGACAGCGCGGCCACCGCCCAGAAGCCGCAGGCCGTGCTCGACGCCGTCCACACCTACCTCACCACCACCAACGCCAACGCCGGACGCGGCACCTACACCTGGGCCAACCGGACCACGACCCTGGTCGAGGAGGCCCGCGAGCGGGTGAAGCTGTTCCTCGCCGACCCCGCGCCGGAGCGCTCGGCCGTGCACTTCACGAGCGGTACCACCGAGGGCCTGCGCGCCGTCGCCCGCGACTGGCTGCCCGGGCTCCTCGCCGACGGCGACGAGATCGTCGTCCCGGTCGCCGACCACGAGGCCAACATCGCCCCCTGGCTGGAGACCCAGCGCCAACTGGCCCGGCAGGGCGTCGACATCCACGTGCGGCCGATGCCGTACCAGGCGGCGTCCGGCGACTACGACCACACCGCCCTCGCCGAACTGGCCGGTCCGCGCACCCGGTTCGTCGCCGCGAGCCACGTCCACCACGTGTACGGCGGCAACATGAACGTCCACCGCATCCGCCGGGCCGTCGGACCGGACGCGGTCATCTGCCTGGACGCCGCCCAGAGCGTCGGCCATCTGCCGGTGTCCGTGGCCGAACTGGACGTCGACTTCGTCGTCTTCTCCGGGCACAAGGCCATGGCCCTGCCCGGCACGGGAGCCGTCTGGGCCCGCCAGGCACGCGGACCCGAGTTCACACCGGGCGGCTGGTCGGGCACCCCCAACACGGTCGGCATCGCCTCCCTCGCCGCCGCCCTGGACTGGCTGGACGCGGCCGGCGCCGACCGGATCGAGCGATGGACGGTCGAACTCGCGGCCCGCCTCACCGAGGGCCTGCGTCACCTCGACGCCTACGAGATCCTGGGCTGCCAGTCCAGCCTGGCCGCCGACTCACCCGTCCAGCGGCGTCAGGGCATCGTCACCCTCCGCCACCGGGCCATCGACTCGGGAGACCTCGGCTTCATCCTCTTCAGCCACGGCTTCATGGTCCGCTCCGACCAGCACTGCCAGGGCAGGGCGGGGGAGAGCACCGGCTCGGTGCGGGTGAGCCTGCACGTCTACAACACCGTCGAGGAGGTCGACCGGCTGCTGGGCGTCCTCGCCTCCCTCGGATGACGTACCGCCGTTAGGGGGAATGGGAACCGTTTCCACCTGTAGGGTCTGGCGCAGAGGATGCGTACGGGTGTGGAACGGCGAGGTGGCACGACCGGATGGGCCTGAGCCTGGCGACGGCGGAGCGATGGGTGCGGCGCTGGGAGCTCCAGCAGCAGCGATACGCCGTGGACCGCGAGGAGCGGTTCACGGTGATCGCCGATGTGGTCGAACAGGCGGTGACGGACCAGGGCCGCCCCCCGGCCCGGCCGCTCGTCGTCGACCTCGGCTGCGGCCCCGGCTCACTGGCGGCCCGGCTCGCCCGGCGGCTGCCGCAGGCGGACCTCGTCGCCGTCGACATGGACCCGCTGCTGCTGGAGCTGGCCCGCACCCATCACGCGGACGCGGCCCGCTATGTCGACGCGGTGATCGGCGAGGAGGGCTGGACGCAGGCCCTGTGCCTCGATCGCCCGTTGGACGCGGCCGTGTCGACGACGGCCCTGCACTACCTGGACCCGGACACCCTGCACCGCACCTACCGGCAGCTCGCGGCACTGCTGCGGCCCGGCGGCGTCCTCGTCAACGGCGACCACTTCCCGCACGACGACATCACGCTCGCCGACCTCGCCGGACGCGTCGGCCGCCGTCACGCCGAACGCGGGCGCGCCCTGGCTCACGAGGACTGGGCCTCCTGGTGGACGGCCGTCGCCCAGGACCCCGAGCTGTCCGACCTGCTCGCCGAGCGCCGGCGCAGGCAGCCGGCCGGTGGGAGCGGCGGCGCGCCGAGCCTGTCCGTGTCCGCGCACGAACGGCTGCTGCGGCGGGCGGGGTTCAGGCACGCCGGTTCCGTCTGGCAGTACGGCGACAGCCATGTGGTCGTGGCCATCCGCTGACCGGGTCCGGTCCGCCCCCTTCGTCACCAAGCGCTGCTAAAGGATTCATCGGGCACCTTGACAGCGTGCGTACTGTTTCGCGACGTTTGAGACTCGCCCCGGAGTTCGATGTGGGGGACAGCGTGGCCAGGCGCCCCAAAGCGCCACATGGGGGAATCTGCTGGGGGGAGCGGTCGTCATGCGATCCACGAGCGCCATCACCGTTCACAGACCCGAGGAGCTGAACGAGCCGCTGCGCCGGGCGTGGCACCGGGCGATGGACGAGTCGCCCGACTACGCCAACCCTTTCCTGGCGCCGGAGTTCACCCTCGGGATCGGCAGCCACCGCACGGGGGTGCACGTCGCGGTCCTGCACGAGCAGGGGGAGCCTGTCGGCTTCCTCCCGTACGAGCGCAACGCCTGCGGCGTCGGCCGGGCCGTCGGCCTGGGCCTGTCCGACTGCCAGGCGCTGGTGCACCGGCCGGGAGTCGGCTGGGACACCCGCGAACTGCTGAGGGCCTGCGGGCTGTCCGTCTTCGAGTTCGATCACCTCGTGGCGGAACAGCAGCCGTTCACCCCGTACGTCACCGGCACGTTCGCCTCACCCGTCCTCGACCTCAAGCCCGCCGAGGGCGGCTACCCCGAGTGGCTGCGCGCCACCTACCCGGGGCTGGCCAAGACGACGCTGAAGAAGGAGCGCCGCCTGGGCCGGGACGCGGGCGAGGTGCGGTTCGTGTACGACGAGCGCGACCCGCGCGTGCTGCGCACCCTCATGCGGTGGAAGTCCGCGCAGTACCGCAGAACCGGGCGGATGGACCGGTTCTCCAGGCCCTGGATCGTCGATCTGGTGGACCACTTCTTCCAGATCCGCGAGGAGCACTTCACCGGCATCCTCTCCGTGGTGTACGCCGGTGACCGCCCCGTCGCCGCCCACTTCGGGCCGCGGTCGCGCACCGTGTTCGCGGCCTGGTTCACCGCGTACGACCCCGAGTTCGGCTACTACTCGCCCGGACTGATGATGCACCTGAGGCTGGCCTGGGCCGCGGGCCGGGACGGCGTGACGCTCATGGACATGGGGCGCGGCCAGAAGGAGTACAAGGACTGGCTCAAGACCCGTGAGCTGCGGGTGGGCGAGGGGTTCGCCGTGCGCCCGCACCCGGTGGCGACGGCCCACCGGATGTGGCGCAGACCGGTGCGCGGACTGAGAAACACCGTCCTGGCCCATCCCGGGCTGCGCCGCCCCGCCGACCGGCTGCTGAAGACCGTCGGCACCTTGCGCACCAAGGGCCCGGCCCACACACCGGGCGAGGCGGCCCGCGCCCGCTGAGCGCGTGCCCCGCCCACCTCGGACGACCCTTCGTCGGACCCTTCCACGGAAGAGGTGACCATGCCGTACGGATCGCGGCTCGCCGCGGTGATGACACGGCGCATCGGACGTGAATGCGTCTACACGCCCTCGGCCCGACTGGCCCTGTATCTGGCGCTGCGGCGCTGGTGCCAGCCCGGTGCACGGGTGCTGATGTCCCCGGTGAACGACGACGTGATCCTCTTCGTCGTCCTGGCGGCCGGACTGCGCCCGGTCATGGCCCCCGTGTCCCGGTGGGACGGCAACATCGACCCCGCCGCCGTACCGGAGTCCACCTGGCGCGCCGTGGACGCCGTGCTGACCACCAACCTGTACGGCCTGCCCGACCGGGTCGTCGAACTGCGCCGCCACTGCGACGCGCTGGGCATCCCTTTGATCGAGGACGCGGCGCACGCGATCGGCACGCACGTGGACGGGCAGCCGATCGGCACCTTCGGGACGGCCGCGGCGTTCAGCCTCTCCAAGCACGTGGCCGGGATGGCCGGCGGCTTCCTCGCCGTCGACGACACGCGCACCCGGCGCGAGCTGGAACTCCTGCGCGACGACCTCCTGGTCCCTGGCCGCCTGCGCGACGACCTGGCCACCACACTGCGCCCACTGGCCCGCTCCACCATCCGCACACTCCACCTGGTCCGCCCCGCCTGGCGCACCATGCAGCGCCTCGGCCTGCTGGAACGCGACGACTTCCGCATGGCCCTGCACGCACCCCGCCTCGCCGGCAGCGCCCGCCAGGCGCCCAGCCTCAAGGCGTACGAGCCCTGGGTCCGCGTCGACCTGCACGGCTTCCGCTCCCGCCACGGGGCCTTGGTGCGCGCCCCGCTGGAACTGCGGATGGCGCTGCTCGACGGCGACCTCGCCCGGCGCCGGGCCGGGGTGTCGCTGCTCTCCGGCACCGCCTGGGCCACCCCGGCACTGCACGACCGGGTGACACACGACGGCCCGCCCGCCCTCTTCCGCGTCCCCCTCCTGGTCCACGACCGCAACAGCCTGGCGGAACGCCTGGTCGACCACGGAGTGATCACCGGCTACATCTACGACCCGCCGCTCGACGACTACGCGGGCGCCGAGTTCGTCGAACCGTCCCTCGCCCCCGCGGCCGCCCGCTGGTTCGCCGCGCACACCCTGCCGGCCGACCCCCACCTGGCCCGCAGGATCGTGGGCGCCCTGACCAAGGAGCGGGCGACCCCGGCACACCTGCCGGCCCCGGGCCCGGCCCCCGTACCCGAACCCGAACCCGACCCGGACCCCACGCCCATGGGTCACTAGGGGAGCCCCCTTGGCTCGTCCGGTCGGGCTTCGCGTGCCTACCCTGGAGGCGTGGCTCGGTCCAACGACGAGGTCGCCGCGCTGCTCCAGGAGTACGCGGACCTGATCTCCATCACCGGAGGCGACGCGTTCCGGACGCGCACCTACGAGAAGGCCGCCCGGGCGATCGGAGGTCACCACGCCGATGTGTCCACGCTCGACGTCAAGGGCCTCAAGGAGATCCCCAACGTCGGCAAGTCGATCGCCGAGAAGGTCGTCGAGTACTTCCGCAGCGGCAAGGTGTCCGCCGTCGAGGAACTGCGCGCGAAGATCCCCGCCGGGGTCCGGCAGCTCACGGCCATCCCCACGCTCGGCCCGAAGAAGGCACTCGTCCTCTACGAGGAACTGGGCATCTCCACCACCGAGGAACTCGCCGACGCCATCCACGAGGAGCGGCTGCGCGACCTCAAGGGCTTCGGGCCGAAGACCGAGGAGAACATCCTGCACGGCATCGGCCTGCTCCAGTCCTCCGGCGACCGGGTCCTGATCGACGTCGCCCTCGGCCTCGCCGAGGACATCGTCGCCGAGATGTCGCAGGTCACCGGCTGCGAGCGGTGCTCCTACGCCGGATCGCTGCGCCGGATCCGCGAGACCATCGGCGACATCGACATCCTCGTCGCGGCGAAGCAGCCGGAGCCGGTCATGCGGGCCTTCACCGAGCTGCCGTACGTCTCCGAGGTCATCGCGCACGGCGAGAAGAAGACGTCGATCCGCACCAGCAAGGGCCTCCAGGTCGACCTGCGGGTCGTGCCGCCGGACTCCTGGGGCGCGGCGCTGCAGTACTTCACGGGGAGCAAGGCCCACAACATCCGCACCCGTGAGATCGCCGTCCACAAGAAGCTCAAGCTCTCCGAGTACGGCCTCTTCGACGCCGAGACCGGCGAGAAGATCGTCTCCGAGACCGAGGAGGAGGTGTACGCCCGCCTCGGACTGCCGTGGATCCCGCCCACCCTGCGCGAGGACCGGGGCGAGATCGAGGCCGGGCTGCGCGGCGAGCTGCCGGAGCTCATTCAGGAGAAGGACCTCCGGGGCGATCTGCACACCCACACCAACCTCACCGACGGGCTCGCTCCGCTGGAGGAGATGGTCGCCGCGGCCGCCGAGCGCGGCTACGCCTACTACGCGGTCACCGACCACGGCCCCGACATGGCCATGCAGCGCATGACCGACGAGCGGATCCTGGCCCAGCGGGAACGCGTCCGCGCGCTCGACGGGGAGTACGGCAGGCGCGGCAAGCGGGGCGGCATGCGGGTGCTGCACGGCGCCGAGCTGAACATCGACCCTGACGGCGGGGTGGACTGGCCGCCCGAGTTCCTGGCCGGCTTCGACCTGTGCGTGGCCTCGGTGCACTCGCACTTCAACCAGGGCCGCGAGGCGCTGACCCGGCGGATCGTGAAGGCCTGCGAGAACCCGCACGTCAACATCATCGGCCACCCCACCACCCGCCTCATCGGCAAGCGGCCCGGCATCGACGTCGACCTCGACGCGGTCTTCGCCGCCTGCGCGCGCACCGGCACCGCCCTGGAGATCAACTCCCATCCGGACCGGCTCGACCTGCGCGACGAGGACATCCTGCGGGCCCGGCGGCACGGCGTGCGGTTCGCCGTCGACAGCGACGCCCACGCCGTGATCCACCTCGCCAACCTGCGCTACGGCGTGGGCACCGCGCAGCGCGGCTGGCTCACCAAGGACGACGTGATCAACACCTGGCCGCTCACCCGGCTGCGGCGCTTTCTGAAGAAGGCCTAGCCTTCCGAAAGAAGGCTGGGCTTTCTGGGGACGCCTGGAGGACTGCTAGAGGAACGGCGTACCCGGGTCGACCCCGGACAGGACCCGGCCGTAGATCTCCAGGTTGGTGGCCGGGTTCACGAACGAGTGCAGACTCAGGGCGTTCAGATCGCGCACGGCCCGCTGAATGGGCACGTCCAGGTGCAGGGACGACGCCCCGGACGCGGAGCCCAGCAGGTCGACGGCCTCCTTGCACAGCCGGGCAACATGGCCGTTCTGTGCCCGGATCCTGGCCCGCTCCTCGGGCGGATGCGGCTCGCCGGACGCGGCGCGTGCCTCGATGACACCGATGAAATCGCCGGTCAGCAGCTCGGCGCAGGAGAGCTTCAGGGCCGCCTCGGCCACCTGGAGATGGGTGACGGTCGCCTCGCTCTGCCGCTCGTGGAAGGTGTAGGTGATGCCCCGGCGGTGGGTGCGCTCGGTGAACTCCGCCAGGGCCGAGCGGGCCAGGCCCAGCGCGTTGGGTGCCGTCCACACGCAGAACATCAGCAGGACGGGCATCCGGTAGAACGGGTCGTCGGCGCTCCTCTTCGAAGGGAACTCGCCCGCCAGCAGCGGGCCGATCGGCAGCGCGCGGTGCGCGGGCACGAATACGTCCCGCGCGACGACGCTGTTGCTGCCGCTGCCCGCCAGCCCCGATACGTGCCAGTCGTCGAGGATCTCCAGTTCGGCCATCGGTACCGCCGTCCACAGCACCTCGGGCGGGCCGTCCCCGGACTCGACCCGGACCGTCAGCAGGTGCCAGTCGGCGTCATGGCAGCCGGTGGCGAAGCCCGAGGTGCCGTTGACGACATAGCCGCCGTCCGCGCGGACCGCCGTCGCGTCCGGTATGAGGGTGCCGCCGACCTTCACGTCGGGGCTGGTGAAGATCTCGTCCTGCGCCTCGTCGGGGAGGAGGGCCGCGATGTAGGAGCAGCCGGCCTGGATCACCGTCTTGAACGCCGTCGAGCCGCACGCGGCGGCGATCTCGGCCACCGCGTCGACCTGGGTGCGCAGGCCGCTCTGGTAGCCGCCGTAGCGCCGGGGGACGTTCATCCGGTGGATCCCGGTGTCCGTCAGCGCCGTGGCCACCTCGGGGACCACCCTCCGCTGCTGTTCGGTGCGCGGTGCGTGCTCGCGCAGGAGCGGTCGCAGGGACCGTACGCGGGCGACCAACTCGGCATCGGTGCGGGCTACTGCCATTGCGGCGACCTCCCGATCACGACGAGTGACCACCGTGACGCGGATGCCGGGCGCTGTCAACGCCCGCTCCACAAGCCCGAGTTGAAGTGGCGGACGAGTTCGGTGATCTTCGTTCGTTTGAGCGGCGGTCGGGAAGGGGAGCGTGCGGACGTGGGCCGGGCCGAACGGGTCAGGCTTTGCCCATGTCACCGCAGAGGGGTTGTCCTGACATTACGTCCCTGCCTAGGGTCGCCCTCGAAGTGCAAGCGCTTTCTGAAGTGAAGCGGGCTGTCCGCCGGCCGTCCGAGGAGAACCGCATGTCCCCAAGCTCCGCCCGCCGCCGCGTCGCCGTGATCGGCACCGGCGCCATCGTCAGCGGCAGCCACCTTCCCGCGCTGAGACACCACGCCGACCGGGCGGAGCTGGTCGCCGCCGTCGACGTGGACGAGGGCAGGCTGGACGCCTTCCGCGAGCTCGCGGGCGAGCACGTCGCCGGGTACACCTCGACCGGCGGCATGCTGGACGCCGTACGCCCCGACCTGGTCCTGATCGGCACCCCGCCGTCCCTGCACCGGGAGCAGACCATCGCCGCGCTCAAGGCGGGCGCCTGGGTGCTGTGCGAGAAGCCGCTGTGCCTGTCGCTCGCCGAGTACGACGACATCGCGGCGGCCGAGGAGGCGTCGGGGGCCTATGCCTCGGTGGTCTTCCAGCACCGCTACGGCTCGGGCGCCGTGCACGCCCGTGAGCTGATCGCGCGCGGTGAGCTGGGCGTCCCGCTGGTCGCGCACTGCCAGACGACCTGGCACCGGGACGCCGCGTACTACGCGGTGCCGTGGCGCGGGCGCTGGGTGACCGAGGGCGGCGGGCCCACCATGGGGCACGGCATCCACCAGTTCGACCTGCTGCTGCATCTGCTCGGGCCCTGGGCGGAGATCCGGGCCATGGCCGCGCGCCTGGTCCACGACACCGAGAGCGAGGACGTCTCGACGGCCCTCGTGCGCTTCGACAACGGCGCCCTCGCCACCGTCGTCAACAGCGTGCTGTCCCCGCACGAGGTCAGCCGCATCCGCATCGACTGCGCCGACGCGACGGTCGAGCTCACCCACCTGTACGGCCACCGCAACGACGACTGGGTCTACACCCCGGCCCCGCACGTCCCCTCCGAGCGCGCCACCGCCTGGCGCACCCCCGCGACCGACCTGCCCAGCTCGCACACCGCCCAGCTCGGCGCCCTCCTCGACGCCTACGACAACGGTGTCCGGCCACCCGGCAGCGGCCCGGACGCCCGGGCCACCCTCGACTTCGCCGCCGCCCTGTACAAGTCCGCGTTCACCGGACACCCCGTGTACGCGGGCGAGATCGGGCCCGGCGACCCCTTCTATCCGGCCATGCACGGAGACCACCCCCACTGGGCCCCCAAGGAGCGCGCATGAGCATCCGCGTCACCCACGCGCACGGCGACCACATCGCGGTGACCGCGGCGAACGGCACCGAGATCCTTCGCTACGTCTACCGCCCCGACCCGGAGGCCTTCGAGTCCCGCAAGCCGTACGCCCACCCCGTGCGCACCCTCGCCGGGCACACCGTGACCGGGTACCGGCCCAGCGACCACCGCTGGCACAAGGGCCTGCAGATGACGGCGAGCCATCTGTCCGGGCAGAACTTCTGGGGCGGCAACTGCTATGTGCACGGCCAGGGTTACCTGCGCCTGCCGGAGCGGGTCGGCTCGATGCGGCACGACGGCTTCCCGGTGTTCACGGTCGAGGACGACCGGCTCACCGTCGCCGAGGAGCTGACCTGGGTGGAGAACGGCGGCTCGGAGTGGGCGCGGGAGCTGCGCGGGCTCACCGTGCACTCGGTGGACGAGACGGCCGGGGCCTGGGCGCTGGACTGGTCGATCCGGCTCACCAACACCCGTGCCGAGCCCCTGCGGTTCGGGTCCCCGACCACCGAGGGCCGGGAGCTGGCCGGTTACACCGGACTGCAGTGGCGCGGGCCGCGCGACTTCACCGGTGGGACCGCCTTCGCGCCGGAATCCGACGCGGACGCCGACAAGCTGATGGGCAGTCAGGGACCGTGGCTGGCCTTCACCACCGAGCACGACGACATCGACGGGCACTCCACCCTGGTGTTCGCGCACGCGCCCGAGAATCGGGACGCCCTTCACGAATCACACTGGTTCGTGCGGTCCGAGCCGATCCCCACGGTGGCGTTCTCCTGGGCGTTCTTCGAGGAGTTCGAGCTGCCGCCGGGCGAGTCCTTCGAGTACCGCTACCGCATCGTCGTCGCCGACGGGGCCTGGGACCGGGAGCGGGTGGCCGCCCACCTGGAGGCCATGCCATGGTGAAGCCGAACCTTCCGCACCCGCTGCCCGGCGCCGTCGGCCTGTCCCACCTCAGCGCCTACGACTGGGAGGCCGCCGACGGCGTGTGCGGCGGCAGCCCGCATCTGCACCTGGTGTGCACCGAGGCGTACGTCGTCACCGGCGGCCGGGGCGCCGTGCAGACGCTGAGCCCCGACGGCTACCGGGACATCCCGCTGGAGCCCGGCTCCGTCGCCTGGTTCACGCCCGGAACCGTGCACCGCATGGTGCAGGGCGGCGATCTGCGCATCACCGTGCTGATGCAGAACAGCGGCCTGCCGGAGGCCGGGGACGCCGTCTTCACCTTCCCGCCGGACGTGCTCGCCGACGCCGAGAGGTACGCGGCCGCCGCTGTGCTGCCGCCCGGCACCGGCCCGGAGACGGCCGCTGCCGCGCGACGCCGCAGGGACCTCGCCGTCGAGGGCTACCTCGCCCTGCGCGAGGCGCTCGAAGCCGGGGACAACGGGCCGTACCGCGAGTTCCAGCGCGCCGCCGCCCGGCTCGTGCGGGCCAAGGTGCCTAACTGGCGGGAGCTGTGGCGGGCCGGCGCCCTGGCCACGGCCGAGCGCACGGGCGCCCAGCTCGACGCGCTGGAGGCGGGGGAGCCGGCGTACCTCGCCGACGCGACCGCGTACGAGACCGCGCCCACCCGGCTCGGCGGGTTCGGGATGTGCGGCCGCCGGGACGAGTACAACCTGCCCGGGACGACGCTGCCGTACGGCGGCGAATAGCAGGTCAGGGGGGCCGAGGGGGGCCAACAGAAACACCGAGGAGAGGAGAGGTGACCTCGGCATGCCCGGACACAGGACAAAGGGGTTCTGCGCTTCGGCCGCCGCTCTCGCGCTGTGCGCGATGCTGGCGGGCTGCTCAGGATCCGGAGAGTCGGTCGGCGGCGGCAAGGTCGTGCTGCGCTACACGTGGTGGGGCAACCCCGACCGCGCGGAACGCACCGAACAGGCCGTCGCCCTGTTCGAGAAACAGCACCCGGACATCGAGGTGCAGACCTCGTTCTCCGCCTACGACGCCTACAAGCAGAAGCTCGCCACCCAGGCCGCGGGCGGTGACGCCCCCGACGTGATGCAGCTCGACTACCGGCAGATCGACCAGTACGCCTCCGGCGGCGTCCTGCTCGACCTCGGCAAGCAGAAGTCCGTACTGCGCACCGGTGAGATCGACGCGGGTCTGCTCGCCACCGGCCGACTGGACGGCACGCAGTACGCGATCCCCCAGGGCCGCGGCACCGAGACCGTCGTCTACGACGTCAAGGCCTGGAAGGCGACCGGCGTCCCGCTCCCGGGCAGGAGCTGGACCTGGAGCGAGTGGGCCGACACCATGCGCGCGCTGGCGAAGCGGACCGGCAAGCCCGGCGCCACCGACCCCGGCTGGAGCGAGGACAGCTTCGAGGTCTGGCTGCGCGGCCAGGGCAAGTCCCTCTACACCGAGGACGGCGGGCTCGGCTTCACGGCCGACGACCTGACCCGCTGGTGGACCTTCACGGACGAGCTCCGGCGCGAGGGAGCCGTCTCGCCCGCCGAGCAGACCACCCAGCTCGACGGCTCCGTCGAGAACACCCCGCTCGGCCGCGGTGAGGCCATGAGTGACACCAACTGGGACGCTCCGGCCAGCGGTTACCTCGCCCTCATACCCAGCGGTGTCGCCCTCGCGCCGATGCCCTCCGGCGAGGACGGCACCCCCGGCCAGTACTTCAAGCCGTCCATGTTCCTCGGCATCGGGGCCAGCACCGCGCACGCGGAGGCAGCCGCCCGGCTCGTCGACTTCCTCATCAACGACCCACAGGCGGCGAAGGTCCTCGGCGCCACCCGCGGCATCCCCGTCAACGACTCGATCCGCAAGGAGATCGAGCCGGAGCTCAAGGACTTCGACAAGACGATCGGCGACTACCAGACCTCCCTGGACGGCACCCTGGACGATCCGCCGCAGGCCCCGCCCTCGGGCGACAACGCCCTCCAGACCACCTTCCAGCGCGACTACGACCAGGTGTCGTACGAGCGCATGTCGCCCCGCGAGGCGGCCGAGAACTACGTCACCGAGGCGAAGGCGGAGCTGCGGTCATGACCACCACCACGATCCCCAGCCGCGCGAAGCCCGCCACCGCCACCACCCCGAAACGCCGCCCCAGGCGCGAACGCCAGGGCCCCGCCTGGGTGTTCCTCTCCCCGTGGGTGCTCGGCGCGGTCGTCCTGACCCTGCTGCCGATGGCCGTGTCGCTGTACCTGTCCTTCACCGACTACGACCTGTTCAACCCGCCGCGCTGGGTGGGCCTGCGCAACTACGTCCAGATGTTCACCGAGGACCCGCGCTACTGGCGCTCGGTGGTGACCACCCTGACGTACGTCGTCATCGCCGTACCCCTGCAACTGGCGCTCGCCCTCGTCGTCGCACTCGCCCTGAAGGGCATGAAACGCGGCAAGGGCTTCTACCGCTCCGCGTTCTACGCCCCCTCGCTGCTCGGCGCGTCCATGTCCATCGCCCTCGTCTGGCGGGCGGTCTTCAACGACGGCGGCACGGTGGACAACCTGTTCGGCACCGGCGGCTGGGTCAACCGGCCGGGCTGGGCGCTGCTCGCCGTGGCACTGCTGACGGTGTGGCAGTTCGGGGCGCCGATGGTCATCTTCCTCGCCGGTCTGCAGCAGATCCCCGGCGAGCTGTACGAGGCGGCGGCCGTCGACGGGGCCGGGAAGTGGCGGCAGTTCCTGTCCGTCACGGTGCCCATGCTGTCCCCGGTCCTGTTCTTCAACCTGGTCCTGCAGACCATCCAGGCCTTCCAGGTCTTCACGCCCGCCTTCGCGCTCAGCGCCGGCAAGGGCGGACCCGCCGACTCGACCCTCGTCTACACCCTCTACCTCTACGACCGCGGCTTCGTCGCCTCCCACATGGGCTACGCCTCCGCCATGGCCTGGGTGCTGCTGATCGTGATCGGCGCCGTCACGGCGGTGCTGTTCCGCACCTCGCGCTCCTGGGTCTTCTACGCCTCCGAGGGGGACCGATGACCACAACCGCCCTTGACCGTAAGCCGGTTCGCTGGGGGCGTCTGGCCCTGCACCTCGGCTGTCTGGCCGCCCTGCTGGTGATGCTGTACCCCCTGGCCTGGCTGCTGGCCACCTCGCTCAAGCCTGCCGACGAGGTCATCGCGAGCCTCGACCTGCTGCCGCGCCACCTGGAGTGGTCGAACTACTCCAGCGCCCTGGAGGGCGTGAACGACGTCTCGATCTGGCGGCTGCTGACCAACTCGCTGCTGATCGCGGGCGGCGCGGTCCTCGGCAACGTCTTCAGCTGCTCGCTCGCCGCCTACGCCTTCGCCCGGCTGCGCTTCCGGCTGCGCGGCCCGCTGTTCGCGTTCATGATCGCCACGATCATGCTGCCGCACCACGCGGTGCTGATCCCGCAGTACATCATCTTCAACCAGCTCGGCCTGGTGAACACCTACTGGCCGCTGATCCTGCCGAAGTTCCTGGCGACGGAGGCCTTCTTCGTGTTCCTCGTCGTGCAGTTCATGCGCGGCCTGCCGCGCGAACTGGAGGAGGCGGCCAGGATCGACGGCTGCGGGCCCTTCCGCAGCTTCTTCCTGGTCGTCCTGCCGCTCACCCGCCCGGCGTTGATCACCACGGCGATCTTCACCTTCATCTGGACGTGGAACGACTTCTTCACCCAGCTCATCTACCTCTTCGACCCGGACAAGTTCACGCTCACCCTCGCCCTGCGCTCGTTCGTGGACGCCTCCAGCACCTCGGCGTTCGGGCCGATGTTCGCGATGTCGGTGATCGCGCTGCTGCCCATCGTGCTGTTCTTCCTCGCCTTCCAGCGCTTTCTGGTGGAGGGCATGGCCAGCTCCGGACTGAAGGGGTGAGCGGGATGCCGGCACGTGAGGCGGGCGAGGTGTTCGGCCCGCGGATGACGCTCTTCGCCGACGTCCTGAGCGTCGGCCTGGCCACGACCGTGGCCTGTCTGCCCCTGCTGACCGCCCCCGCCGCGTTGTCGACGGCGTGCGCGGTGCTGCGCGGCGCACGGGAGGACCAACCGGCCACCGCCGGGCGGTACTTCGCGCTGCTACGGCGACGGCTGCGGACCGGCGATCTGGCGGCGGGCGCCCTCGCACTGGCGGGAGTGCTGCTGCTGGCCGCCGATCTGGCGCTGGCCGGGGCGGGGCTCCCGGGCGGGGCGGCCTTCGCGGTGACCGCCGCGGGGATCGGGGCGTGCGCCGCCGTGGCCGGACTGCGCGCCTGCGCCCGCCCCGAGTCGCTCACCGACTGGCGGGCGGCCCTGCGGGAGGCCGCCCGGGACTCGGTGCGGGACGTGGGCGGCAGTGGCCTGGTGCTGCTCGCGGTGGCGACCGCAGCCCTGTGCGCCTGGATGCTGCTGCCGCTGGCCTTCCTCACTCCCGGACCGTTGGCCTTGGCGCTGACCGCCGTTCATGTCCGACTGGATGTCATATCCGAGAATTAAGCACGCATTTGCACGCATGCGGTGTGAGGAGGTGGTTGGGGCGTCAATCATCTTGACATGAACCTGCGGCCCGACGGGCGGGCCGCAGCCTCATGGAGGTGTGGAAATGCGCCGCACACTCGCCACCGGTCTCGCCGCCTCGGCCATGTCCCTCGCGGCCCTCGTCGCCACCGCCCCGGCCGCGAACGCCGCCCCCGCCGACAAGCCCCAGGTCCTCGCCGGTTGGACCCAGACCAGCGCGTCCAGTTACAACGCCTGGGTCACCGCCCGCAACAACCAGTCCGCCTGGTCCGCGTACGGCTTCGACTGGTCCACGGACTACTGCTCCTCCTCGCCCGACAACCCCTTCGGCTTCCCCTTCGCCACGTCCTGCGCCCGGCACGACTTCGGGTACCGCAACTACAAGGCGCTCGGCGCGTTCGACGCCAACAAGTCGCGGCTCGACAGCGCCTTCTACGAGGACCTCAAGCGCGTGTGCGCGAACTACAGCGGCGCGACGAAGTCCGCCTGCTCCAGCACGGCATGGACGTACTACCAGGCCGTGAAGGCCTTCGGCTGACGGCTCGACGGCAGAAGGGGCGCCGCCTGGGCGGCGCCCCTCTCTTCTCCTGCCGAGCAGTCAGCTCGCGGCCCGGAACGAGCGCAGCCGCAGGGAGTTGCCCACCACGAACACCGACGAGAAGGCCATGGCCGCCCCGGCGATCATCGGGTTGAGCAGCCCCGCCGCGGCCAGCGGCAGCGCGGCCACGTTGTAGGCGAAGGCCCAGAACAGGTTCGACCGGATGGTGCCGAGCGTGCGGCGGGCGAGCCGGATCGCGTCGGCGGCGACGCGCAGATCGCCGCGCACCAGGGTGAGGTCGCCGGCCTCGATCGCCGCGTCCGTGCCGGTGCCCATCGCCAGACCCAGGTCGGCCTGGGCCAGCGCGGCCGCGTCGTTGACGCCGTCGCCGACCATGGCGACCGAACGGCCCTCGCCCTGAAGCCGCTTGACGACCTCGGCCTTGTCCTGCGGCAGCACCTCGGCGATGACGTCCTCGGACGCGATACCGACCTCGCGGGCGACGGCCTCGGCCACGGTCCGGTTGTCGCCGGTCAGCAGGATCGGGGCGAGGCCGAGGGCACGAAGCCGCCGGATCGCCTCCGGGCTGGTGTCCTTCACCGCGTCGGCGACCTCGAGCACCGCCCGTGCCTCGCCGTCCCAGGCGACCGCGATGGCGGTACGACCGGCGGCCTCCGCCTCGGACTTGGCCCGCCGCAGATCCTCGGGCAACTCCATCGCCCACTCTTCCAGCAGCCGCTCCCGGCCGACGAGCACCGCGTGGCCCTCGACGATGCCCTGCACCCCGAGGCCGGGCACGTTCGCGAAGTCCTCCGGCGTGGGCAGCGCGCCCAGCTTCTCCAGCGCCCCCTCGGCCACGGCACGGGCGATCGGGTGCTCGGAGGAGTGCTCCAGCGCGCCCGCGAGGCGCAGGACCTCGGCCTCGTCGGCGTTGTCTCCGGTGTGCACGGCCAGCAGGGTCATCCGGCCGGTCGTCACGGTGCCCGTCTTGTCCAGGACGATGGTGTCCACCTTGCGCGTGGACTCCAGCACCTCCGGGCCCTTGATCAGGATCCCGAGCTGCGCGCCCCGCCCGGTGCCCACCATCAGCGCGGTCGGCGTGGCCAGGCCCAGGGCGCACGGGCAGGCGATGATCAGTACGGCGACCCCGGCGGTGAAGGCGGCGGCAGCACCGGCGCCGTTGCCGAGCCAGAAGGCCAGGGTGCCCAGGGCGAGGGCGATCACGATCGGCACGAAGACGGCGGATATCCGGTCCGCCAGCCGCTGCGCCGCGGCCTTGCCGTTCTGCGCGTCCTCGACCAGCCTGGCCATGCGGGCGAGCTGGGTGTCGGCGCCCACGCGGGTCGCCTCGACGACGAGCCGGCCGCCCGCGTTGATCGTCGCACCGGTCACTGGGTCGCCCTGGGCCACCTCGACCGGTACGGACTCGCCGGTGAGCATCGAGGCGTCCACCGCCGACGAGCCCTCGACGACCGTCCCGTCGGTGGCGATCTTCTCGCCGGGGCGCACGACGAAGCGGTCGCCGACCTTCAACTCCGCCACGGGCACGGTCCGTTCGCGGCCGTCGCCGCCCAGCACGGTGACGTCCTTGGCGCCCAGCTCCAGCAGCGCCTTCAGCGCCGCGCCGGCCTTGCGCTTGGAGCGGGCCTCGAAGTAGCGACCGGCCAGGATGAAGGCGGTGACTCCGGCGGCCGCCTCCAGGTAGATGTTCCCCGAGCCGTCACTGCGGGCGATGGTCAGCTCGAAGGGGTGCGTCATGCCCGGCTCGCCCGCGGTGCCGAAGAACAGCGCCCACAGGGACCAGACGAACGCGGCCGACGTGCCGACCGAGATCAGCGTGTCCATGGTGGCCGCGCCGTGCCGCAGATTGGTCAGCGCCGCCTTGTGGAAGGGCCAGGCGGCATACGTCACGACGGGCGCCGCCAGCGTGAGCGACAGCCACTGCCAGTACTCGAACTGCAGGGCCGGGACCATGGCCATCGCGACGACGGGCACGGCCAGCGTCACAGCGGTGACCAGCCGCTGCCGCAGCGGCCGTAGCCCGTCGTCCTCCTCGGCGCCCCCGGGCTCCTCCCGCACCGGCGGCGCGGGCTCCTGCGCGCTGTACCCGGTCGCCTCGACGGTGGCGATCAGGTCCTGGACGGAGACGTCACCGCCGTAGCTGACCTTCGCCTTCTCGGTGGCGTAGTTGACGGTGGCGCTCACGCCGTCCATCCGGTTCAGCTTCTTCTCGATGCGCGCCGCGCACGAGGCGCAGGTCATGCCGCCGATGGCGAGCTCTACCTCGGTCGTGGGGTCGGACGCGGTGGTGGTCATCGCAGCTCCTCGTGCGGGATGCGGGCGGAGCCCGGGGGCAGGGCTCCGGCGGTTCGGGGGTGCGGGTCAGGCGGCGCGGCCGGTCAGCTCGTAGCCGGCGTCGTCGACGACCTCCGCCAGTCGGGCGTCGTCGGGCTCGGTGGCGCTGGTGACGGTGACCTGTCCGGCCGCGAGGTCGACGTCGACTCCGGTGACGCCGTCCAGCTCGCCGATGACCTTGGTCAGCGTGGCCTTGCAGTGGGCGCAGCTCATACCGGAGACGGCGTAGGTGGTGGTGGACATGGGGTTCCTCCTGTGGCGTGTGGTCGGGGGCGCCCTCTATACGGGGCGGGGGTATTCTTGCCGATGTTCATGTATACCCCTAGGGGGTAGGCGACGCAAGTCTGGATCCGGATTGACTTTATACCCCCTAGGGGTATGGTGAAGTGGCATTGAAGGCCATCCGAAGTGCCATCCGAAGGCCATTCAAAGGCCATCTGAAGTCCCCGACCCGAGGAGACCGCCATGCATGCCGGACTGAGGATCACCGCATTCGCCGCCGCCCTGGCCGCGACCTTCGGCACCGCCTACGGCGTGGGCAAGGGTGTCGACCCCGTCGTCGACGACCCCGCGCCCGCCCGGCACGAGGCCCACCCCAAGGCGTCACCGGAAGCGGAGAGGGGCGGCGGCCACGGCGGGGGCGGGGGCGGGGCGACAGCGGCCGGCGGGCTCCAGGTCTCCGAAGGCGGCTACACCCTCGATCTGAAGACCCCGAGTGTCACCGCCGGCAAGCGCTCCGAGCTGAGCTTCGTGATCCGGGACAGCGGCGGCCGCGCGGTCACCGCGTTCCAGCGCGAGCACGAGAAGGAACTGCACCTCATCGTGACCTCACGCGACCTGGTCACCTACCGCCATCTGCACCCCACCCGCGCCGCCGACGGCACCTGGAGCATCCCCGTCGAACTGCCCCGCGCGGGCGGCTACCGCGTCTTCGCCGACTTCACCCCGGCGAAGAAGGACGCCGAGAGCCTCACCCTCGGCGCGGACCTGGCGGCTTCCGGCTCCTACGCACCGCAGAAGCTGCCCGCCCCGAACGCCACCGCCGAGGTCCACGGCTACGAGGTCAGCCTCGACGGCGGTCTGCGCGCGGGCAAGGAGAGCGAGCTCAAGCTGAAGGTCGCCCGGGACGGCCGCCCGGTCACGAACCTCCAGCCCTACCTCGGCGCCTACGGCCACCTGGTGGCCCTGCGCTCCGGCGACCTCGCCTACCTCCACGTCCACCCCAACGGCCAACCCGGCGACGGCAGGACCAAGCCCGGCCCGCAGATCTCCTTCTCGGCCACCGCGCCGAGCAACGGCACCTACCGGCTGTTCCTCGACTTCAAGCACGAGGGCGAAGTGCACACCGCCGCGTTCACGGTCCGGGCCGGTGCCACGGGCGCCGGCGTCGAGGCGCCGGCGCACGATGACGGGGGCGAGGACCACGGGCACTGAGGGTCGGGGGTATGCGTCGCGTGTTCCGCCTGCGTCCCGAGGTCCTGCGCGGTAAAGGGCCGCCGATGGCAGCGCCCTCCTAGGGGGCGCGGGACTCTGTTTGATTTGCGGCTACCGCCGCGCGGGCGCGACCAGCCACAACGGGCCCGCAGCCAACCGACAACCCCGCCCCACGGCGATTGGTGCATTCCACAAAACGCTCGCCGCACCGCGGACTCGCCCCCCTCCTAGATCCGCCCCGCCCGCCGCTGCCCGCGCAGCAGCAACCCCAGATACACCCCGCCGACCACCGCCGTGACCACCCCCACCGGAAGCTGGGCCGTCTCATGGATGCGCTGTGAGGCGAAGTCCGCGACGACCACCAGCAGGGCGCCGGCGCAGGTGGCCGCCAGGAGGTTCGGGCCGGGGGCCCGGGTGAGGCGGCGGGCCAGTTGGGGGGCGATGAGGGCGACGAACGGGATCGGGCCGGCGGCCGCAGTGGCCACCGCGCAGGCCGCCGTGGCCAGCACCAGGATCACCAGCCGGGTGCGCTGGACCGGCACGCCCAGCCCGCCCGCCACATCGTCGCCCATCTCCAGGATCCGCAGCCTGCTCGCGGCCAGCGCCACCAGGGGCAGGACGACGAGCAGACCGAGCGCGGCCGGGCGGGCGTCCGCCCAACTCCGCCCGTTGAGGCTGCCGTTGAGCCACACCATGGCCTGCGCGGCCTGGGTGAAGCGGGCCTTGGCGAGGAGATAGGCGTTGACGCCCTGCAGCAGGGCGCTCACCCCGATGCCGACCAGCACCAGCCGATAGCCGTGGATGCCCTGCCGCCACGCCAGCAGATAGACGAGGATGGCGGTCGCCAGGCCGCCGCCCACCGCGCCGGCGGCGATCTGACCACCGGTGCCGCCGACCAGCAGCACCACCAGCAGGCCCCCGGTGGCGGAGCCGTAGGTGAAGCCGACGATGTCGGGGCTGCCCAGCGGATTGCGGGTCAGGCTCTGGAAGAGGGCGCCGCTCAGCCCGAGCGCCGCGCCGACCAGGATGCCGGTCAGCAGCCGGGGCAGCCGGAGGTCGTTGATCACGAAGTCGGTGCGCGGGCTGCCGTTGCCCAGCAGGGTGCGGACCACGTCCGCCGGGGAGATCGTGTACTCGCCGGTGCCGAGCGCGAGGACGCCGACTCCGGCGGTCGCGGCCAGCACGAGCACGCAGACCGTCACCGCGCGCACGTCCACCCGCAGGGAGAAACGGTGCGAGCGGCTGCGTACGACATGGGTGCGGGGCCGGGCGGCGGTACGGGGCGTCACCTGGGTGGTCATACCGACACCGTCCGGCGGTAGCGGACCAGGGCGATGAACACCGGGGCGCCGACCACCGCGGTGACCACGCCCGCGTCCAGTTCGTCGGGGCGCACGGCGACCCGGCCGAGCACGTCCGCGAACAGCAGCAGGGCCGGCGCCAGCAGCATCGACAGCGGCAGCGTCCAGCGCTGGTCGGCCCCGGCGATCAGCCGGGCGATGTGCGGCACCGCGAGACCGACGAAGACCAGCGGCCCCACGGCCGAGGTCGCCGCCCCGCACAGCAGCGTCACGGCCAGCAGGCCGGCGAAGCGCGTCCGGTCCACATGCGCGCCCAGCGCCCGGGCGCCGTCGTCGCCCAGCGCGAGCGCGTTCAGCGGACGGACCAGAGCAAGTGCCAGCACCAGGCCGACCGCGACGAACGGCGTGATCGTCCGCAGCGTCTCGCCGTTGGCCCGCGCGAGCGAGCCCACACTCCAGAACCGCAGTTGGTCCAGCGCCTGGGCGTCTAGCAGCATCAGCGTCTGGCCGACGCCGGTGAACACGGCGGCGATCACCGCACCGCCGAGGGCCAGCCGCTCCGGGGTGGCGCCGCCGCGCCCACCCGAGGCCAGCGCGTACACCAACAGCCCCGCCACCACCGCGCCCACCATGGCGAACCACACCGAGGCCCACAGGCTGGTGATGCCGAGCGCGGTGATGGACAGCACGACACCGGTGGCGGCGCCCGCGTTGATGCCGAGCAGTCCCGGATCGGCCAGCGGGTTGCGGGTGAGCGCCTGGATCAGCGCGCCGGCGACGCCGAGCGCCGCACCGGCCGCGATGCCCGCGAGCGTGCGCGGCATGCGCACGTCCCAGATCACCGAGGCCGCGGTCGAGCCGTCGTCGTGGAGCAGTGCGTCGAACACGACGGACGGCGACAGCGCGCGCGAACCGACGGCGAGACTGAGCACGACCGCGACGGCCAGCAGGAGCAGGGCGCCGGCCACGGCCAGGGCGCGGGTCGAGTTGCGGAGCCTGCGGGGTTGCCGCCGCGTCCGTACCAGTGGGGCCGCCTTGGCCTCAGTCGCCACCGATGCCCTCCGTGCGGAGGCGTTCGGCGATCAGCCGGCCGAGCGCCTTCTTGTCGATCTTGCCCACCGAGGTCCGCGGGAAGGCCTCGATGGTCTCCACCCGGTCGGGCAGCTTGTACGCGGCGACCCCCCGTTCGGTGAGGAACGCCGCCAACTCCCGCTGCCCCGGGGCCTGTCCGCGCGGCACGAGGTAGGCGCAGGTGCGCTCGCCCATCGTCTCGTCCGGCATGCCGACCACGGCCGCGTCGTGCACGCCCGGGTGGGCGAGGAGGTGGTTCTCCAGCTCCTCGGCGGAGATCTTGTCGCCGCCGCGGTTGATCTGGTCCTTGGCCCGGCCCTCGACGACCAGGTGCCCGGAGGGCAGGATCCGCACCAGGTCGCCGGTGCGGTAGTAGCCGTCGGTGGTGAAGGCGCGGGAGTTGTGCTCGGGGGCGCGGTAGTAGCCGCGCAGGGTGTAGGGGCCGCGGGTGAGCAACTCGCCGCTCTCGCCCGGCGGTACGTCCCGGTCGTCCTCGTCGACCACGCGCACCTCGTCGGCGGGGGACAGCGGGCGGCCCTGGGTGCCGGTCACCAGCTCGGGCGGATCGTCGAGCCGGGTGTAGTTGAGCAGGCCCTCGGCCATGCCGAACACCTGCTGGAGCGTGCAGCCCAGGGCCGGTTCGACCCGGGCGGCGGGCTCGGCGCCCAGCTTGGAGCCGCCGACCTGGAGCAGGTCCAGGGAGGAGAGGTCGGCCTCCTCCCACTCCACCGCGTCCAGCCACAGCAGCGCGATCGGCGGGACCACGGCGGTGGCGGTGACCTTCTCCCGCTCGATCAGCGCGAAGGCGTCCTCGGGGCTCGGCGTGGGGGAGAGCACGACGGTGCCGCCCGCCATGAGGGTGCCCAGCAGTCCGGGGCAGGCCAGGGCGAAGTTGTGCGCGGTGGGCAGCACCACCAGATAGACGGTGTCGCGGTCGAAGCCGCAGACCTCGGCGCTGGCACGGACGTTGTAGGCGTAGTCGTCGTGGGTGCGCGGGATGAGCTTCGGCTTGCCGGTCGTGCCGCCGGACAGCAGCAGTACGGCCACGTCGCCCGGGTCGGCGACGGGCAGCGGAACCGGGTCGGCGTCGATGCCGGCGAGCGGCGTGAACTCGGCGGCGTCGCCTGCCACCAGGACGTGCTCGACGCCGGGCACGGCCTTGCGCAGGGCGCGGGCGAGCGCGCGGTGGTCGAAGCCGTCGTGCAGATCCGGGATGGCGTAGGCGGTCGCGCCGGCCACCTCGGCGACATGCACGATCTCGCTCTCGCGGTGCGCGGGCAGCGTGAGCACGGGTATCGCGCCCGCCCTCAGCAGCGCGAAGAACAGCACCACGAACGCGTCCGTGTTGGGCAGTTGGACGACCACCCGGTCGCCGCCGCCGATGCCGAGCCGCCGCAGCCCCGCCGCCATCCGGTCGGCGCGCAGATCGAGTTCGGCGTACGTCCACCGGTCGCCGTCGGCGGCCACGAGCGCGGTCCGCGCCGGATCGCGCTCGGCGCTCTCCTTCAGCAGCCGGTCCAACGGCCGCCCCTCCCAGTAGCCCTCCGCGCGGTACTTCTCGGCCAACGGGTCCGGCCAGCGCACCCAACCGTCGAGCATGCTCAACTCCCGCCTGCTGTTTAGGAAAGGCTTGCCTAATGAATCCATGGGGTCAAGCCTGGGGGTGTGATCTGGACGTCACCGCTCCGTGGCGGCTAGGGTCTGTTGTGAATTAGGTTAGGTTAACCTAAGTCCAGGGAGGTAGGTCCTTGCTGCGTTATCGGAGCGCGGAGACGGAACTGCCGGGAGACCCCGTCCAGTTGGCGGCGAAACTGGCGGAGTCGGGCTTGTTCGACCAGTACGTGATCTACGAACAGAACGGCGACGTCTGGTTCGCCGGAGGAGCGCTCGGCGAGATCCGGATCGGCCGCTCCGAGATCCGCAGCCGATGGCTCGACGAGGAGAGTGTCGCCCCGCTCGGGCCGCGGCCGCTGCGCCAGGTCCACGAGGAACTCGACAAGATGGCCGTCGAGGGCTGGCACGCTTACGGCTGGATGGCCTTCGAGTTCTGCCACCTCCACGCCGGCCGCCCCGACCGTGCGGGCGACGACGATCTGCTCCATCTGCTCGTCCCGCACAGCGAAGTGCGGCTCGGTCGGTCAGGTGCGCTGATCCGCAGTGCCGACCAGGAGACGCTGGACGCGCTGACCGCGTTATGCGGCCGCGCCGACGCGCGTACCGCCGCCGTACCCCGCCCCATCGACGTGTCGGACACCAAGGGCCGTTACCCGGACATGGTCGCCCAGGCCATCGAGGAGATACGGACGTCCGACCTGCAGAAGGTCATCCTCTCCCGCTCCGTGGACGTGCCCTTCCCGGTCGACTTCGTCGCCACCTACGTCCACGGCCGCTCGCACAACACCCCCGCCCGCTCCTTCCTGTTGAACCTCGGCGGGCGCCGGGTCGCCGGATTCAGCCCCGAGACCGTCGCCGAGGTCGGTGCCGACGGCGAGGTCGTCACCCAGCCGCTGGCCGGCACCCGCGCCCGCGGCTTCGGCGACCGGGAGGACGAGCGGCTGCGCGCCGAACTCCTCGCCGACCCCAAGGAGATCTCCGAGCACGTGCTGTCCGTCAAGCTCGCCGAGGAGGAGATGGCCACCGTCTGCCGGCCGGGCACCGTCTCGGTCCGAGACCTGCTGAGCGTCCGCCGCCGCGGCAGCGTCCAGCACCTCGGCTCCAGTGTGCACGGGCTGCTGGCCGACTCCGCCACCGCCTGGGACGCCCTGCGCGCGGTGTTCCCCGCCGTCACCGCCTCCGGCATCCCCAAGGCCCCGGCCTACGACTGCATCGCCAGGCTGGAGAAGGAACCGCGCGGCATCTACAGCGGGGCCGTGCTGCGGGCCGGCAGCGACGGCGCGCTCGACGCGGCGCTCGTGCTGCGCAGCATCTTCGAGGAGGGCGGCCGCACCTGGCTGCGGGCCGGCGCCGGCATCCTCGCCGGCTCCACCCCGGCCCGGGAGCTGGAGGAGACCAGCGAGAAGCTGCGCAGCGTCGCCCCGTACGTCGTCCCGGCACGGGGTCAGGGGCGCGCGTGAAGCTGGGAGAAGTGGTCGTCGACGTAGCGCCGTTGCGCTCCAGCAGGGACTTCAGGCTGATCTTCGCCACCCAGGCGATCTCCATGGTGGGCACCCACCTCACCTCGGTGGCGGCCAGCCTGCAGATCTACACCCTCACCGGATCGTCGATCCAAGTGGGCCTGATGAGCCTGGTGCTGGGCCTGTCGCTGCTGGTCGGACTGATCACCGGCGGCCTGCTCGCCGACCGGGTCGACCGGCGCAAGGTCATGCTCGTCACCCGGGCCGTGACCGCCGTGGTGATCGCGGGTCTCGCGGTGAACGCGGCGCTGCCCGACCCGAAGGTGTGGTTCGTCTTCGTGGCGGCCGTACTGGCCGGCTTCACCGCCGGGCTGGGCGGACCGGCCCTGATGGCCGCCACGCCCGCCCTGGTGAGCCCCGGGCAACTGGCCGCCGCCGGCGCGCTGACCACCCTCACCGCCCAGCTCGGCGGCATGGTCGGGCCGTCGCTGGCCGGAGTGATCGCGGCCGGGCCCGGCATCGCCTGGTGCTTCGCGATCGACGCGGCCATCTATGTCGTCGGACTCGCCCTGCTCGCCCCGCTGCCCAAGCTCGTCCCCGAGGGGCCGGCCGAGGCGCAGCATCCGCTGAAGGCGATGGGGGAGGGGCTGCGCTTCCTGCGCGGCAACCAGGTCGTGGCCGGACTGCTGCTGATCGACGTGTGCGCGGTGGTCTTCGCGATGCCGTACGCGCTGTTCCCCGAACTCGGCACCGAGCACTTCGGCGGCGGCCCGTCCACCGTCGGACTGCTCTACACCGCCCCCGCGGTCGGCTCCTTCTTCGGCGCGCTGACCAGCGGCTGGACCGGCCGGGTGCACCACACCGGGCGGGCGCTGATCGGGGCGGTCGCGGTGTGGGGCGTGGCCATCACCTGCTTCGGCCTCAGCCCCAACCTGTGGTTCGCGCTGTTCTTCCTGGGCCTGGCCGGCCTCGGCGACACCGCCTCGGAGATCCTGCGCCGGGCCCTGCTCCAGCACTACACCCCGGACCGGCTCCAGGGCCGCGTCGGCAGCCTGTGGCTCGCCCAGGCCACCGCCGGGCCCTCCGTCGGCAACGTCGAGGCGGGCCTGGTCGCCAGGGCGCTGGGCTCGTCGAGCGGCGCCGTGGTGCTCGGGGGACTGGTCTGCCTGGCGGGCGTGGGCGCCCTGGCCCTGGCCATGCCCGGCCTGCGCAGGGCCACACTCAGCAGCCCTCCGAACACCGGCGGGGACGACGACCAGGTGGCGCCCGCCAGGACCTCACCGGCAGGTGATTGACGTGGTCTCAGCAGAACAGGCGGGGTCAGGCCGTGTGGCGCGGCAGTGGGGTCGGGCTCGTCTGTCGGGGCTGTCGGCGTTGGGTGGCCGGGTGGTGTCGCCGGGGCCTCACGGTGGGTGGTTGACGTGATCTCAGCAGGGACAGGCGGAGTCGGGCCGTGTGGCGCGGCAGCCGGGTCGGGCTCGTTCGCCAGGGCCGTCGGCGATGGACGGCCGGGCGGTGCCGCCAGGACCTCAGCGGCGGCCGACTGACACAGCCGCAGGACGACAGAGCGGAGAACCATGCCGAGTGCGCGGATCAACGGGATCCGGCTCCACTACGAGGACACCGGCGAGGGCGAGCCGGTGGTTCTGGTGATGGGCCAGGGCGCCGGCGGCCGGGCCTGGCACCTCCATCAGGTGCCGGCCCTGGTCGACGCCGGGCACCGGGTCGTCACGTTCGCCAACCGCGGCATCCCGCCGACCGACGAGTGCCCGGACGGCTTCACCATCGACGACCTGGTGGCCGACACGGCGGGCCTGGCCGAGCACCTCGACCTCGCGCCGTGCCGCTTCGTGGGCGTCTCCATGGGCGCCTACGTCGTCCAGGAGCTGATGCTCGCCCGCCCCGGACTCGTCCGCCAGGGCGTGCTGATGGCCACCCGGGGCCGCACGGACGCCCTGCGCGCAGCGATGGCCCGGGCCGAACGCGCCCTGCACGACAGCCAACTGGAGCTTCCGGCCGCCTACTCGGCCTGGATCCGTGCCGTACAGAACCTGTCCCCGGCCACCCTGGACGACGAGCGGCAGATCCGGGACTGGCTGGAGCTCTTCGAGTTCGCACCGCCGCTCGACGGGCCCGGCGTACGGGCCCAGTTGGACCTGGAGGTCCCGGAGGGCCGGCTCGCGGCCTACCGGGCGATCGACGTGCCCTGCCTCGTCGTCGGCTTCGCGGACGACGTCATCCTGCCGCCGCACCTCGGGCGCGAGGTCGCCGACGCCATCCCCGGCGCCGTCTACCAGGAGATCAAGGGCTGCGGCCACTACGGCTATCTGGAGCGGCCGGACGAACTGAACCGGGTGCTCCTGGAGTTCTTCCACGACCGTCCTTCCCCGCCCGGCCAAGTTGATTTAGGTTAGCCTCACCTAAGTATTCTTCTCAGGGGGTCATGGTGCACCGCACCTTGCTGAACGGCAAGATCCACCGAGCCACCGTCACCCAGGCAGATCTGCACTACGTGGGGTCCCTGACGATCGATCAGGACCTCATGGAGGCCGCCGACATCGTCGAGGGCGAAGCGGTCCAGATCGTCGACATCGACAACGGCGCCCGCCTCACCACCTACGCCATCACCGGCGACCGCGGCAGCGGCGTCATCGGCGTCAACGGCGCCGCCGCCCATCTCGTCCACCCCGGTCACCTGGTCATCATCATGTCCTTCGCCGCGCTCGACGAGTCCGAACGCGCCACCCACCGGCCCCGGGTCGTCCACGTCGACAAGGCCAACCGGATCGTCGCGCTCGGCGCCGACCCCGCCGAACCGGTGCCCGGCGCCGACGACCAGTTCTCCGGCACCTTCACCGACCGCGCGCCCCACCGGCCCGGCGAACAGGAGAGGAACTGAGCCATGGCCAACCCCTTCGACGACGACAGCGGTGTCTTCCACGTCCTGGTCAACGACGAGGGTCAGTACTCCCTGTGGCCGGACTTCGCCCCCGTACCCGACGGCTGGTCCACCGTGCACGGCCCCGACGGCAGGGCCGCCTGCCTCGACCACATCGAGCGGCACTGGACGGACATGCGCCCGCGCAGCCTGGCCGAGGCGATGCGCCGGGCCGAGGGCTGATGGCCGGCCGCCGGGCCGTGGAGGACGTCCTGCCCCTGTCACCCATGCAGGAGGGGATGGTCTTCCACGCCCTGTACGACACCCGGGGCCACGACGTCTACACCGGCCAGATGACTCTCCGCCTCGAAGGGCCGGTCGACGAAGCGCGCATGAGCGTGGCGGTCGCGAAGCTGCTCGCCCGCCATGCCAACCTGCGCGCCGCGTTCCGCACCCAGCGCTCCGGGCGCCCGGTCCAGGTGATCAGAAGCGCGGTGCGCACCCCCTGGCAGGTCACCGACCTCTCCCCCCTGCCGCCGCCGGAGCGCGAGGCGGCCTTCGGGCGGCTGCTGGCCGAGGACCGGGCCGAGCGGTTCGACCTGGCCCGGCCGCCCCTGGCGCGCTTCCGGCTGGTCACCTTCGACGAGCGCGACCACCGCCTGGTGATCTCCTCCCACCATCTGCTCTGGGACGGCTGGTCCGCCCCCGTCCTGGTACGGGAACTCTTCCAGCTCTATGCCACGAGCGGCGCCGACCCCGACCACACCCTGCCCCGCGTACGCCCCTACCGCGACTACCTCGCCTGGCTGGCCCGACAGGACCGCGCCGCGGCCGAGCGCTCATGGCGGGCCGCCCTGGCCGGACTCGACGAACCGTCACTCATCGCCCCCGAGGCCCGGGACTTGCCGGCCGAGGAGCCCGAGCGGCAGGCCTGGGAACTCCCCGAGCGGGACACCGAGGCGCTCACCGCCGCCGCCCGCGCCCACGGAGTGACGGTCAGTACCGTGCTCCAGGGCCTGTGGGCCGTCCTGCTGAGCCGGCTGACCGGCCGCACGGACGTCGTCCTGGGCGCCACCGTCTCCGGCCGCGACGCCGACGTCCCCGGCATCGATTCCATGGTCGGCCTCTTCATCAACACCCTGCCGGTCCGCGTACGGCTACGGCCCGCCGAGCCCCTCGCAGACCTGCTCACCCGGCTCCAGTCCGAGCAGTCCGCCCTCCTCGACCACCGCCACCTCGGCCTCGCCGACATCCAGCGCGCCACCGGGCACACCGCCCTCTTCGACACCCTGCTGGTCTTCGAGAGCTACCCCATCGACGACGAGGGCATCGCCCGCGCCCTCGCTCCCGACGGCCTGCGCATGACCGAAGTCTCGGTCCACGACGCCACCCACTACCCGCTGACCCTCACCGCCCTGCCCGGCCCCCGGCTGACCCTGACGCTGAGCCACCGACCCTCCGTGCTGGACGCCGCGGCCGTGACCCGAGCAGCCTCTCAACTCACCTTCCTCATACAGGAATTCATCGAGCACCCGGCGACCCCCGTCGCACGGCTCGGCGTCCCTCCGGCCGACGGGCCCCAAGCCCCGGACGAGAGCCCCCTCCCGCACCCCACGGTCCGCGCCCTCTTCGAGGACCAGGCGACCCGCACCCCCGACGCCCCCGCCGTCCTCCACCGCGACACCGCCCTGACCTTCGCCGAACTCGACGCCCGCGCCGACCGGTTGGCGGCCGCCCTGACCGCACGCGGCGCCGGACCGGAGTCCGTCGTCGCCGTCGCCCTGCCTCGCGCCCCCGACCTGGTCACCGCACTGCTCGCGGTACTGAAGGCGGGAGCCGCGTGCATGCCGGTCGACCCCGGCTACCCGCCCGACCGCATCGCGCTGATGCTCGACGACGCCCGACCCCACTTGGTGATCTGCGATGACGCGCAGCAACTGGGCATCCGGCCGGAGTCGGTGTGCCCGCCGGACGCGCAGGCCGCCCTACGGCAGCGGCCGCCCCTGTCGCCCGACCACCCGGCATACGTCATCTTCACGTCGGGCTCCACCGGCCGCCCCAAGGGCGTGATCGGAACCCAGCGCGCCCTGGCCAACCGCCTGCACTGGGGCCGGGAGCTGGGGTCCGCCCCCGCCGGCGTCCGCGTCTCCAAGAGCCCCCTGAGCTTCATCGACGGCCTCACCGAGCTGCTGGGCGCCCTCGTCGCGGGCGAGGCCGTGGCACTCGCCGACGACGAGGCGACCGGCGACCCCACCGCCCTCGCCGCACTGGCCGACCGCCACGGAGCCACCCTCCTCACCGCGGTCCCCAGCCTCTACACCACCCTCGTCGAATCCGCCCCGGCCGGCGCCTTCTCCACCGTCCGCACCTGGATCTCCAGCGGCGAGCCCCTCCCCGGCGAACTGGCCGACGCCATCAAGAGGCGCTGGCCGCGGGCGCGGCTCGTCAACCTCTACGGCTGCTCCGAGGCGGCCGGCGACAGCCTGATCCACGTCCACGACGGCGGCGCGGGCCCGGTACCGCTCGGACGGCCCGTCGCGAACACCCGCGTCCACGTCCTCGACCCGTTCCTGCGACCGTCCCCCGCAGGCGCGGTCGGCGAGCTGTACCTGGCCGGAGCCGGCCTGGCGCGCGGCTACCTCGGCCAACCGGGCCGTACCGCCGAACGCTTCGTCGCCGACCCCTTCGGCCCGCCCGGCAGCCGCCTCTACCGCACCGGCGACCTGGCCAGGCTCCGGGCCGACGGCACGGTGGAATTCCTCGGCAGGGCCGACGACCAGGTCAAGATCAGAGGCTTCCGGATCGAACCCGGCGAGATCGAAGCGGCGATCCGCGCGCTCCCGAACGTCGCCAAGGCCGCCGTCGTGGCCAGGGACGACGGCGGCGGCTCGACACCACGACGCCTCGTCGCCTACGCGGTGGCGACGTCCCCGGATGCCCCCCTCGAACCCCTCGCCCTGCGCCGCACCCTCGCCGAACGGCTCCCCGCCCACCTGGTCCCGGCGGCAGTGGTCGTACTCGACGACCTCCCGCTCACACCCAGCGGCAAGCTCGACCGACGCGCCCTGCCCGCCCCCGACTTCACGCAGACGGCCGCCGCGTTCGCACCACCGTGCACCGAACCGGAGAAGGCGCTGTGCGGGCTGTTCGCCGAGGTGCTCGGGCTGGAACGGGTCGGTGTCCACGACGACTTCTTCGAGCGCGGCGGCGACAGCATCGTCTCGGTCCGGCTGGCCGACCGCGCCCGCAGAGCCGGACTCGCCCTGTCCCCCCGGGACGTCTTCACCCACCGCACCCCGGCCGGCCTCGCCCGGGCCCTGCCGGACGAAACGGCTCCCGCGCCCGAGGAGTTCACCCCCTCCGGCGCCCCCCTTGTGTCCCTCAGCCAGTCGCAGCTCGACAACGTCAAGGCGAGGTGGAGGACTCGATGAGCAAGGCACCCGCGGACGACGGTTCCCTGGTCGAGGACGTTCTGCCGCTCTCCCTGCTCCAGCAGGGCCTGCTGTTCCACGCCCTGTTCGACGAGGGCGCCCAGGACGTCTACACCATGCAGTCCCTGGTGGAGATCGAGGGCCCGCTGCGTCCCGCCCTCCTGCGCACGGCGGCCGAGGAGCTCTTCGCCCGGCACGCCAACCTGCGCAGCGCCTTCCTGCACGAGGACGTCGACGAACCGGTGCAGGTGGTGCTCAAGCAGGTACCCGTGAACTGGACCGAGCGCCACGGCGACGCGGCCGACCCGATCGCCGCCGACGCCGCCGCCCGCTTCGACCTGACCGACCCACCCCTGCTCCGCCTGACGCTGGTGCGCCGCGCCGCCGACCGCTGGCTGCTGATCCTCACCAACCACCACCTCCTGCTGGACGGTTGGTCCATCCCGCTCCTCGTCCGCGAACTCCTCCAGCTCTACGCCGCCCAGCTCGCCCCCGGCACCACGGCCCCCCTGCCCGCCGTACGCCCCTACCGGGACTTCCTGGCCTGGCTGGCCTCCCGAGACCGCGAAGCCTCCGCCGACGCCTGGCGCAGCGCACTGGCGGGAGTGACACCGACAGTCCTGGCACCGACGTCCGCCGGGCTCGTCCCGGTGCCGCCGGAGCTGCACACGGTCCGCCTGACCGAGAAACTCACCACCCAGGTACAGGAGTTCGCGAGGAACCGGGGCGTCACCGTCAACACGGTCGTGCAAGGCCTGTGGGCCCTGCTGCTGGCGAGGCTGACCGGCCGGAACGACGTCGTCTTCGGCGCCACGGTGGCGGGCCGCCCCGCCGAACTCGCCGGCGTGGAGTCCATGATCGGCCTGTTCATCAACACGGTGCCGGTCCGGGTGACCGTACCGCCGGTAGAGCGGGCGGGCGCCTTCCTGCGCCGACTCCAGGACGAACAGTCCCGCCTGATGGACCACCAGCACCTGGGCCTCACCGAGATCCAGCGCCTGGCCGGAGCCGGCGACCTCTTCGACACCCTGCTGGTCTTCGAGAACTACCCGATCGACGAGGCGGCGGTCGCGCAGGCGGAGGCGTCCGCGGGCCTGCGGATCCTCGAGGTCAAGGGCTCGGGCGCCACCCACTACCCACTGACCCTGGCCGTGCTCGCCGAGCGAGAGCTGGGGGTCGTCTTCGAATTCCGCCCCGACTGTTACGACCGTACGACGGTGGAGAGCCTGGCCGCCCGCTTCGAGAGGCTCGTCCACGCGGTGCTGGCCACCCCG
Source organism: Streptomyces sp. UG1 (assembly GCF_049974585.1). Classification (NCBI taxonomy): domain Bacteria; kingdom Bacillati; phylum Actinomycetota; class Actinomycetes; order Kitasatosporales; family Streptomycetaceae; genus Streptomyces; species Streptomyces sp. UG1. Next base: position 55,957 of record NZ_JBNGGG010000002.1, on the reverse strand, counting down.
GACGCCCCCCTGGCCGCACTGGACGCCCTCGCCCCCGAGGAGCGGACCGCACTGCTGGCCGGCGGCGCCGGGCGACGGCTGCCGGTGCCGTACCGCACCATGCCGGAGGTGTTCGAGGCACAGGCGGCGCGGACGCCGGACGCGGTGGCGGTGGTGGGGGAGGGCCGCACTCTGACGTTCGGCCAGTTGAACACGGCGGCCAATCAACTGGCCCGACACCTGGTGGAGTTGGGTGCGGGACCGGACCGGATCGTGGCATTCGCGCTGCCGCCGACTCCGGACACGATGACCGCGATCCTGGCGATCCAGAAGGCGGGGGCGGCTTATCTGCCGCTGGATCCGGCGTGGCCGGAGGAGCGGATCGCCGGGATGTTGCTGGACGCAACCCCGGTAGCGCTCATAACAACGTCGGCTGCAACGCGGCTAAAGGGGCGCGGGGAACTGCGCGACCAGCCACACTCCACCCGCAGCCGCCACCCGGCATCACCACCCACCCCCTTCGTGTTCTTAGACACCCCCGAAACCCGTCAACGCCTCGCCCACACCGACGCCTCCAACCTCACCAGCACCCTCCTCCCAGACCACCCCGCCTACGTCATCTACACCTCCGGCTCCACCGGCCGCCCAAAGGCCGTCGTCATCCCCCACCGAGCCATCGTCAACCTCTTCACCGCCCACAACACAGCCCTGCACACACCGGCATGGACAGCAACCGGCCGTCCTTTGAGGATCGGCCACGCCTGGCCCACCGCCTTCGACGCCTCCTGGCAACCCATGCTGTGGATGTTCGCAGGCCACGAACTGCACATGGTCCCCGAGGACGTCCGCCGCGACCCCACCGCCCTACGGGACTTCCTCACCCGGCACGCCATCGAGTTCATCGAACTGTCCCCGTCCCTGCTCGGCGAACTCGTCGCCCAGGGCGGCGACTGGCAGGCCCGGCTCAAGGTGCTCGGCGTCGGCGGCGAGGCCGTACCCCCCGACCTCTGGCGCACCCTGCGCGAGACCGAAGACCTCGCCGCGCACAACCTCTACGGCCCCACCGAATGCACCGTCGACTCCGCCGACTGCGACCTCGCCCTCAGCGAGCGCCCCGCCATCGGCCGCCCCGTGGCAGGCGGCACGCTCTACATCCTCGACGGCCACCTCAACCCCGTACCCGTCGGAGTCGAGGGCGAACTGTACGTGGCCGGCGCCGGCCTGGCCCGCGGCTACCTCGGCCAACCGGCCGCCACCGCCGCCCGCTTCGTCGCCGACCCCTTCTCCGAGAGCCCCGGCGCGCGCATGTACCGCACGGGTGACATCGCCCGCTGGACCGACGACGGCCTGGTGGAGTGCCTGGGCCGGATCGACGACCAGGTCAAGATCAGGGGCTATCGGATCGAACCCGGCGAGATCGAGGCGGTGCTGCTGGAGCACGAGCTGGTCGAGCGGGCGGCGGTCGTCGTCCGCGAGGACACACCCGGCGTACGGCGTCTCGTCGCCTACGTCGTCCCGTCCGCACCGCCGGCCGAGGACACGGAGGACACGGCGGAGCTGCTGCGCCGGGCCGTGGCCGCCGTACTGCCCGACTACATGGTGCCGACGGCCTTCGTCCCGGTGGACGGCTTCCCGCTCACCCTCAACGGCAAGCTGGACACCGCCGCGCTCCCGGCACCGTCCCGCGCCGCGGGCCCGGACGCGCAGCCGCCCCGCAATCCGGTCGAGGAACGGCTCGCCGCGCTGTTCGCCGAGGTGCTGGGGCTGGACGCGGTCGGCGTGCACGACAGCTTCTTCGCGCTCGGCGGCGACAGCATCGTGTCCATGCGTCTGGTCAGCCAGGCGCGGGCGGCCGGCCTGGCGATCTCGCCCCGCGACGTCTTCGAGCGGCCCACGATCGCGGAACTCGCCGAACTCGCCGAACGCGCCGACACCACCGAGCGCCGCACGAGCGCCCCCGGCGCCGGAACCGGCGACATACCGCTCACCCCCGTCCTGGCCTGGCTCACCGAACAGAACGGCCCCTTCCGCGCCCTCAGCCAGGCCCGCTTCCTGCGCACCCCGCCCGGCATGGACCTCGACGGCCTGCACCGCACCGTCCAGTCCGTCCTGGACCGGCACGACCTGCTGCGCTCCACCTTCGCCCGGGCCGCGGACGGGTCCTGGCGCTTCCACGCCGCGCCCGTCGGCACGGCCCGCGCCGCCGACTGTGTACGCCGGATCGACGCAGGGCGCCTGGACCATGCAGCGATCGGCAGGCTGGTGCCGGAGGCGATGGACGAGCTGGTGGCCGAGCTGGACCCGGCGGCCGGAGCGATGGCGCGGTTCCTGTGGTTCGACGCCGGCAGCGGTCGCGAGGGTCGGCTCCTGGTCGTGCTGCACCACCTGGTGACCGACGCCGCGTCCTGGGGCGTGCTGGTCGCCGACCTGGCCGCCGCCTGGGAGGGCAGGCAGCTGTCACCCGTCGGCACCTCCTTCCGGGAGTGGGCCCAGGCGCTTCACGAGCTGGCGAAGGGCCGGTCGCCCGAACTCGCCTTCTGGCAGGGTGTGCTGGACCGGCCGGAACCTCCCCTCGGCGCCGGGCCCCTGGACCCCGCCCGGGACACCAGGGCCACCCTCCGCAGGCACTGGACCACGCTGGGACCGGACATCACCGCACCTCTGACCGCCGCCTCCGTCCAGGAGGTGCTGCTGACCGCGCTGGCACTCGCCGTACCGGACTGGCGTGGCGCACCCGACCGCTCCGTGCTGATCGCGCTGGAGGGCCACGGCCGGGAGGAGCACCTTGTGCCGGGTGCCGACCTGTCCAGCACTCTTGGCTGGTTCACCAGCGTCTTCCCGGTCCGGCTCGACGCCGGTACCACGGACCACGTACGCCGCGTCCGCGGACAACTGGCCGCGCTGCCCGACAAGGGGATCGGCTACGGCCTGCTCCGCCACCTCGCCCCGGACACTGCCGCGCGGCTCTCCGAACTCCCCGAGCCCCAGATCCAGTTCAACTACCTGGGCCGGATGACGATGGGTGAGCGGCGCGAGGCCGCCGCCTTCACCAGCGCACCCGAGACCGGGGCCATGGGCAGCGGCGCAGACCCCGAGATGCCCGCCCCCTACGCCCTCGTCGTCGACGCGGTGATCACCGGAAGCGAACTCTCGGTGTGCTGGCAGTGGCCGCAGCGGCTCTTCGAGGAACCGCAGATCCAACGGCTGGCCGGGCTCTGGACCAAGTCCCTGGAACGGCTCCTGAAAGGCGATGACCAGTGACGGAGACCCCCACCGCCGACCTCGCGGCCCGCAAGCGCGAACTCCTGCACCGCCGGCTGGAGAGCGCCGGTCTGGCCGACACCACGGCCGGCTCCGAGCGGATCCCGCCGCGACCGGCCGACGCGGCCCGGCTGCCGCTGTCGTACGCCCAGTCGCGGATGTGGCTGCTCCAGCAACTCGACCCGGCCAGCCCCGCCTACAACGTGTGCCTCGCCATCCGCCTGCGCGGCCCCCTGGACCCCGCCGCCCTCCGCACCGCCCTACAGGGCCTCGTCGACCGCCACGAGATTCTGCGCACCCGCTACTCGGCCGGCGCCGACGGCACCCAGGAGCAGTTCGTCGACACGGAGGCGGAGGTGGAGTTCGCCACGGTGGACCTCCGGGGGGTGCCGGAGGAGGAACAGGACCGTCGGGCGACGGAACTGGCCCGGACCGCCTCGGCCACCCCCTTCGACCTCGCGGCCGACCACCCGCTGCGCACCGTGCTGATCCGGCGAGCGGACCAGGACCACACCCTCGTCCTGACCGTCCATCACATAGCCTGGGACGGAGGGACGTTCAACGCCCTCTCCCATGACCTGACCGCCCTCTACCGCGCGGCAGCCACCGGAGAGCCCTCGCGGCTCGAACAACTGCCGCTCCAGTACGGCGACTTCGCGCACTGGCAGCGTACGACGTGGAACGACGAGCGACTGGCCGAGCACCTCGAGCACTGGCGTACCGCCCTCGTGCCCCCGCCGCGCCCCCTCGCCCTGCCCACCGACGCCGCGCGCACCGCCCGCCCCACCGCCGACGGCGACCGCCGCTTCCACACCTTCGCCCCCGGCGTCACCGACCGCCTCACCGCCTTCGCCCGGGGCGCGGGCGCGACCCCCTTCATGGTCCTGTTCGCCGGCCTGGCCGCCCTGCTGCACCGCATCACCGGAGCCACCGACGTCCCCATCGGCTCCGCCGTCATGAACCGCGACCTCCCCGGCCTCGAAAAGCTGATCGGCAACTTCGGCAACACCCTCGCCCTGCGCGTGTCTTTGGACGGCGACCCGGGCTTCGCCGAACTCGTCGAGCGAGTCCGGCAGTTGTGCACGGACGGATACGCCCACCAGGACATGCCCTTCGACAAACTGGTCGAAGAGCTGAAGCCGGAACGGCAGCCTGGGCGCTCCGTCTACTTCGACGTCATGCTCCTCTTCCTCACCCAGGGGCTCGAAGGCCCGCGGCTTCCCGGCGTGACCGCCGAATGGGAGACCGTCCACAACGACACCACCCAGTTCGACCTCTCCCTGGAGGCCTTCCTCACCGGCGGACGCCTGCGGATCGAGGCCACCTACCGCAGCGGCCTCTTCACCCCGGACACCGTCGACCGGCTGCTGAGCCACCTGGAGGCCCTCCTCGCCGCGGCCCTCGCCGACCCCGAACTCGCCGTCTCCCGGCTGCCTCTGATGACGGAGGCTGAGGAGCGCCAGGTCCTGGAGGACTGGAACGCCACCGACCGTCCCCTCCCGGCCACCCACCTCACCGACCTCACCCAGCTCCTCGCCGAGCAGGCCGCACGCACCCCCGACGCCCCCGCCCTCCTCGCCGACGACGGCTCGTCCACCCTCGATTACGCCGCCCTGCACGCCCGCGCCAACCGGCTCGCCCGGCTGCTGATCTCCCACGGAGTGGGGCCCGAACACCTGGTGGGCGTGGCCCTGGACCGTGGAACCGACCTGGTGGTGGCGCTGCTCGCGGTGCTCAAGGCGGGGGCCGCCTACGTTCCGCTGGACACCGGATATCCGGCCGAGCGGCTGGCGTTCATGGTCGAGGACGCCGCGCCTACGCTCGTACTGACCGCCCCGGACACGGCCCGGATCCTGCCGCCCGGAGTACCGCTGCTTCTGCTCGACACGGACACGACCGCCTTCGACGCCGCCGAACTCACCGACGCCGACCGTCTCCAGCCGCTGCGCCCCGAGCATCCCGCGTACGTCATCTACACGTCCGGTTCCACGGGCCGCCCCAAGGGGGCCGTCGTCCCGCACGCCGGGATCGTCAACCGGCTGCTGTGGATGCAGGAGACGTACGCACTCGGCCCCGAGGACCGTGTGCTGCAGAAGACACCGGCCAGTTTCGACGTCTCCGTCTGGGAGTTCTTCTGGCCGCTGATCACGGGGGCGGTCCTGGTGCTCGCCTGGCCCGGCGGCCACCGCGACCCCGGCTATCTCGCCGAGCTGATCCGCGAGCGGCGGGTCACGACCGCGCACTTCGTCCCCTCGATGCTGCGCGTCTTCCTCGACGACCCCGCCGCCGAGCGGGCCCGCGGCGTCCTGCGCCGACTCGTGTGCAGCGGCGAGGCACTGCCCGCCGAACTCGCCGAGCGCTGCGCCGAATCGCTGCCCGGAACCGAACTGCACAACCTCTACGGCCCCACCGAGGCCGCCGTGGACGTCACCGCCTGGCCGTGCGCCGAGGGCACGAGGTCCGCCGCCGGAACCGTGCCCATCGGCCGCCCCGTGTGGAACACCCGCACCCTGGTCCTGGACGAGTCTTTGCGCCCGGTGCCGCCCGGCGTCCCCGGCGAGCTGTACCTGGGCGGCGCCCAACTGGCCCGCGGCTACCTCCACCGCCCCGGCCTGACCGCCGCCCGCTTCGTCGCCGACCCGTACGGCCCGCCCGGCACCCGCCTCTACCGCACCGGCGACCTGGTGCGCTGGAGTGCGCAAGGGGCGCTGGAATTCCTCGGCCGCTCCGACGACCAGGTGAAGATCCGCGGCTTCCGCGTCGAGCCGGGCGAGACCGAGGCGGCCGTGGCCGCGCTGCCCGGGGTGTCCCAGGCGGCGGTGACGGTACGTCAGGACCAGGAGGACGAGCCCAGGTTGGTCGCGTACGCAGTGCCCCATCCCGGGACCTCCCTGGAATCGTTGCGGATCAGGCAGGACCTCAGGGCCACGCTCCCGGACCATCTCGTGCCCGCCGTCGTCGTCATCCTCGACGCCCTGCCCCTGACCCCCAACGGCAAGCTCGACCGCGCCGCCCTGCCCGCGCCCGACCTCTCCGGCCTCACCACCGCCACCGCACCCCGCACCGAGGCGGAGGCGAAGCTGAGCGCCCTGTTCGCCGAACTCCTCGGGCTGCCGTCGGTCGGCATCCACGACGAGTTCTTCGCCCTCGGCGGTCACTCGGTGCTGGCCACGCGCCTGGTCGCCCGCATCCAGGCCGAGCTGGGGGTCGTCGTCCCCCTGCGTGCGCTGTTCGACACACCCACCGTGGCGGAGCTGGCCCCGCTCCTCGCCACCCCGGCCGCCGAGCGACGCCCCGCGCTGCTGCCGGCCCGCCGCCCCGACCCGGTGCCGCTGTCCTCCGCGCAGGCCAGGCTGTGGTTCCTGTACCGACTGGAGGGGCCGAGCCCGACGTACAACATCCACACCGCCGTACGGCTCACGGGGCGGCTCGACGCCGACGCGCTGCACGCCGCGCTCCAGGACGTCGTGGCCCGGCACGAGGCGCTGCGCACGGTCTTCCCGGACGACGACGGCACACCCCGCCAGCACGTCCTGGCGGACGCGGCCGTGCCGTTCGAGGTCGTCCAGGCCCACGCCGGGGAACTCGACGCGCTGCTGCGCGAGGCCGCCGCTTACTCCTTTGCGCTCGACACCGAGATCCCCGTACGGGCCACGCTGTACGCCCTCGCCCCCGACGAGCACGTCCTTCTCCTCCTCGTCCACCACATCGCCACCGACGGCTGGTCGGCGGAGCCGCTGCTGCGCGATCTGGAGACGGCCTACACGGCGCGGCTGCGCGGCACCCGGCCCGACTGGGCGCCGCTCGCCGTGCAGTACGCGGACCACACGCTGTGGCAGCGACAGCTTCTCGATGACGGTGGTGTGGCGGACGCCGAACTGAGGTACTGGTCCCGGCAGTTGGACGGGCTCCCGGAAGAACTACAGTTGCCCGCCGACCGGCCGCGCCCGGCCGTCGCCGGATACCGGGCCGGTGCCGTGGACTTCGAACTCGACGCCGCGGTGCACGCGAAGCTGCGGGATCTCGCCGCGCAGGCCGGCGGCACCGTCTTCATGGCGCTCCAGGCCGCCCTCGCGGTTCTGCTCGGACGCATGGGCGCCGGGGACGACATCCCCCTCGGCACCCCGGTCGCCGGGCGGGGCGACGCGGCCCTCGACGATCTCGTCGGGCTCTTCGTCAACACCCTCGTGCTGCGCACCGACCTCTCCGGCGACCCGACGTTCCGCACCCTGCTGGCCCGGGTGCGCGAGACCGACGTGGACGCCTACGCCCACCAGGACCTGCCCTTCGAGCGGCTCGTGGACGCGCTCGCCCCGGCCCGCTCGATGGGCCGGCATCCGCTGTTCCAGGTGATGCTCGCGCATCAGCAAGCTCCGGACGCGACAAGGGACTTCGCGGGGCTGACGCTCGCCGAGCTGCGCGTCGACTTCTACACGGCGAAGACCGACCTCGCCTTCCATGTCTTCGAGCGGCCGGACGCCGGCGGCATCACCGGCTCGCTCGTCCACAGCCGCGACCTTTACGACCCCGGCACCGCCCAGGACATCGTGGAGCGGTTCGTGCGGCTGGTCGGGGAGCTGGCCCTGCGGCCCGATCTGCCGGTGGCGCTGGCCGACGTCCTCACGCCGGGTGAGCGTGACCGGATGCTGGGGGAGTGGAACGACACCGCCCACCCGATGCCCGCCACCCCTCTCACCGCGCTGGTCGAGGAGCAGGCGGCGACGACTCCCGGGCTCACGGCCGTGGAGTACGGCATCGAGGGCGGTACGCGACTGACGTACGCCGAGCTGAACGCGCGCGCCAACGCCCTGGCCCGGCGGCTGACTTCGCTCGGAGTGGGGCCCGAGCGGTGCGTCGGCATCCATCTGGAGCGCTCGGTGGAGATGGTCGTAGGGCTGCTCGCCGTGCTGAAGGCGGGCGGGGCGTTCGTGCCGCTGGAGCCGTCCTGGCCGGCGCGCCGGATCGCCGAGGTGTGCCGGAGCGCGGCGCTGACGGCGGTGCTGGGCAAGCCGGGGAACACAGCGGCGTTCGGGGACGACGCGCCGCCGTTCGTGGAGGTGAGCCTGGACGGTCCGCGGGAGCCGGACAACCCGGCCGTCCCCGTCGATCCCGAAGGCCTCGCCTACGTCATCCACACCTCCGGATCCACCGGCGTGCCCAAGGGCGCCATGATCCGCCACCGGGCCATCGCGCACCGCCTGGTGTGGCAGCGCGAACTGCTCGGCTTCGGCACCGACGACGCCGCCCTGTTCAAGGCGCCGCTGGGCTTCGACATCTCCATCAACGAGATCTTCCTGCCGCTGGTGAACGGCGGCCGGGTGGTGATCGCCGAACCCGGCGGCGAACGCGACGTCGACTACCTCCTGGACACCGTCGAGCGGCACCGGGTCACCTTCACCTACCTGGTGTCCTCGATGCTCGACCTCCTCCTCGAACTGGACGGCTTCGCCCGGCGGGCGCGCTCGCTGCGGCACGTGTGGTGCGGCGGCGAGGTGCTCACCCCGGAGCTGTTCGCCCGCTTCCGCGCCGCGAGCCCCGCGGTGATGTACCACGGGTACGGTCCGGCCGAGGCCACCATCGGCGTCAGCCACGTCGTCTACCGCACCGGCGCCATCCGCAGCGCCGTCTCCATCGGGCGGCCCAACGGCAACACCCGGCTGTACGTCCTGGACGACCGGTTGCAGCCGGTGCCGGTCGGGGTGCCGGGGGAGCTGTACGCCGGTGGCGTCTACCTCGGCCGCGGCTATGTGAACGACCCGCGGCGCACCGCCGACCACTGGGTGGCCGACCCGTTCGGCCCGCCCGGCGAACGGCTCTACCGGACCGGCGACCTGGTGCGGTGGCAGCGCGACGGGACGCTCGAGTTCCTCGGCCGGGCGGACAACCAGGTGAAGATCCGCGGCATGCGCGTGGAGCTGGAGGAGATCGAGGCGATCCTCGAACAGCATCCGGGCATCCGGCGCGGCGTCGTGGTGATCCGGGAGGACGCCCCGGGCGTCAAACAGCTCGCCGGCTACTACCTGGCCGCCGGCGCCGTCGACGACCTGCACGGCTGGCTTAGTGAGCGGCTGCCCGAACACATGGTGCCGCGCACCCTCACCGCCCTCGACGCCTTCCCGCTGCTGCCCTCCGGCAAGGTCGACCGCGGCTCGCTGCCCGCACCCGGGGCCACGACCTCCGGCGCGTCGACACGGGAACCCGCGAACGAACGCGAGCGGCGCCTTTGCGAGCTGTTCGCGTCCGTCCTCGGCCTCGGCCGCGTCGACGTCGACGACAACTTCTTCGAGCTCGGCGGCGACAGCATCGTCTCCATCCGCCTGGTGACCCTGGCCCGCAAGGCCGGTATCGCGCTCAGCCCCCGGCACGTGTTCCAGACGCCGACCCCGGCCGGCCTCGCCACCCGCGTCGAGCGCACCGACACCGGGCCGGTCGACGAGCCGGTCGGCGAGGCGGAGCTGACGCCGATCATGCACTGGACGGCGGGCCCCGACGGCTCCCACACCGGCCTCGCCCAGGCGGTGCTGCTCGTGACCCCGCCGGAACTCACCCACGACCGCGCCGTCGACGTGCTGCAGAGAGTGCTGGACCGCCACGACGTGCTGCGGGCACGGCTGACGGACAAACTGGTGGTGCCCGCCGAAGGCACGGTCCGGGCCGGCGATCTGCTGAGCGAGGTGCGGGGCGCGGCGCTCGACGAACAGCTCGCCGCGGCAGTGGCCCGGCTCGACCCGGCGGCCGGGCGCATGCTCCAGGCCGTCTGGTTCAGCGACTCGGGACGGCTGCTCCTAGTGGCCCATCACCTGGTCGTCGACGGCGTGTCCTGGCGGATCGTCATGTCCGACCTGGCGGAGGCATGGCAGTCGGGCCGCGTCATCGCGCGCGGCGGCACCTCCTTCCGCACCTGGAGCAGGCTGCTCGGCGAGGAGGCCCGGCGGCCCGGCCGGGTGGGCGAACTGGCCTGGTGGACCCGGGCGCTGGACACGGCACGTCCACTGATCGAGCGCCCGCTCGACGTCGACGCGCCCCTGCGGGAGCGGACCCTGGCCCTCCCGCCCGTGGTCACCGGGCCGCTGCTGACCGAGGTGCCCGCCGCCTACCACGCCGCCGCCCCCGACGTCCTGCTCACCGCCCTCGCCCTCGCCGCCGCGGCCTGGCGGGAGCGGCGGGGTGACCCGGCCGGCCGTTCGCTGCTGGTCGGCCTGGAGGGGCACGGGCGCGAGGAGGGTATCGCCGAGGGCGTCGATCTGTCGGCCACCGTCGGCTGGTTCACCACGTTCCACCCGGTCGGCATCGACCCCGGCCCTCTGGACCTCGACGAGGCGCTGTCCGGAGGGCCTGCCGCCGGCACCGCGCTCAAGCGGATCAAGGAGCAGTTGCGCGCCGTACCGGACCACGGGCTCGGATACGGCCTCCTGCGCCACCTCAACCCCGACACCGCACCCGCCCTGGAGAAACTGCCGCAGCCGCAGATCCTCTTCAACTACCTCGGCCGCTTCACCGCGTCCGGCTCGGCCGGCGAGCCCTGGGAGCTGGCCCCCGAGGCCCCCATGCTGCGGGTGCCGCCACCGAGCGGGCGTCCGCCGGCCTTCGGCCTGGAGATCAACGCCGTCGCCGTCGAGGAGGCGGACGGCGTCCGGCTGCACATCTCCGCGTCCTGGCCGGACACGTTCCTGACCGGGGCCGAGGCGGCGGATCTGCTCGGTGTCTGGGAGCACGCCCTGACCGGACTCGCCCGGCACGCCGCGGACTCCCCGGCGGGCGGCCTCACCCCCTCAGACCTCCCCCTGGTCGAACTGACCCAGGAGGACATCGACGACTTCGAGAACGACTTCGGGAACGACGACGCCCTCGACGACTTCTGAGCCACTACGGACGACTTCGGAGGAACCGGTGACGCAGCACCCCCCGACCGCGGACGAGCTGCTCCGTTCGGTCACCGACACATTCGGCTCGGAGGAACCGCCGAGCGAGGACGACAGCCTCATCGCCTGGGGACTGGACTCGATCACCCTGATGAAGATCGCGGGCGGCTGGCGCAAGCAGGGCGTGAGGATCAGCTTCGCCGAGCTGGCCAAGGAACCGACCCTGCGCGCCTGGCGGGAGCTGCTGGCGGCCCACGTCCCGGCCGCCGAGTCGAGCGCGGCCCCGCCTCCCCCCGCGCCCGAGCCCCGCGAGCCGTTCCCCCTCGCCGTGATGCAGCACGCGTACTGGATCGGCCGCGGCGACGAGACCACCCTCGGCTCCGTTGCCGCCCACCTCTACGTCGAGTTCGACGGGCCCGGCGTCGACCCCGACCGCCTGGATACCGCCGTACGGGCCCTCGCGGCCCGCCATGGCATGCTGCGCGCCCGCTTCACCGACGACGGCCGCCAGCAGATCCTGCCCGACCTCGCAGGCCCCGCGACCGTCCTCCACGACCTGCGCGCGCTGGACGCCGGGACCGTGGCGGCCAGGCTGGAGGACGTCCGGCACTCCTCCTCGCACGCCCGCCTGGACATCGCCGCCGGAGAGGTCTTCTCCGTGCAGCTCTCCCTGCTGCCGGACGGCGCCGGCCGGCTGCACGTCGACGTCGACATGCTCGCCGCCGACGCGCTCAGCTACCGCGTGCTGCTGTCCGACCTGGCCCGGCTCTACCAGGACCCCGGCACCGCGCTCCCCCCGATCCGCACCAGCTACCCCGAATACCTCGCCGAGCGCTCGGACGTACGGCGGCTGAGCCGCGAGCAGGCGCGGCAGTGGTGGCAGCGGCGCGTCAGCGAACTGCCCAGCGCGCCCGAACTGCCGCTCGTGCCCGAGGCGGAGCGCACCGACCCGACCCGGGTGACCCGGCGCCACCACTGGCTGCCGCCGGAGGAGAAGCGGCGGCTGACCGCCCGCGCCCATCAGCACGGGCTGACCCCGGCCATGGCGGTGGCGACCGCCTTCTCGGAGGTCCTGGCCGCCTGGAGCGGACAGCCCCGGTTCCTGCTGAACGTGCCGATGTTCGACCGCAGGGGCTCCCACCCCGACGTCGACCTGCTCGTCGGCGACTTCACCAGCTCGGTGCTGCTCGACGTGGACCTGGCCGCACCGGGCTCGTTCACCGAGCACGCGCGGCGTCTGCAGGACCGTATGCACACCGACGCGGCACACGCGGACTACTCCGGTGTGGAGGTGCTGCGCGACCTGTCCCGGCTGCGCGGCGAACAGGTCCTGGCGCCGGTGGTGTTCACCAGCGCCCTCAACCTCGGTGAACTCTTCGACACAGGCGTGCGGGAGTGCTTCGGCAAGCCCGTCTGGATCATCTCCCAGGGCCCGCAGGTGCTCCTCGACGCCCAGGTGACCGAGGTCGACGGCGGTCTGCTGGTCAACTGGGACGTCCGCGAGGACGCCTTCCCGGCCGGGATGGTCGACGCGATGTTCGCCGCCTTCCACGGCCTCGTCACCCGGCTCGGCACCGACGACACGGTCTGGGAGCGGCCGGTGCCGGCCCTGCTGCCGGCCGGGCAGTCGGCCGTCCGCGCCAAGGTCAACACCACCGACGGCCCGCGCAGCCACCGGCTGCTGCACCAGGGCTTCTTCGAGCGCGCCGCCGAGCGGCCGGACCCTCCGGCGCTGCTGTGGGGGAGCGAAGGCGCCCTGAGCTACGGGGAGTTGGCCGACCGTGCGCTGCGTACCGCGGCGGCGCTGCGGGAGCGCGGCGTGCGCCCCGGCGACACGGTCGCGGTCAGTCTTCCCAAGGGGCCCGAGCAGATCACCGCCGTGCTGGGCGTGCTGGCCGCGGGCGCCGCCTACGTGCCGATCGGCGTCGAGCAGCCACCGGCCCGCCGCGACCGCATCCGCGCCACCGCCGGCTTCCGAGTCGCCCTGACCGACGGACGCCCGGTCGAGGGCCTCGACGCCCTGCCGGTCACCGAGGCCATCGGCACCGCCCCGCTGCCGGCACCGGTGACGGTGGACGAGGAGCAGCCCGCCTATGTGCTGTTCACCTCGGGCTCCACCGGCGAGCCCAAGGGCGTCGAAGTGCCGCACCGGGCGGCCATGAACACCGTCGACGACCTCAACGACCGCTTCGGCGTGGGCACCTCGGACCGCTGTCTCGCCCTGTCCGCCCTGGACTTCGACCTCTCCGTGTACGACATCTTCGGCCTGCTGAGCGCGGGCGGCGCCGTCGTGCTCGTGGGCGACGACGACCGGCGTGAGGCGAGCGAGTGGGCCGACCTGGTGCGAACGCACCGGGTGACGGTCGTCAACTGTGTGCCCCCGCTGCTCGACATGCTCCTCCTCGCCACCGGCCCTGGTGAACTCACCGGTCTGCGTGCGGTGTTGCTGGGCGGCGACTGGGTCGGCACCGACCTTCCCGGGCGCCTCGCCGAGCGCGCGCCCGGTTGCCGGTTCACCGGTCTTGGCGGGACGACGGAGACCGCCATCCACTCCACCGTCTGCGAGGTGGCGGGGCCCGAAGTCCCGGCGCACTGGCGGGCGGTGCCCTACGGCACACCGCTGCGCAACGTCCGCTGCCGGGTCGTAGACGCCCATGGGCGGGACTGTCCGGACTGGGTGCCGGGGGAGCTGTGGATCGGCGGGGACGGGGTGGCGCTCGGCTACCGGGCCGACCCCGCGCGCACGGCCGAGAAGTTCACCGAGGCGGACGGGCTGCGCTGGTACCGCACCGGTGATCTGGCGCGGTACTGGCCAGACGGGACCCTGGAGTTCCTCGGGCGCCGGGACCACCAGGTCAAGGTGCGGGGCTTCCGGATCGAGCTGGGCGAGGTGGAGGCGGCACTCGCCGGGCACCCCGCCGTGCGGCGTGCCGTCGCCGGGCTGACCCGGGGGCAGGGCGTGCAGTTGGCGGCGGCGGTGGCCGCGGACGCCGGTACGGCCGAGGAGGAGCTGCGGGAGTGGGCGCGCGAAGCGCTGCCGCCGCACATGGTCCCGGCCCGGATCGCCGTGGCCGGGGAACTGCCGCTCACCTCCAACGGCAAGCTCGACCGGCGCGCCGTACAGGAGCTGTGGCGGGCGGCGGAGGCGGACCTGCACCGGGCACCCGGCACCGCGCTGGAGACGGTGGTGGCCGGCGTCTGGAGGGACGTCCTCGGCGTCGAACGCGTCGGCCTCGACGACGGCTTCTTCGCCCTCGGCGGCGACTCGGTGCTCGCCACGGTGATCGTCGGCCGGCTGCGCGAGGCGCTGGACACCTCGGAGGTGTCCGTACGCTCCCTCTTCGCGACCCTCACGGCCGGCGGCATGGCCAAGCGGCTGTCCGCGGAGGAGGAGACGCCGGGGCGGCTGGAACAGGTCGCCGCGATCCATCTGGAGATCGAGGGCATGTCGGCGGACGAGGTCGACTCCGCACTGCGCGAGGCATGAGAAGGAGGGGCGGGGCACCCAAGGCGCCCCGCCCCTCCTCAGGTTCCCCCTCGGGCCGGTCAGCCGAGCTTGTCGAAGCCGGGCTCCAGGTTGTTCAGCGCCCACGGGATGCCCAGCGCGGACGGGCTGCGGAGCTGGCTGATGGTCGCGACGTCGGTCACGACGTACCGGTCGTCCTTCACCGCGGACATGTTCTTCACCAGGTCACTGGACTCGAACGCCTTCTTCAGATCGGGCGTGGTGAAGGCGATGACGACCAGGTCGGCGTCGAGCTTGTCGAGCTGTTCGAAGGACAGTTCACCGGTCGGGCTGCCGTTGACCGTCTTGATGTTCTTCACCGACGGGGTCAGGCCCATGCCGACCTGGCTCATCAGCTTGGCGGCGAAGTCGTCCTCGGAGGCGATGGTGAAGATCTTCGCCGGGGTGTTGCCGATGGACAGGCTGTAGGTCTTGCCCGCCAGCTTCGGGTGCTTGTCCTTCACCGCGGCGATGCCGTCCTCGGTCTCCTTGATGACCTGCTCGCCCTGCTCCTGCTTGCCGACGGCCTTGGCGACGACCTGTACGTGCTCCTGCCAGGTCTGCCGGCCCCAGGCCGTCTCGTAGCCGACGGTCGGTGCCACCGCCGCGAGCTTCTTGTAGTCCTTGTCGAGGGTGAAGTCGGAGGTGGCGAGGATCAGATCGGGCTGGAGGGAGGCGACCTTCTCGTAGTCGACGGCGGTCAGGGAGTCGAGGAGTTCCGTCTTGTTGGTGTCGATTCTGTCCTTCAGCCAGGGGTAGACGCCGTCCTTGCTGAGGGAGTCCTTCGAGATGGCGACCGGTGTGACGCCGAGTGCGTAGAGCGCGTCGATGTCGTCCGTGCCGCCGTTGCCGATCACCACGATCCGTTCGGGTGCCTTGGCGATCTTCGTGGTGCCGAACTTGTGCTTGATCGACACCGGGAAGGCGGACGAGGAGTCCGCCTTCGCGTCGCCCGAGGCGTCGGCGGAGGGGTTGGAGTCGTCCTCGACGGAGCCGCAGGCCGCCAAGGAGGCGGCCAGGCCGACGGTGAGAAGGGTGGTGAGGAGCTTTCTCGACATGCGCGCCAGTAAAGCAAGGTAAGCCTTGCCTTAGCAACGAGTTTCGGTCAACTTCTTTGTTTCTGACAGGAGTTGATGTTGCTCGATCAGGGGTGAGCGGTGAGATAGCCGCCCATCGTGCGGAAGTAGTCGGTCGCCGCGTACTCCGTGCCGTCCTCGGTGCGAAGCCGCCGGATCACCAGTCCCGGGTGCCGGCCGCTGTGGGCGTCCGCGCCCGCCACGATGACCACACCGTCGCCCTCGCGGATGAAGACGCGGCCGGGGGTGCCGCCGTAGCGCCCCTCGGAGACGCCGGCCGAGACGATCCGGATCCGCCGGCCGCGATGGAACGTGTACGCGTTCGGGTACGGGTCCGACTGCGCCCGTACCAGGCGCTCCAGACGTTCCGCCGGCCAGGTCCAGTCGATCCGGCTGTCCTCCGGTGAGCGCTTGTGGAAGAAGCTCGCGCGGCTGCGGTCCTGTGGCTGCCAGTGCGCGGCGGCCCTGCCCGAGGCGATGAGGTCGAGCGACTCGCGCACGATGGGCGCGATGAGGTCGACCGTGCGGTGGAACAGGTCGGTTGCCGTGTCCGTGGGTCCGACCGTCACCGAGCGCTGCACCAGGATGTCCCCGGCGTCCAGTTCGGCGTTCATGCGGTGCGCGGTGACGCCGACGCGATCCTCGCCGTTGATGAGCGCCCAGATGATGGGGGAGAAGCCGGCGTAGGACGGCAGCAGCGAGTCGTGCACGTTGAGCGTGCCGTGCGGGGGCAGGTCGAACAGCTCGGGGGGCAGCCAGGTGCGCCAGTTGTTGGCGACGAGGATCTCGGGCCGGGCCTCGCGCACCGCGGCCAGGAGTTCGGGGTCGTCGGGGCGGTTGCGCAGGAGGACGGGTACGTCGTTCTTCTCGGCCAGCTCGGCGACGGAGTCGTCCCAGATCTTCTCGTAGGCGTGATCGCTCTTGGGGTGCGTGACCACGAGAACCACCTCGTGATCGGAGTCCAGCAAGGCCTGCAGTGTGCGGTGACCCCAGGTCTGGTAGCCGAACATGGCGACGCGCATGCGGTTCTCCCCTTCGGCGGGCTCCATTGCAAGGTAAGGCTAACCTTATCTAACATGTGGCTGCCTGAGGGAGGCGATGCCACGGTGAAGTCACCGCTCACGGGATCGGACACCACCTACGACGTCCTCGGAATCGGCTTCGGGCCGTCAAATCTCGCCCTGGCCATAGCGATTGACGAACACAACGCACACCTTCCGGCGGACCGTCGGACCAACGCCCTTTTCCTGGAGCGCCAGCCGGGTTTCGGCTGGCACCGGGGCATGCTCATCGACGACGCCACGATGCAGGTGTCGTTTCTCAAGGACCTGGTGACGCTGCGCGATCCGGCCAGCGACTTCAGCTTCCTGTGCTTCCTGCGCGAGCGCGGCCGGCTGATCGACTTCCTGAACCAGAAGACCCTCTTCCCACTCCGCGTCGAGTTCCACGAGTACTTCGAGTGGGCCGCCGATCGGGTGCGGCACCTCGTGGCGTACGACCACCTGGTCACCGCCGTCGAGCCGGTGCGCGACGACACGGGCACCGTGACGCACTTCGACGTGGTCTGCCGTGACCCGGAGCGCCCCGGTGGCACCATCACCCGCCGGGCCCGCGACATCAGCGTGGCCGTCGGCCTGGAACCCCATGTGCCACCCGGCGTGGAGCTCTCCGAACGGGTCTGGCACAACAGCCAGTTACTGCCGCGCGTCACCGAACTCGCCGCCACCGGCGCCCCGGTGCGCCGCGCGGTCGTCCTCGGCGCCGGGCAGAGCGCCGCCGAGACCGTCGACTATCTGCACCGCTCCTTCCCCGACGCCGAGGTCTGCGCGGTGTTCGCCAAGTACGGCTACACCCCGGCCGACGACAGCCCCTTCGCCAACCGCATCTTCGACCCGTCGGCGGTGGACGTGTACTTCGGGGCGCCCTCCGAGGTGAAACAGTCCCTGTTCGACTACCACCGCTCCACCAACTACTCCGTCGTCGACATGGAGTTGATCGAGTCCCTGTACGCCACCGCGTACCAGGAGAAGGTCACCGGCCGCGAGCGGCTGCGCTTCCTCAACGTCTCCCGCATCCGTGACGTCCGCCCGCGCGGCGACGGCGCGCTGGAGGTCGCGGTGGAGTTCCTGCCGACGGGGAAGGAACAGGTCCTCGAGACCGACGTGCTCGTGCACGCCACCGGCTACCGGCCCCGCGACCTCACCGCGCTGCTCGGCGAGGCGGCGAAGGTCTGCCTCAGGGACGACGGGGACGCGATCCGGGTCTCCCGCGACCACCGGGTGGAGACCGCGCCCGATGTCACCGCGGGGATCTATCTCCAGGGCGGCACCGAGCACACCCACGGACTCACCTCGACCCTGCTGTCGACCACCGCGATCCGCGCGGGGGAGATCCACCGCTCGCTGCTGTCCCGCCGCGCGGCGTCCGTCTGAGGCCGCTCAGACCGCCTCCGCCGCGGGCACGGCGGGACGCCCCACAGCGTGTCCGCCACCCATTCGAGCGCGAACCCATGACTGCCGGCCGACGCGTCTGCGACGGCGTCCGCGACGACGAACGGCTCCAGGTCCTGCACCCAGGCGTCGGCGGTGGTCATCAGCACCTCGACCCGCGCGAACAGCCCCGCTATCACCACCTGGTCCCGCTTGAGATCGCGCAGCCTGCCGTCCAGCCCGGTCCGGGCGAACGCGCTGGGTCTGCGGGCGGTGAGGACGGCGTCGCCGGAGCGCGGCCGGACCTGCTCGGCGAACGCCTCGCGGCGGTCACCAACCGGGCGGTGTTCGCGAGGAGTTCGGCGACCGGGGCGCCCTCCTCCGCCAGGATGCGCACGAAGCGCCTCTGTAAGTTGAGGACCACGAACGCGGACAGGCGGCCGTGGCCCCCTCATCCCAGGGCCCGGTCCAGGTTGAACGCCGCACTGATCAGGGCCAGATGCGTGAACGCCTGCGGGAAGTTGCCCTGTTGCTCGCCGGTGTGGCTGATCTCCTCGGCGTACAGGCCCAGATGGTTGGCGTACGTCAGCATCTTCTCGAAGGCGAGGCGCGCCTCGTCGACCCGGCCGGCCCGGACCATCGCCTCGACGTACCAGAAGGAGCAGATCGAGAACGTGCCCTCGTCGCCGCGCACCCCGTCGGGGCTGGCCTCCGGGTCGTAGCGGTAGACCAGCGAGTCGGACACCAGGTCCTGGGTGAGCGCGTCCAGCGTGGACAGCCACTTGGGGTCGGTCGGCGCGATGAACTTCGCCAGCGGCATCATCAGCACGGCCGCGTCCAGCACGTCGCCGTCCTCGTGCTGGACGAACGCCTCGCGCGTCTCGGACCAGCCCCGGGCCATGATCCGCCGGTAGATCGTGTCCCGGCACGCCTGCCAGCGCGGCAGATCCGCGGGCAGACCGCGCCGGTTGGCCATGCGGATGCCCCGCTCGATCGCCACCCAGCACATCAGCCGCGAGTACAGGAAGTTCTTGCGCCCGCCGCGGGTCTCCCAGATCCCCTCGTCGGGCTGGTCCCAGTGCCGGCACACCCAGTCCACCAGTGTGCAGACGTCGTCCCACTGGTCGCTGGAGATGGGCTGCGCCCACTTGTCGTAGAGGTAGATGGAGTCGATCAGCGCGCCGTAGATGTCGAGCTGGAGCTGGTCGGAGGCCGCGTTGCCGATGCGCACCGGGGCGGAGCCCTGATGTCCCTCCAGATGCGTCAGTTCGCTCTCGGTGAGGTCGGTGCGGCCGTCGATGCCGTACATGACCTGGAGCGGGGCGGAGGTGCCGTCGGGGCACGGACTGACGTACCGCGTCAGGAACTTCATGAACGCCCCGGCCTCCTCGGTGAAGCCGAGCCGCAGCATCGCGTAGACGCAGAAGGCGGCGTCGCGCACCCACACATACCGGTAGTCCCAGTTGCGCTCGCCGCCGAGCTGCTCCGGCAGGCTCGTCGTCGGCGCGGCGATGATCGCGCCGGTCGGGGCGTAGGTGAGCAGCTTGAGCGTGAGGGCGGAGCGGTGCACCATCTCGCGCCAGCGGCCCCGGTACTTGGAGCGCTGCAGCCAGCTGCGCCAGTACGCCACCGTCGTCGCGAACTGCTCCTCCGCCTCGGTCCGGGCACACCGGCGCGGCGCCACGTCCCCGCCGACCTGGTCCAGGGCGAACACCGCCGACTCGCCCTCGGAGAGCTTGAATTCGGCGCGGGTGTCCGGGCCGTCGACCTCCAGCGGCACGGTCGCGGTCAGGCCGAGCGCGAGCCCGTCGGACTCGAAGACCGCCACGTCACCGGACATACGCACGGTGTGCGGCTGCCGGCCGTAGTCGAACCGCGGCGCCACCCGGGTGCGGAAGGGCATCGAACCGCGCACGCACACCACCCGCCGGATCAGCCGATGCCGATCGGCCTCGGCCGACGCGCCGTCCACCGGCATGAAGTCCTGCACCTCGCCCACACCGTCCTCGGTGAAGAACCGGGTGATCAGGACGTTGGTGTCGGGGAAGTAGAACTGCTTGGTCCGGGCCGGCACCGACGCCGCCAGCTCGAAGCACCCGCCCCGCTGAGCGTCCAGGATCGCCGCGAAGACGCTGGGGGCGTCGAAGGACGGGCAGCAGTACCAGTCGATCGTGCCGTCGGTGCCCACCAGGGCCACGCTGCGCAGATCACCGATCAGCCCGTGCTCGGCGATCGGCACGTACCGTGACGCCCCGGGTGCGTCCGACCCCATCGGAGTTGTGCTCATCGCAGCCTCCCTGGCCCGCCATGCGCCTCGCTCCCAGCGTAGGTGGAAACGGCGGCCGGTCGAGGGGGCGCACGGGATCAGGGGCGGGGAGGCCCTTAGGGGGCGCGGGGCTCAGACCGCGATGACCCTCAGCCCCGCCTCCTCGAAGCCCCGCACCGCCTCCGGGTCCGCCGCCGCGTCCGTGACGAGGGTGTCCACCGCGTCGGCCGCGCAGATCCGGGCGAACGCGCGTCGGCCCAGCTTGCTGGAGTCCGCCGCCACGATCACCCGCTCTGCGCGCTCGCACAGCAGCCGATTGATCGCCGCCTCCGCCTCGTCGTGCGCGGCGGCGCCGTGCGTGACGTCGAAGGCGACGACGCCGAGCACCGCCACATCGATGGTGATCTGGCCCAGCACTCCGTCCGCGAGCGGCCCGATCAGCTCGTACGACTGCGGGCGCGCGACCCCGCCGGTGACCACGATCTTGAACTGGGGGCGCACGGCCAGCTCATTGGCGATGTTGAGCGCGTTCGTGACGATGGTGAGCGCGGGCGAGCCGGACGCCAGATCGCTGCGCACCGCCAGGGCGCGCGCCACCTCGGTGGTCGTCGTGCCGCCGGTCAGCCCGACCGCCTCGCCGGGCGCGATCAGCTCGGCCACCGCCTTGGCCACACGCTGCTTCTCGGAGGCGCGGCGGGCCGTCTTGTAGCGCAGCGGCAGTTCGTACGACACCCCGTGCACGACCGCGCCGCCCCGGGTGCGCACGAGCATCTGCTGCTCGGCGAGCCGGTCGAAGTCACGGCGGATCGTGGCGGCCGACACCGCCAGCTCGGCGGCCGCCTCCTCGACGTCCAGCCGGCCCCGCTCGACGAGCAGCTCCAGCAGCGCCTTCCAGCGGGCGTCGCGCGACATCCACCCTCCATTCCTCGGCCTCTCGGCGACCCTAGCGCACCCCGATCAGGCCTACTGCTTGATAATGCTCGAAAGTCGGCGATATCTTGCAAGAAAGAGCAGGCACGGAAGTGCGGGAAGCCGGAGGGCGGCGGCATGACACATGTCGAGGACGAGCTCAACAGCCAGCCCGAGTGCTGGACACGCGCAGCGGCCGAGGCGGCCGGCCTCGGCGGGTCGCTTCCGGCGCCGGGGGAGCGGGTCGCGGTCGTCGGCTGCGGGACGTCGTACTTCATGGCGCAGGCCTTCGCCGCACTGCGCGAGGACTCCGACCAGGGGGAGACCGACGCCTTCGCCGCGTCGGAGTTCCCCCACGGGCGCACCTACGACCGTGTCCTCGCCCTCACCCGCTCCGGTACGACCACCGAGGTGCTCGACCTGCTGGGGCGTCTGAAGGGACGTACGCGCACCGCGGCGGTCACCGCCGATCCCGACACGCCCGTGATCGCGGCCGCCGACGACCTCGTCGTGCTCGACTACGCGGACGAGCGGTCCGTCGTGCAGACCCGCTTCGCGACCACCGCCCTCACCCTGCTGCGCACCCACCTCGGCCTGCACGCCGACGCGGTCGTGGCCGACGCCCGCACCGCACTCGCCGCCGAACTGCCCGAAGGGCTCGTGGAGTGCGGGCAGTTCACCTTCCTCGGCCGCGGCTGGACCGTGGGCCTGGCCAACGAGGCCGGGCTGAAGATGCGCGAGGCGTCGCTGTCCTGGACCGAGGCCTATCCGGCGATGGAGTACCGGCACGGCCCGATCTCCATCTCCACCGGCTCCACCGCGACCTGGATGTTCGGCGAGGCGCCCGAGGGGCTCGCCGAACAGGTCCGCGCCACCGGCGCACTGTGGATCGAGGGCCGCCTCGACCCGCTCGCCGAGCTGGTCCGCGCCCAGCGCCTCGCGGTCGCCGTCGCCGCGGCGCGCGGCCTCGACCCGGACCGGCCGCGCCACCTGACCCGCTCGGTGATCCTCACCCCCTGACGCGTCCCTCCCACGCCGCGACGCGTCCCTCCCGCATCGCGACGCGTTCCCTCTCGCGCCGAGAAAGGACCGGCCGTGCCCCTCGTGACCACCGGCGAGCTCATCACCAGCGCCGCCGCAGCCCGTTCAGCCGTCGCCGCCTTCAACGTCATCACCCTGGAGCACGTGGAGGCCGTCATCGCCGGTGCGGAGTCGGCGGGCTCGCCCGTCGTCCTCCAAGTCAGCGAGAACGCCGTCAAGTTCCGCTACGGACGGCTCCTGCCGCTCGCCCGCGCCGCCGTCGCCGCCGCCGAACGCGCCGCCGTCCCCGTCGCGCTGCACCTCGACCACATCCAGAGCGACGACCT
Source organism: Streptomyces sp. UG1 (assembly GCF_049974585.1). Lineage (NCBI taxonomy): Bacteria > Bacillati > Actinomycetota > Actinomycetes > Kitasatosporales > Streptomycetaceae > Streptomyces > Streptomyces sp. UG1. The sequence continues at coordinate 33,303 of NZ_JBNGGG010000002.1, read as the reverse complement.
GCTGCGCCAGGCGCCGGACGCCGGGTTCAGCTCCGTGATGTACGACGCGGCCCGCCTGCCGTACGCCGACAACCTCGCCGCGACCAAGGCCGCCGTCGACTGGGCGCACGCCCAAGGCCTGTGGATCGAGGCCGAGTTGGGACGGCTGGGCGGCAAGAACGGCGAGCCGCCCCTGGACGCCCACGCCCCGGGCGCCCGCACCGACCCCGCCGAGGCCCACGCCTTCGTCACCGACTCCGGCGTCGACGCCCTCGCCGTCGCCATCGGCAGCTCGCACGCCATGACCACCCGCACCGCCACCCTCGACCACGACCTCCTCAAACGCCTCTCCGCCACCCTCGACGTCCCCCTCGTCCTGCACGGCTCCTCCGGCATCCCCGACGCCGAACTGACCGCGGCGGTCGCGGGCGGCATCGCGAAGGTCAATGTCGGCACGGCCCTCAACATCGCCATGACCGGCGCGATCCGCGACTTCCTCGCCGCGCATCCCGAGGCCGTCGACTCACGCAAGTACCTGAGCGTGGGGAGGGAGGCGATGGTGGACGAGGTGGCCCGCATCATCCAGGTGCTGAGGGCGACCGCCGGGGCTACCGCTTGACGGCTTTCAGCACCACGAACTTCGGGTCGCTCGCGACCGGCCGGCTGTTGCCGAACACCCGCCGCAGCTTCACGTGGTACCCGAGATGCCGGTTGCCGATCACCCACAGCTCGCCGCCCGGTCGCAGCGCGCGGCGGGCGCCCGTGAACATCCGCCAGGCCGTCGTGTCCGTCGTCGCCTGGTGGGAGTGGAACGGCGGATTGCTGAGCACGAGGTCGACACTCCCGGCCGGCACGCCCGCCATCCCGTCCCCGACCCGGAACTCGGCGTGCCCCGGCACCCCGTTCGCCCGGTACGTCGCCTCCGCCGAGGCCACCGCCTGGAACGACTCGTCCACGAACAGCACCTCGGCCGCCGGGTTCGCCAGCGCCACCGCCGTACCCACGACACCGTTGCCGCACCCCAGGTCCACCACCCGCCGCTCGCCCCTGACGTCCGGCAGATGCCCCAGGAAGAACCGCGTACCGATGTCGAGCCGGTCGGCACAGAAGACGCCGGCGTGGTTGACGACCGGGCGCCGCGAGACCGCGCCGATGCCGTCGGGGAGCGTGTAGGTGTACGGCCACGGGTTGGCGGGCCGCTCCGGTGACGGCCCGGGTGTGCAGAAGATCAGCCGGGCCTTCTTCTCCGCGAGCGAGGTGCGGGTCGGTCCGATGATCCGCTCGAACAACTGGAGCGTCGAGGTGTGGATCTCCTTCACCATGCCCGTGCCGACGACCACCGTGCCCTCGTGCACCGCGGGCGCCAGCCGCAGCAACTGGTCCTCCAGCAGCGCCAGGCTCTTCGGCACCCGCACCAGCAGGACGTCGACCCGGTCCGGCGGCGGGTCCTGCGTGGTGAGCAGCCGGACGGTGCCGGGCTCGACGCCGTGCCGGGCGAGGTTGGCCCGGGTCGCCTCCTGGGCCAGGTAGGAGTCGGTGATCTGCGTCGGCCGGTGCGCCGCCAGCGCGGTGACCAGGGCGCCCCAGCGGTCACCGACGACCACGACCGTGCCGGACAGCGGGAGCTCCCGCGCCGCCAGATGCCTGAGGAGGTACTCGTCGGAGGCGTCCCAGGCGCGCAGCCGCTCGCGCGGGTCCTCGGGGAAACGGGTGAGTGCGAGCTCGCCCCAGGGCGTCGTCATACGGTCGTTCATCGTGCGTCAAGGCTAGCCGAGCCGCAGCTCACGGCCGGTGGGGGAGGATGGGGGCATGGACTCCGAGCTGTTCCCCAGGGAGCGTACTCAGGTCGCACCCGGCGCGGTCCATGTGCCCGACTGGCTGGACACCGACCGCCAGCGCGAGCTGCTGGCGGCCTGCCGCGCGTGGGCCCGCCCACCGGCCGGCCTGCGCACGGTCCGCACCCCGGGCGGCGGCACCATGACCGCCCGGCAGGTCTGCCTGGGCCGGCACTGGCACCCGTACGCCTACGCCCGCACGGTCGTCGACGGCGACGGCAGCCCGGTGAAGCCGTTCCCCGGGTGGCTCGGCGAGCTGGGCCGCAGCGCGGTGCGGGACACCCTGGGCGAACCGGAGGAGCCGTACGACATCGCGCTGATCAACTTCTACGACGCCGACGCCCGCATGGGCATGCACCGCGACAGCGACGAGAAGTCGCACGCACCGGTCGTGTCCCTGAGCCTCGGCGACACCTGTGTCTTCCGCTTCGGCAACACCGAGACCCGGGCCCGGCCGTACACGGACGTCGAGCTGCGCAGCGGTGATCTCTTCGTCTTCGGCGGCCCGTCCCGGCTCGCCTATCACGGCGTGCCGAAGGTGCACCCGGGCACCGCGCCGCCGGAGTTGGGACTGACCGGGCGGCTGAACGTCACGCTCAGAGTGGGCGGGCTGTAGGCCGTCCCGTTCGCGGATCATGGGAGACTCGCCCTCATGAGCGGCAAGGCGGACCCCCGGCCGGCGGGGGAAGGGACCACCTCGAGGACGCGGTTGGACCGGGGGCGCGGTGCGCTCGGGCCCGCGTTGGAGCTGGTGCACACCGGACGCGCCCCCACCCGCGCCGTCCTCACCGCCGAACTCGGGGTGACCCGGGCCACGGCCGGCGCGGTCGCCGCCGAGCTGGAGGCGCTCGGGCTGATCCGGGTCGACGCCCGGCCCGGCGCGGCGGCGGGGTCGCAGGGACGGCCCTCGCACCGGCTGTCGGTCGCCGAGGACGGCCCGGTCGTGCTCGCCGCACAGGTGCACGCCGACGGGTTCCGGGCGGCGCTGGTCGGCCTCGGCGGCCGTATCGTCGCCACCGCGCCCGGCTGCGAGACCGTGGACGCGGACCCGGCGAAGGTACTCGGCTCGGTCGTCGAAGCGGGCGCCGACCTGCTGCGCGACACCGGGCGGCGCTGTGTCGGCGCCGGACTCGCCGTACCGTCCGCGGTCGCCGAGCCGGACGGCCTGGCCCTGAACCCCCTGCACCTCGCATGGCCCGTGGGCGCGCCGGTCCGCCGTATCTTCACGGAGTGCGTGCGCGCGGCCGGCATCACCGGGCCCGCCTTCGCCGCCAACGACGTCAACCTCGCCGCGCTCGCCGAGCACCGGCACGGCGCCGGACGCGGCGCCCGCGACCTGCTGTGCGTGGCCACCGGGCACCGGGGTGTCGGCGGCGCGCTGGTCCTCGACGGCCGACTGCACACCGGCAGTTCGGGCCTGGCCCTGGAGGTCGGCCACCTCACCGTCAACCCCGAGGGCAGACCCTGCCACTGCGGCAGCCGGGGCTGCCTCGACGTCGAGGCCGACCCGCTGGCCCTGCTCACCGCGGCCGGCCGCGAGCCGGGCCCGGAGGTCTCCCTGCTCCAGCAGGCCAAGGACCTGATCCGCACCCAGTGGGACGACCCGGCGGTCCGCACGGCCACCGAGGCCCTCATCGACCGCCTCGGCCTGGGCCTGGCAGGCCTGGTCAACATCCTCAACCCCGACCGCATCATCCTCGGCGGCCTGCACCGCACCCTCCTCGACGCCGATCCCGACCGCCTGCGCGCCGTCGTCGCCGACCGCAGCCTGTGGGGCCAGAGCGGCGGCGTCCCGATCCTCGCCTGCACCCTCGACCACAACAGCCTGGTCGGCGCGGCCGAGTTGGCCTGGCAGCCGGTGCTGGACGATCCGCTGGGGGCACTGGCCTAGGGGCGTCCTCCCCGCTCGACCGCGGGTCGGAACGGCGCACCCCAGCGGTAGGCTCGGAGCATGCGGATCTCCGTCTCCTCGGACATGGACGAACCAGTGGCCCGCTTCCTCGTCGCCGAGCTGCGCGAGCGCGGCCACGAGGTGGCCACCCACGGCGCGCTCAGCCCCGGCGACAACCCCCAGTGGGCGCCGTGCTCGGAGGCCGCCGCCCGCGAGGTCGCCGCCGGGACGGCGGACCAGGCGGTCGTGTGCTGCTGGACCGGCACGGGCGCGTCGATCGCCGCGAACAAGGTGCCGGGGGTACGGGCCGCCCTGTGCACCGACGCGTACACCGCGGACGGCGCCCGCCGCTGGAACGACGCGAACGTGCTCGCCCTGAGCCTGCGACTGACCTCCGAACCGCTCCTCAAGGAGATCCTCGACGCCTGGTTCACCGCGCGACCCAGCGAGGACGCCGAGGACCGGGGGAACGTGGCCCACATCGGACGGCTCGACGACAGCAGGCTTTAGCTCTCAGCGGCTGTCAGTGGCTGCCGCAGCTCCCGGTCAGCGCCAGTCGACGGCGAAGGCCCGGCCGGGGTTGTCGGTGAGGATGCGTTCCGTCAGGTTCTCGCCGAGGGTGACCGCGAGCCGTGGCCGTACCCGGCGCAGCAGGTACGGCATTCCGGAGGTCGGCGGCCCGGCGCCCCATGCCGTACGGCGTCCACTGCACGACGGCCGAGCCGCCGGCCGCGCGGAACGCCGCCAACTCGGCCCGCGCGGCGCAGGCGTCGTCGAGTTCCCGGCCGGGCAGTCGTGGGCTGCGCAGGAAGAGGTGGTCGTGCGCGTCGCAGACACCCAGCTCCTCGGGCGGTACATCCCCGAGGACCGTACGGACCGCCCTCACCACTGCCGGCCCCGCGGCAACGCGCCGCGCCCCGGCGCCGACAGGTGCAGCACCTGGTACACATCGCCTTCGACCTTGGGCGTGTCGTGTGTCCAGAGCGAGAAGTGGACGGCCTCCCACGCCTGCGTGTCGACAGCGGCGGCCGCCAGCACCGCACCGTCCCGCGCCGCCAGCCGCGCCGCCTCGCCCGCCGCGTCCGCCATGAACACCGCCAACTCCACACCCTCCGGCACCGGTTGACGCCGACGCACGGCGAGCCCGGCGGGGGAGCCCGCGGCGCTGCCCTCCTCGTACGCGAGCCCCGTCCACTGCCGCACTCGCGGCCGCCCGAAGTCGTTCACGGGCCCCTGGAAGGCGCCGCCCCACAGGAAGGCGTTCATGCCCGCCATGGTGTTCCAGAGGTAGAACGGCGCGTACTGGTTGACCGCCGAGCCGTGCACGCCGCGCTCGCGCAGCAGATACGCCTTGACGCCGAGGCCGTCCCAGTCGTCCAGCAGATGCCCGAGGCGGGCGACGCGGGAGCGGATGACGTCCATGTCGTAGTCGGCGGGCAGGGTGAACTCGTACTGCATGGCGTGCATGCCAAGTCCCTTCTCGGGCCCCCGGATCAGGAGGCGCGGGTGTCGGCCGGCGGGGCGAGGAGCGAGAGCAGCCCCCGGACCCCCGCGTCGAAGGCGGCGGGCGAACCGGACGCGCGGGCGAGGACATAGCCGCCCTGCACGGTCGCGACGATCGTCGCCGCGATCTCCTCACCGTCGAGCCCGGCCGCGAACCCGCCCTGCTCCTTGCCCTCCTCGACGATCCCGGCGAGCCGCTCCCGCAGCCAGTCGAGCGTCTCGTCCACGGGCGCCCGCAGTTCGTCGCTGGCGATCACTTCCGGGTCCATCGTCAGCCGCCCGACCGGACAACCGCGCAGCACATCGCGCTCGCGCAGCAGATACGCCTCGATGCGCTCGTACGGCGTCCCCGGCGCGTCGAGTACTCCCGCGGCGGTAGCCCGCATCTCCTCGGCGGTCCGCCGGATCGCGGCCAGCGCGAGATCCGGCTTCCCCCTGAAGTGGTGGTACATGCTGCCCTGCCCGGCGCCCGAGCGCTCCAGGATCGCCTTGGGGCTGGTGCCCACATAGCCGCGCTCCCACAGCAGCTCGCGGGCGGACTCGATCAGTCGGTCCGAGGTGCTCATACGCACACTGTACATACTAGTAGTTACAGCCGCTGCCCCTTTTTGGAGCAGTGGAACCCGCCTTGCCTACTCCCCGCGAGGTACACGCACTGCCGCTGGCCGTACGACGACCCGGACCCCCCTCCGGCGCGAGTCTCGAGGCATCACCGGACGAACCGTCCGCACCGAATCGGGAGATGACTCGAGATGCAGACCTTGGCACACTTCGCCGACGGCGGCCCCGGACCGTGGATCCTCTTCTTCCCGCTCATCTGGGCAGCCGTCGTGATCGGCGGCATCACGCTGCTGCGCCGCACGGTGTGGCGCGCACGCCGCGGCCCGGGCCGCTCGGCCCCCGACGACAACTCGCCCATCACGGTGCTCGGCCACCGCTTCGCCTCCGGCGAGATCGACGAGGACGAGTACTGGCGCCGGCTGTCCGTCCTGGACGAGCAGTTCGGCCGTGCGGGCAAGGGCGGTGCGGCATGACGTCCACGACCGTCACGACCACCACGCCGACGGCCGCCCGGGTCGTCGACGCCGTGAAGGTGTACGGCAGCGGCGACACCAGCGTGCGGGCCCTGGACGGGGTGAGCGTCGACTTCCCGGTCGGCCGCTTCACCGCGATCATGGGTCCCTCCGGCTCCGGCAAGTCCACCCTGATGCACTGCGCGGCCGGCCTCGACACGCTCACCTCGGGCAGCGCCCACATCGGCGACACCGAGCTGAGCAGCCTCGACGACCGCCGCCTGACCCTCCTTCGCCGGGACCGCGTCGGCTTCGTCTTCCAGGCCTTCAACCTGGTGCCGACGCTGACCGTCGCGGAGAACATCACCCTGCCGCTGGACCTCGCGGGCGGAAAGGGCGACCGCGGCGACGAGGAATGGATCGACGCGCTCATCGACGTCGTCGGCCTGCGCGACCGGCTCCAGCACCGCCCCTCCGAGCTCTCCGGCGGCCAGCAGCAGCGCGTCGCCGTGGCCCGCGCCTTCGCCGGCCGGCCGGACGTCGTCTTCGCCGACGAGCCGACCGGCAACCTCGACTCCCGCTCCGGCGGCGAGGTGCTCGGCCTGCTCGGCCGCACGGTGCGCCAGACGGCCCGCACGGTCGTCATGGTCACCCACGACCCGGTGGCCGCCGCCCACGCCGACGAGGTCGTCTTCCTCGCCGACGGGCGCCTGGTCGACCGTATGGATTCCCCGACCGCGGACAAGGTCCTGGACCGCATGAAAGCCTTCGAGGTGCCGTCATGAACGCATCCGTCCGCCTGAGCGTGTCCTCGCTGCGCGCCCACAAGCGACGCTTCGCCGGTACCTTTCTCGCGGTGTTCCTCGGCGTGGCCTTCCTCGCCGGGACGCTCGTCATGGGCGACACGCTGCGCGCCAGCTTCGACACCATGTTCGGCAACGCGACCAGCGGTACCGACGCCGTCGTCCGCAGCGCCGACGCGATCACCACGCCCGGCGAGAGCGAGGGCGTGCGCGAGCCGGTCGACGCGGACCTGGTGAGCACGATCGAGCAGGTCCCCGGCGTCGCGGCCGCCGCGCCCAGCATCCAGGGCGCCGGCCAGCTCGTCGGCAAGGACGGCGACCCCATCGGCGGTCAGGGCCCGCCCACCCTCGCCGGCAACTGGATCACCGACCCGAAGCTCAACGCCTACCAGCTCGCCGAGGGGCACGCCCCGCGGAAGTCCGGAGAGGTCGTCATCGACCGCGGCACCGCCGAGCGCGGCGACCTGAAGATCGGCGACACCACGACCCTGCGCACGCCCGACCCGGTCGAGGTGACCGTCGTCGGCCTCGCGACCTTCGGCGGCGAGGACGGCATGGCCCAGGTGACCTTCACCGGCATGACCCGGGCCGACGCCGAGAAGTACCTCACCGCCAGGCCCGGCGAGGCCGCGACCATCCTGGTGCGGGCCGGACCCGACGTCAGCCAGCAGGAGCTGGTCGACCGGCTGACTCCTGTGCTTCCCAAGGGAGTCGAAGCCATCACCGGTCAGGAGTCGGCCGAGGAGAACACCGACATGATCTCCAGCCAGTTCCTGTCCGTCTTCACCACCTTCCTGCTCGTGTTCTCGGGCGTGGCCCTGCTGGTGGCCACCTTCTCCATCCACAACACCTTCGCCATCGTCGTCGCCCAACGCACCCGCGAGAACGCCCTGTTGCGCGCCCTGGGAGCCTCCCGCCGCCAGGTCACCGCAGCGACCCTCGTCGAGGCGACCGCGGTGGCCGTCACCGCCTCGATCGCCGGTCTGGCGGGCGGCATCGGCATCGCGGCGGGCCTGCAGGCGCTGTTTCCGGCGATCGGATTCCCGTTCCCCGAGGGCGACTTGGTGATCAGCGCCCTGTCCATGTCCCTGCCCCTCGCGGTCGGCATCGTGGTCTGCCTCGGCTCCGCCCTGCTGCCCGCCGTACGGGCCGGCCGCACGGCACCGCTGGCCGCCCTGCGCGAGACGGCGGTCGACACCTCCGGAGCCTCCCGCTCCCGCGCCGTGACCGGCATGGGGCTCATCGCCCTCGCGATCGCCGTCACACTCACCGGCGTCCTGGTCTCCCCGTCCATCTGGCTGGCCGCGACCGGCGGCGTCCTCGCCCTGGTCGCCTTCGTGGTCCTGGGCCCGGTCGCCGCCACGACGGCGGTACGGGTCCTCGGCGGACCCCTCGACCGACTGCGCGGCGTCACCGGCGGCCTCGCCCGGCGCAACGCCCTGCGCAGCCCGAAGCGCACGGCGGCGACCGCGAGCGCCCTGATGATCGGCGTGGCCGTGGTCTCCCTGTTCACGGTGTTCGGCGCCTCCCTGAAGGCGACCATGGACCAGACCGTGTCCCGGTCCTTCGCGGGCGACGTCGCCGTCAGCACCCCGTCGTTCGGCGCCGGCGGCAGCGGACTGAGCCCACGCCTGGCCGACGCGGTCCAGCGACTGCCCGAGGTGGACACCGCCGTCGGGCTGGGCCGGGGCGTCGCGAAGGTCGACGGCGAGGGACGGGCACTGACGGTCACGGACCCGGTCGCCCTGGAACGCACCTTCGACCTCGGCACCGTCCACGGCTCCCTGCGCGACCTCGGCACCGACGGCATCGCCATCACCGAGAAGGAGGCCGACAAGCAGAACCTGACGACGGGCGACAAGGCCCGCCTCACCTTCACCGACGGCCGAACCGAGACCTTCACGGTCCGCGCGCTCTACGGCCAGTCCGAACTCGCCGGCGACTACGTCATCACCCGCGACGCCTGGGCCCCGCACCGCACCCAGGACGCCGACACCCTGATCGCCGTCGCCTTCAAGGACGGCGTGGGCACGGACGCGGGCAAGGCGGCCGTCGAGAAGGCCGCGGACCGGTACGGCAACCCCGAGGTCCAGACCCGGGACGAGTACGCGCAGTCCTCGGCGGGCGGCATCGACATGATGCTCACCTTGGTCTACGCGCTGCTCGCGCTCGCGGTGCTCATCGCGCTCCTGGGCATCGCCAACACCCTGACCCTCGCCATCCACGAACGCACCCGCGAGCTGGGCCTGCTGCGGGCCGTGGGCCAGACCCGCCCCCAACTGCGCGCGATGGTGCGCTGGGAGTCGGTCCTGGTCGCGGCCTTCGGGACCGTGGGCGGCCTCGCCCTCGGCGGATTCCTCGGCTGGGTCCTGGTCAGGGCCTCCGACGGCGCGAGCGACAGCGCGTTCGCCTTCGCGATGCCGCCGCTGCAACTGGCCGTGGTGGCCCTGGTCGGCCTGACCGCCGGAGCCCTGGCGGGACTGCGCCCGGCGCGCCGCGCGGCACGCCTGGACGTGTTGCGGGCGATCGCGACGGAGTGACACGTCCAGGGGCAGCGGTGCCCGCGCCGCCGACGGCGGGACGACGGCCCACCGGCCGCCGCCCCCTCACCGCCCGGTCAGCCGACTACGGCCGACCGGGCGGGAGCGCGTTCGGGCCTGCGCAGATCGACCCGCTGCCCGACCTCCGCGAACCGCCGCGCGGGCTTGTCCACCACCGCCCGCTGCGGCGGCCGCGCGGCCGCCGCCCGCGCCGCCGCCACCGGCGTCGGCAGCGTGAACCACACGACCTTGCCGGACTCGCCGTCCGGCCGCGCGCCCCAGCTCTCACTGACCGCGGCCACCATCGCCAGCCCGCGCCCGCAGGTGGCGAGCGTGTCGCCGTCCTTGATGTCCGCCACGACCGGCAGTCGCGGGTCGTGGTCGCGCACCGAGACCATGAGCCGGTCGAGCAGCAGCTCGATCTCCACGGTGCACGTCTTGTCCGGCTGGGCGTGCTGGTGAACGTTGGTCAGCAACTCGGTCACACCGAGGGCGGCGCGGTCTATCAACGGATCCAGATGCCAGTAACGCAACTGCGCCGATACGATTCTGCGGACCTGACCGATCCGCGACGGCAGGGCTTGGAGCTCCACCGTGCAGTGCCTGCTTGGGTAACTGATCACGGCTGCGACTCCCCGACTGAAGAGGTCCGGAAGAACACGGAGTACGGATCCAGCAGGGTGCCCCGGGAAAACGGCCGCCTGCTGTCGTGGCCGGCGGGCTGGTTCGCAGCGTTATCGCCGGTAAACCCAGAGTGACGTGAGACCAGCGTGACGCAGGGGGTGCGGTACCGCAACTCGCAGTGACTCAGCCCTTACGCCCCGCTGCCTTCCGTACGGCCTCGATGAACCGGCGTGCCGCGGGCGGACCGGGCTCTCCCGGGGCGGGGTCGTGATCGCCCAACGTCAGTGAGTAGCGCTTGCCGTTGAGGTCCGCGAGCGCCCGGTCGTCCGGGGCGAACCAGGGCTTGGACGCCCGCACGGCCTGCACCGGCGCACTGTCGATCTCGCTGCCGTAGCTGGTGAGCAGCTCCACCCGGCCGTCGCTGATCCGTATCTGCCCGGCCCGGGTCAGCGAGCGCAGCCGCTTCCCGATCCGCACGCCCGTGGCCCTGAACTCCGGCTCAGCCATGCCCCGCCCCTTAGTGCGCCTCGGTGTGCCGGTCCGTCCCGCGTGGGCCGTAGCCGGCTCTGATCGTGATCCAGTGTGCCCCCGTTCGGGATCGCTGTCCCGTCCGGTGCAGTGTGCCCGCGTACCGCGTCCAGCACCAGTACACACGTCCCACCTGGGCGCGAGCACTCGGAGCACTCGCGCGAATGCGCCCCCGGCGGCGGTCGTGGGGCCCCCGGCCCAGGGTTGCCTTTGAGGCTCTCAAAGGTGTGTTTATGCAGGTGAGAAGCGTGCGGAAGATGTCTATGCTCGAAGCGGCGGACACGCGGGTCGCCGTTGTCCGAAGAGCATGAGGAGCACGCCGTGAGCACCGTCCAGCAGACCCCGTCCGGCGTGACCCTCGACGTCGACCACAGCGACGCCTCCTACCGCGTCTGGCTGAAAGAAGCCGTCCGCAAGGTGCAGGCCGACGCCAACCGCTCGGCCGACACGCATCTGCTGCGTTTCCCGCTGCCCGAGCGGTGGGGCATCGACCTGTACCTCAAGGACGAGTCGACCCACCCGACCGGCAGCCTCAAACACCGCCTCGCCCGCTCGCTGTTCCTCTATGGCCTGTGCAACGGCTGGATCCGGCCGGGCCGCCCGGTGATCGAGGCCTCCAGTGGCTCGACGGCCGTCTCCGAGGCGTACTTCGCGAAGCTGATCGGCGTGCCCTTCATCGCGGTCATGCCCCGCACGACGAGCGCCGAGAAGTGCCGCCTCATCGAGTTCCACGGCGGACAGTGCCACTTCGTGGACGACTCGCGGAAGATGTACCAGGAGTCCGCCCGCCTGGCGGTCGAGACCGGCGGCCACTACATGGACCAGTTCACCTACGCCGAACGGGCCACGGACTGGCGCGGCAACAACAACATCGCCGAGTCCATCTTCCGCCAGCTCGGCCTGGAGCGGTTCCCGGAGCCCGCGTGGATCGTCGCCACGGCCGGCACCGGCGGCACCTCCGCGACCCTCGCGCGCTACGTCCACTACATGCAGTACGACACCCGCATCTGCGTCGCCGACCCGGAGAACTCCTGCTTCTTCGAGGGCTGGACCACCGGCGATCCGGACGTCACCTGCGACCGCGGCTCCCGCATCGAGGGCATCGGCCGTCCCCGCATGGAGCCGAGCTTCGTGCCCGGCGCCATCGACCGGATGATGAAGGTGCCGGACGCGGCCAGCGTGGCCGCCGTGCGCGCCCTGGAGCGGGCCATCGGCCGCAAGGCGGGCGGCTCGACCGGCACCGGGCTGTGGAGCGCGCTGAAGATCGTCGCCGAGATGGTGGCCGACGGGCGGCGGGGGAGCGTGGTGACACTGCTGTGCGACCCGGGGGACCGGTACCTCGACAAGTACTACTCGGACGCGTGGCTGACCGAGCAGGGCCTGGACATCGCGCCGTACACGGCGGCCATCGAGCAACTGCTTCGGACGGGCGTCTGGCCCGAGTGAGCCTCAGCGGGCAGCCGCGGCCAGCCGCCGGTCCAACGAGGTCACCGCGTCCCGGAAGGCCCGCCCGAGGCCGGCCCGTGCGAGGCCGAAGGTGAACCGGAAGGGCGCCGTCCCGTCCACGGCGAACGTCCACTGCACCCGCGTCCCCGCCCCCGCCGGGGCGAGCCGCCACTCCTCGACGATGGCCCGGGCCCCCGGCGCGTTGGTGACGTCGACGCGGTAGGCGTACACCTCCGGGCTCTTCGCCGCGAGGATCGTCTCCTCGAAGCGCGTACCGCCCCTGAGCCGGATCTCGCGCCGCGCCCCGTCGTCGAGCGGGCGGGCCAGCGTCACCGCGGCGAACCACTGCGTCCAGCCCGGCACGTCCTCGGCGAGCGCCCGGAACACCGCCTGAGGGGGAGCGGAGATCTCCCTCGCGAAGACATGCCGTACCGGCGCGACCTCGACGAAGTCGAGCCCCACCGCACGCAGCAGGTGAGCCATGGACGAAACCCCCTATGCCGACACCGCACCGGGCAGCGCCACCATAGCTGGCGCCCTGTCAGATGTCTGCACCCTCATCGGGCTCGCCGGCCACCACCAGCCGCCGCAGATGCTCGGCGATCTCCGCCCGCGCCTCGCGCTCCAGGCCGGAGTCCGTCACCAGGGTGTCGACCTGCTCCAGCGTCGAGAACGAACTCAGCCCCACCACACCCCACTTGGTGTGGTCGGCGACCACCACGACCCGGCGCGCCGACTGCACCAGGCGCCGGTTGGTCTCGGCCTCCGCGAGGTTCGGCGTGGACAGGCCGGCCTCGACCGATATGCCGTGCACCCCGAGGAACAGCACGTCGAAGTGGAGCGCCGCGATCGCCTGGTCGGCCACCGGGCCCACCAGCGAGTCGGACGGGGTGCGCACCCCACCGGTCAGCACCACCGTGGCCGCGCCCTGCCGGGGGCCCGTGGTGCGCTGCGCGGCGTGGAAGACGTCGGCCACCCGCACCGAGTTCGTGACCACGGTGAGGTCGGGCACGTCGACGAGCTGATGCGCCAGCGCGTACGTCGTCGTACCGCCCGACAGGGCGATCGCGCTGCCCGGCGCGACCAGCTCGGCAGCCGCCCGCGCGATGTCCTCCTTGGCCGTCAGCTCCAGACCCGACTTGGCCTCGAAGCCCGGCTCGTGCGTGCTGGCCTCGACCACCGGGACCGCGCCGCCGTGCACCTTCTCCAGCACGCCCTGCCGGGCGAGCGCGTCGAGATCGCGGCGCACCGTCATGTCCGACACGCCGAGCTTGCGGGTCAGCTCGTTGACGCGGACCCCGCCCCGGCGCCGGACCTCGTCCAGGATCAGGGAGCGCCGCTGCTCCGCGAGGAGGTTCTGATTCTCGCTCACGTACGCTCCGATCCTTTCGCCTCAAGCCGTCCGGCACACCCCGCGCACCGGCTCCCACAAGGACATTCTCGCGTCCCTCCGGGCCGATGGGACGTCCCATCCTCGCATGGGTGGGTACCCCTTGCGCCACTGGCCGTCCCGACGCGAGCATGCCACCTCCACATCTGACGTTCCGCTGTACTTCACACGGAACGGGGAGATTCCGTGAGGGAAGGTGTGCGGGGCCCTCCCGGTGGAGATCCTTGTGCCCGCACGGACAGAAGCCGACGGCTCGTCACGGGGGAAGTGCGAACAGTGGAACGTGCTGCGAGGGGCGGGGCGGGCCCCGCCACACAAGTGCCCGACAGCCAGGGTGCGGAGCACCCGGATGCCGGAACCGCCCTGGAACTGCTGGTCCACGGCGTCGGCGGCACCACGCCGCAGGAGATGCTCGACGATCCGCGCACCGTACGGATCACCGGCGACGACACGGCCGCGGTCTTCCGGCGCGCCGACGACGCCGACGCGGAGAGCCGGCCGGACGACTACCGGGGCAAACCGGTGCCCGAGGCGTACGTCTGGTGCAACCTCACCTCCGGCAACAGCGCACGCGCCCTGTGGCTGTTGCTGCTGCCGTTCATGGTCGTCAACCTCGCCCACTGGATGCGCCCCACCACCCGGGGCCGCGCCCGGACGGTACGCCTGTACGGCCTGCTCGTACGGCTCGCGGGGCTGACGCTGACGGTGCTGCTCGTCGCCGCCGCCTGCGAGGTCGCCCTGGACCTCGCGGCCTGGCAGTGCGCGGGCACGCGCGCGTGCGCCGAGCAGCACGGCTGGCTGGGCTTCCTGTCGCCCGCGGAGGGCGGCTGGTGGAGCCACCCGGGCCGCAGGCTCGCCCTGGCGGCCGTGGTGCCCGCCGCGCTGACCGGTCTGCTGTGGTATCTCTCCCGCCGCACCTGGAGCGCGTACGAGTCCCAGCAGCCGATGACCCGCGAGCCCGAGCCCGACGAGGAGTCCGGCGGCGTCTCCCTGGGCCGCCCCGGCTTCTGGTACGGCCGCCGGCTGGTCGCCCGGCTGCGTGCCGCGCACACCGCCGCCGGCCTGCTGACGGTCGCCGCGGCGGTCGGCTCGGCGGCGGCGCGCTTCGACCGCGGGTCCGGGGGCCCCGCGCCGCTGGATCTGCTGGGGTGGCTGCTGGACGCTGCGATCGTCGCCTGCGCGGCCGTCGTGGTCTGGGTGGTCTGCCGCCGCGGCCGCAGCGAGAACCGCCTCGACCGGGAACTCGACGAACATCTGGTACGACGCCTGCCGCTCGCCGCCCTCGTCCTGCTGGCGCTCGCCCTGGTGTACGCGGGCTGGGACCGGCCCGGCTGGCAGTCGGCCGGCCGCCTCCCGGGCGATGCCACGTTCGGCGCCATCGCCTTCTTCCAGGGCCTGCTCGTCATCGTCCTCGCCGTCGTCGCCCACGTCCTGCACCGCACGCGGCCCGACCCGCGCGCCGCGATGCGCGGCCTCGGCGGACCCGCCGTGGTGATGCTGGCCTGTGCCCTCGGCGGGGTCATGTCCGGCGGCGTCGCCCAGCGGGTCGCCGACTGGCTCGACGGCGCGGGCACCTCGATCGTCGGCCCGCCGGTCCTGCTGACCTGGCAGGCCTCCGTCATCCCACCCCTGCTGGTCCTCCTGCTGCTGCTCTGCGGCGGGTTGGCCTGGCGGGCCTGGCGGCTGCGCCGCACCGAGCTGGGCACGGTGGAGCGCGACTACGCCGGCGAGCCCCGGGACGCGGCACGCACCCGCCGCATCGCGAGCACGCGCGCGATGGCCACGCTCACCGACCGCGCCCCCCTCGTCGTCGCCACCACCGCCACGGCGACCCTGCTCCTGGGCGCCGGAGCCCTGGCCGGCGCCCTGACCACCGACGAGACACCGAGCGGGGCCTCCGACGGGACGTACGCCGTCGTGCACGGCGCCGCCCAGACCGCGCAGGCGCTGGGCTCCTGGCTGATCGGCGTCGGCTTCATACTGTTCGTCACCTGGGGCAGGCGCGCCTACAAGGACCCCTCCGCACGGCGCACCATCGGCATCCTGTGGGACGTCGGCACCTTCTGGCCGCGCGCCGCACACCCCTTCGCGCCGCCCTGCTACGCCGAGCGCGCGGTGCCCGACCTGACCTGGCGGATGGTGACCTGGACCCGCGCCGAGGAGGGCCGCCGCCTGGTCATCTCCGGGCACTCCCAGGGCAGTGTGCTCGCCGCCGCCGCGGTCTGGCAGCTCACACCGGCCGACCGCAAGCGGGTCGCGCTGCTGACCTACGGCTCCCCGCTGGAGCGCCTGTACGGCCGCTGGTTCCCCGCCCACTTCGGACCGGCCGCGCTCACCTCCCTGCACGCCGAGGTCGACTGCTGGCGCAACCTGTACCGGATCACCGATCCCATCGGCGGCCCGGTCCGGCTGCCCGGCGACTGCGGCCCCGCGGTGGACGGCGCACCCCTCAAGGACCCGCTGGCGTACGGCCGCACCCCGGAGCACCCGCTGCCCGCGCCCATCCTCGGCCACGGCGAGTACCAGGCCGACCCGGCGTTCGCGGAGGAGCGCGAGCGCCTGCTGGCACGGCTCCGGCCCGGCCTGCCCGGCCAGCGGCCGCAGGCCACGCCCGAGGGCTGATCCGGCCGGCGGTTTTATGGCCGGCGCGCAGCGGGTCAGATCAGCTCCGGCAGGTCCTCCTCGTACAGCAGCGTCAGGTCGTCCGTGCTGGGCTCCTCCAGCTGGGCGACCCGGCCCGCGTGCCGTTCCACCATCGCCTCGAAGGTCTGGCGCGCCGTACGGCCGTTGCCGAACGCCGGGCCCTTGGGGATCGCCGTGAAGTACTTCAGCAGGGCCTCGGCGACGCCCGGGCCGAGGCGGTACTCGTGCTCCTCGGCCTGCTGCTCCACGATCCGCAGCAGCTCCTCGGGGCCGTAGTCGCTGAAGGTGATGGTCCGGGAGAAGCGGGACGCCACACCGGGGTTGACCGACAGGAAGCGCTCCATCTCGGCCGTGTAGCCCGCCACGATCACCACGACCGCGTCGCGGTGGTCCTCCATCAGCTTCACCAGCGTGTCGATGGCCTCCTTGCCGAAGTCCCGGCCCGAGTCCTCCGGCGACAGCGCGTACGCCTCGTCGATGAACAGCACACCGCCGCGCGCCTTGTCGAACGCCTCCTGGGTGCGGATCGCCGTGGAGCCGATGTGCTCGCCGACCAGGTCGACGCGGGACACCTCGACCAGGTGGCCCTGCTCCAGGACGCCGAGGGAGGCCAGGATCTCGCCGTAGAGGCGGGCGACCGTCGTCTTGCCGGTGCCGGGGGAGCCGGTGAAGACCAGATGCCGCTTGACGGACGCCGCCTTCAGGCCCGCCTGCTGACGGCGCCGGCCCACCTCGATCATGTCGGTGAGGGCCCGCACCTCGCGCTTGACGCTCTCCAGGCCCACCAGCGCGTCCAGTTCACCGAGGACGGCCTTGGAGGTCCGCGTCGGCTTCTCCTCGGCCTGTGCGGCGGCGACGAGCGGCTCCTGCTCGGTGGTGCGCTGGCCGGGGATGGCGCCGAGCAGGCCGGGGGACTGATGCGCCGTCTGCACGGCCGGCTCCGGCGCCGGGGGCGGCTGCCGGAGGCCCGCGCTCTCGTCGCTGGTGCAGTCCTCCACATCGGGGCCCACCCCGGAGGCCGCGTCCGGCCCGCCGTCCGCGAACTCGTAACCCCCGCGCGCGCAGCGCTCCGTGCGGCACTTCCGCAGCGTCGTACGGCAGCCGTCGATCACATGGAAGCCATAGCCGGAGCTGCCTCGCACCCGGCAGTTCAGGAAGGTGCCGCGCCCGCCCGCCGAGACATAGAACCCGGCCTCCGCCGGGGACTCGACCGTGCAGCGCTCGATGGTGGGGTCGGCGCCCTTGGTGACGATCACGCCGGTCTGGGTGCCGTCCAGGGTGCAGTTGCTGAGCGTGCCGCCGCTGCCGTGGTCCCGGAACCAGGCACCCGTCGCCGCGTCCCGGATCCGGCAGTCGTCGAGCTGGGCGGTCGCGCCGTCGCTCACCGACACGGCCGTGTTGCGCACCTGGGACAGATCGCTGTCGACGACGTCCGCGCGGGAGCCGCGGTCGAGCACGAACAGCGCGTCCGGCACGTCGCGCACCCGGCAGGAGTCCAGCACCGCGGTGGCGCCGTCGCTCACCCACACCGCGGGATAGTCGCCCGTGCTGTCGAAGATCTCGCACTGGTTGGCGTCCACGCGGGTGCCCGGATCCCACACCGACAGCCCGTTGCGCCCGAACTGACGCACCGTCGTGCGAGTCAGGGTGAGGATCGAGCGGGAGCGCAGGTCGACCGCGTTCTCCGGGATGTCGTGGATGCGGCAGTCGGCCAGCGTCAGCACGGCGTCGGTGTCGAGGGTGACACCGTCGGCGGTGGTGCGGTGCACGTCGCAGTCGGTGAGGTGGGCGGTGGCCCGGCCGGTGACCTGGACGCCGGAGCCCCGGACCTCGTAGACCTCGCAACCGACCGCTTCCAGCGCGGAGTTCTCCCCGGTCGCCGTCAGCCCCGAGCCCGCGGCGTGGTGCACCCGGCAGCGCTCCAGCCGGGGGTGGCCGCCGCCGCGCACGGCGATACCCGCCTGGCCGGCCGCGACGACCTCGCACTCCTCGAACACCCCGCCCCCGCCGTCCAGTACGGCGATGCCGATGCCCGCGGGGTTGTCGACGGTGCAGCGCCGCACGGTCGGCCGCGCGCCGCCGCGCACCTCGATCCCGGCCGCGGACCGCGTGACGATCCGGACGTCCGTCAGCTCCGGGGCGCCCTCCTCGACCAGCAGCGCGGGCGCGGCCGCGTCCTGGCCCTCCACATGCAGGTCCTGAACCACCGCCGACGCGCGCACCGTCAGCGGCACGCCGTCCACGGGCGCGATGCGCACCGAGCCCGGGGAGCCCTCGGGGCCGCGCAGGGTCACCGCCCGCTGGACGACGAGGTTCTCCCGGTAGGTGCCGGGTGCGACGGTGAGGACGTCGCCCTCGGCCGCGGCCTCCAGGGCGGCGGCGAGCGATGCGTACTCACCCGTGCGGCGCCGCCACCGCGAGGTGCCGGTGTGCGTCACCTGGACCGTGCCCTGTGCCATGGCGTTGATGTGCCCCCACCTCGTAGTACGCGGGTTTTGCTGCCGAAGAGTTCGGCCGGTCCACCGTAGCGTGCGCGCGGGCGGTGGGTTGACCAGAGCCGGAAGGCCGTCAGCTGCCGGTGCCGGTCCGGCCCCAGTCCGGACCCGCTCTGTCCCAGGCCTGGTCCCAACGCTCGTACCGGCGACGGACCATGCGCCAGACGGCCAGCCGTCGCACGCCCTCGATCAGTCCGACCGCCAGCAGCGCCGCGCCGAACCCGGCGAGCACGGCATGCGTCGCCGCCGTCGAGGAGTCCAACGGACGGGCCACGGTACGGCCGTGCTCGTCGGTCCATATCGGGAAGCGGTCGCCCGGGTGAGGGGTTTCGAGGCCGGCCATGACCCGGTCCTGGTGCACGGTGCCGTCCGGGGCGGTCCAGTCGGCCAGCACCCGGGTGCGCATGTTCCGCCCGGTGGCCGCCTCGGGATCGACGTCCAGCGAGGAGCCGGGCACCTTGCGGACCACCGTCGCCGTCACCAGATGCCGGGACGCGCGCTGTTCGCGCACGGACTCCTGCAGGGCGCCCTGAGCGAGGCCGCCCACCAGCGCGCCCACCAAGGGCGTCACGACCAGGATCAGCAGCAGGGCCGTGAGGGCGACCCAGGCCTCGGCCAGATCGGTCGCACGGCGCAGCGGATTGTGCCGCCAGCGCCAGAGCCCGCTGATCGCCCGCATCGTCCGGCCACCCCCTTCCCGCTCCGTGATAACCCGTGGCGGAGCCGTTCACCGGCCGGCCCCGCCGAAGAGAGAGCGAAATCACCTGCCTTCGGGGCCTTTCATGAACTTCTCACGAAGAGTCCAACGCACGGGCTCCGAGCCGAGGTTCCCACCCGGGCGTCGTCGGCGGGGATCTTTCTCAGCCGAGGACCGCGACCGGGTCGCCCACCCTGATCGTGCCGGTGGACAGGGGTACCAGGTTCTGGCCGAACAGCAGTCTCCCGCCCAGGCGGCGGTGTCTTCCCAGGGTGAGCAGGGGCTCCCTGCCGCGCTCGGCCGTGGTCTGGTCGGTCGTGGTCACCACACAGCGCCCGCACTTCTTGGCGGCGCGGAAGGTGACCTCGCCGATGGAGATGCGCGACCAGTCGTCCTCGGCCCAGGCGGCGGTGCCCGACACGACCACGTTCGGCCGGAAACGGTTCATGGGCAGCGGGCCCTCGTGCGCGTGATCACCCTGTGCGATCAGGGAATTGAGGGCGTCGAGGGAGGCGGTCGTGGTGAGCAGCAAGGGGTAGCCGTCGGCGAAGCTGACCGTCTCGCCCGGCAGCGCGTACTCCGGGTCCACGGGGCGGCAGGAGCCCGGGTCGGCCATGTACACCAGGCGCGCACGCAGGCCGAGATAGGTGCTGTACCAGACGTGGGCGGCGTCGTCCTCGGCGAGAACCGCCTCGACCTTGTCCCGGAAGAGCTCCACCGGCATCGTGCCGGCCGAGCCGGGTACGGGCACGGTCAGCGGATCCATGCCGGGTGCGGTCAGCCGAACGCCGCCGCCGGGCAACGGCTCGGCGGCGGCCAGCGCCAGGCGGGGTTGCTGGCGCTGCGTCACGACCTTTCCCCCGTCGTCGATCAGCATCCAGCGTCGGTCTCCGGCCAGCCCCCAGGGCTCCACGGCGGCTTCCGAGTGCGCTGTGCCCCGGCAAGCCTTGACCGGATGTACGTGAATCGACTTCAGCTCTGCATGCCCCATGGGGCCATCGTGCCAGGCGGCGCCGACAGCCCCGGGGTGATCAGCTCAGTAGCCGCGGTACTGCTGGTTGTTGTACGGGTCCTGATAGGGAGCGGCGGCGGGGCGGGGAGCCGCGGGGCGCATGGCCTCGTAGCCCGTGCCGCCGGGAGCCACCGGGCGGGGCTGCTGCGCCTGCGGACCCGGGTAGCCGCGCGGCGCGCCCGACTGCTGCGGGATGTAGGCCGCGGGCGCCTGTTGCAGCGGGGAGGGCTGCTGCGCCGGCGGATAACCGTAGGAGGGCTGGGACGGGGCCGCCGGGAGGGCGGGCAGCGCCGACGGCAGCGCGGGCAGGTTGCTGCCCGGTGTGTCGTAGGCGGCGGGGACCCGGATCGGGGCGATCTGCGGGGTACCCCGCTCGGCCACGAGCGAGTCGTAGATCGGGGTGTCCGGGAAGGAGGCGGAGTAGTAGCCGCCGCCATAGGTGGAGCGGGGGGAGGTCATGGCACATAAGGTAAGCCCACGATGTGCTGGTTGGGGAGACCGATAAGAGGGTTGTTTTATGTGTCCGCAGTGACGCCGTATCCCCAATGCGAGCGAACTTGGCAAAAAGGGACGCCAATCGGCGTTCGGATCGTGTAAATGCCGAGTTCCGGGCCGGTTACCGGTGGTTGACCACCAGTGTTGCCCGTGGCCCTGATCGAAGTCCGGCGCGGCAGGGAATAGGTTGGCCCTGTAGAGAGAACCCACTGGGCGGCCGGGACATCCCGGGCACGGCGATCAGGCGATGGGGGCGGACATGACAATGTCGAAAGGGTCGAATACGCCGGTGCCGACGACGGCACTGCGCGTCGAATTGGGCTGGCGCTCCGGACCGGGCGTGCCCGACGTGGACGCCTCGGCGCTGCTGCTGGTCGGTGGAAAGGTCCGCTCCGACGCGGACTTCGTCTTCTACAACCAGTCCACGCACTCCTCGGGCGCCGTCCGGCACGAGGGCAAGCGGGACGCCGGCGGCCGGGTGACCGACAGCCTGCTCGTCGACCTCGCGCGCGTGGAGCCCGCCATCGAGACCGTCATCCTCGCCGCCTCCGCGGACGGCGGAACGTTCGGTCAGGTCCCGGACCTCTACATCGAGGTCAAGGACGCCGCCCAGGGCACCGCCGTCGCCCGCTTCGAGAGCACCGGCGCCACCGTCGAAACCGCTTTCGTGCTCGGTGAGTTCTACCGCCGCCAGGGCGCCTGGAAGTTCCGCGCCGTCGGCCAGGGCTACGGCAGCGGCCTGGAGGGCCTCGCCACCGACTACGGCATCACGGTCGACGAACCCCAGCAGACGCCACCCACCACGACGACACCCCCGCCTGCGGCGGCCCCGGTGACCACGCCGCCGCCCGCCATGCCGCCGGTCGCCCCGCCTCCGCCGCCCCACGCGCCGCCGGTCAGCCTGAGCAAGGTGACGCTCACCAAGGCGGCCCCCTCGGTGTCGCTGACCAAGCAGGGCGGCACCTCGGGCGCCATGCGCGTGAACCTCAACTGGGAGGTGCGCAAGCAGTTCTCCGGCTGGGCGAGCAAGCTGGGCCGCCCGGTCGCCATGCACAACGACCTCGACCTCGACCTGTGCGCCCTGTTCGAGCTGGCCGACGGCAGGAAGGGGGTCATCCAGTCCCTCGGCAACGCCTTCGGCGCCCTGCACCAGCCCCCGTACATCCACCTCGACGGCGACGACCGCACCGGTGCCTCGGCCGGCGGCGAGAACCTCACCATCAACCTCGACCACCAGCGGGCCTTCAGGCGCATCCTGGTCTTCGTGACCATCTACGAAGGGGCGCGCTCCTTCGCCGACCTCCATGCCACGGTCACCCTCACACCGCAGCACGGCGCCCCGGTCGAGTTCTCCCTCGACGAGTGCACGGTCCCCTCGACGGTGTGCGCCCTCGCCCTGATCACCAACACCGGCGACGACCTGATCGTCCAGCGCGAGGCCCGCTACCTGGTGCCCGAGCGCGGGGTCAGCCCGCAGCGCACGGTCGACCACGCCTACGGGTGGGGCATGAACTGGACGCCCGGCCGCAAGTAGTCAGCCCTCGTCGGGCAGCGCGTCCGGGCGCGTGTAGGTGCGGCCCTTCCAGGCCGCGCCGCGCCCCCTGTGGTGCTGCACCGCGGAATCGACCGTCATCAGCAGATAGAGGAACGCGGTGAACGGCAGCAGGGGAGCGAGCCACAGCGGCTGGCGGTAGTAACGGAGCATCGGTACGTACGTCCCCGTCATCACCAGCCACGCGAGACCCCCGACGACCGCCGTCGCCGTGTCCCCACCGACCAGGCCCGCGATCAGGGCCGCGGGCGGCACCAGATACACCAGCGCGAGCCCGGCGACCGTCCCGGCCAGCAGCAGCGGGCTGTGCCGCAACTGGGCGTACGCGCTGCGCGAGACCATCCGCCACAGATCGCGCAGCTTGGGATACGGGCGCACGCTGTCCACCCGCTCGGCCAGCCCCAGCCAGATGTGGCCGCCGCCGCGCTTGACGGCCCGCGCGAGCGCCACGTCGTCGATGACGGCCTGCCGGATGGCGTCCGGGACGCGGGCCCGCTCGGCGGCATCGGTACGCAGCAGCACACAGCCGCCCGCCGCGGCCGCCGTCCGCGCCCCCTTCCTGCCGATCCACCGGAAGGGATAAAGCTGTGCGAAGAAGTACACGAAGGCGGGCACGACCAGCCGTTCCCACCGGCTCTCCACCCGCAGCCGCGCCATCAGCGAGACGGCGTCGAAGCCTCCGGTGCGGGCCGCCGCGACCAGCTCGCGCAGGCTGTCGGGCGCGTGCGCGATGTCGGCGTCCGTCAGCAGGAGGTACTCGGGGTCACGCGCGCGTGCCAGGCCGATGCCGTGCCGCACCGCCCAGAGCTTGCCCGTCCAGCCGGCGGGCGGGTCGCCGGGGGAGTCCACCGTCAGCGGCAGTCCGCCGTGCTCGTGCGCCAGCTCGCGCGCGAGCTCCCCGGTGCCGTCCGCACTGCCGTCGTCGACGAGGAAGATCTCCGCGCGCCCGGGGTAGTCCTGAGCGAGCAGCGACGGAAGGCTCCGGGGGAGGACCGCGGCCTCGTCGCGCGCCGGTACGACGATGCAGACCGACGGCCACTCGTCCGGCCGCGTCCGCGGCGGAAGCCTGACATCCGTACGCCAGAAGAAGCCCTGGCACAGCAGCAGCCACAGCCAGGCGGCGAGTGATCCGGCGGCGGTCCACGCGATGGCGCTCACGCGCGAAGTCTGCCCCACCGAAGCGGCCCGCAACGGCCCATCGTCTATCGTGGCCGGGTGAAGATCGCGCTGATGGACTCCGGAATCGGCTTGCTGGCGGCCACCGCCGCGGTACGACGGCTGCGACCCGACGCGGATCTCGTGCTCTCACTCGACCCCGACGGCATGCCCTGGGGTCCCCGGACCACCGAAGACCTCACCCGGCGCGCCGTGGCCGTCGCCGACGCCGCCGCCGCGTACCGGCCCGACGCACTGATCATCGGCTGCAACACCGCGACCGTGCACGCCCTGCCCACCCTGCGCGCCCGGCTCGAACCCGGCATACCGGTCATCGGTACGGTCCCGGCCATCAAGCCGGCCGCGGCCGGCGGCGGCCCCGTCGCGATCTGGGCCACGCCCGCCACGACCGGCAGCCCCTATCAGCGCGGACTGATCAAGGACTTCGCCGACGGCGTCCCCGTCACCGAGGTGCCGTGCTTCGGACTGGCCGAAGCCGTCGAGCACGCGGACGAGACGGCGATCGAGGCCGCCGTCGCCGCGGCCGCCGCGCTGACCCCCGCCGATGTGACGACCGTCGTCCTGGGCTGCACGCACTACGAACTCGTCGCCGACCGCATCCGCACCGCCGTCCAGCGCCCCGGCCGCCCGCCCCTCGTCCTGCACGGCTCCGCCGGAGCGGTCGCCGCCCAGGCGCTGCGCCGGCTCGGCGAGCAGCCCGCCCCCGAGGCCGAGGCGAGCGGCACCCTGATCGTGCTGCTGAGCGGCCGCGAGGGCAAGCTCCCCGAGCCCGCCCTGACCTATGCCGAAGGTCGTCTCCTCCAGGCCGTCAGCCCCGCGCAGTGACCGGCGGTCACGAAACGGACGCATGTGGTCCGCGGTCGGCCCGGCCGGCGCAGTCACCCTCCGCATCGAGGTACCGGCGCAGCGAAACCTGAGTAACCTCATAGCCATGAGGGACCACCCCCACGGCAGGAACCCGCACCCCGATGTCTGGACCGGGCGGGCGACCAACCGGGTCCAGTGGCTGCTGGCACTGATCGGCGCCGCGTGCATGGCGCTCGGGATCGAGCTGGCGGTCGACTCACCGTGGACGGGCGGCGGCGCGCCGCTCGCCATGGCCGTCGTGGGCTGTATCGCGGCCGGGGTGCTGGTCCTCTTCGGCACGCTGGCCTTCGTACATGTCGCCCTCAAGGTCGACCAGGAGTACCTCGAGGTGCGCTGCGGCCATATCGGTGTGCCGCGCCGCCGTATCCCGCTGTCCGAGGTGGTGGGCGCCGACTTCGTGCCCCATGTGACCCCGCGCCACTGGGGTGGCTGGGGCTACAGGTGGCGGCCCGAGAAGGGCACCGCGGTGGTCGTACGGCGCGGCGAGGGACTGGTGCTGCGCCTGTGGGACGGCCACACGTTCACGGTCACCGTGGACGACGCGGAGGCGGCCGTGAGCGTGATCAGGGAGCGACTGCGGATGCGGGCGGCTGGACCGGCGCACTGAGGCCGAGGCCGCGAGGCCCGGCTCCTGGCTGTAGGGCTGCAGTCGTTTTCGTCGGCCGAGGTTTCCGTATGTCGGTTGGCACCATGTGGGTCCGCAACAGTGCCGTACACCGAATCATGGGGACAGTCGGTCTCCACGCGTGCGTGTTTCGTGCTCGCGCTGCGGTGACTCGACGGCGATCGGGCGTGCCGTGGCGAGCCCGGCCAGCAAACCGGCGCCGACCGACACCGCGGTGAAGCTGAGCGCGTTGCCGACCGCGGCGATCGCCGCCACGGCCGTGAGGGCCGCGCCCGCGGTGAGCGCGACCGGGGTGGGACGGGCGGTGCGCCACAGCGCGAACAGCATCCAGCAGAAGGCCGCCGCCAGCAGCAGTACGCCGACGACGCCCTGTTCCGCCGCCTGCTGGAGGGGCGCCGAGTGAGGCTTGCCGTCGGACAGCGGCGTCCCGGCCGCCGTCGTACTCAGTTCCCTGAAGCGGCCCGGGCCCACGCCCAGGGCGAGATCCTCGCGCGCCAGGCGCAGCGCGTCGCCCCACAGGTCGATCCGGTGCGCCGTCAGCGTGCCCTCCAGTTGGGCGAGCAGCCCGCCGGGCACCGCTTTCGCCGCGATCGCCCAGGTCAGGCCGGTGACGGAGGCCGCGGCCAGGGCCAGTGCCGCGATGCCGACGCCGCGCCGGCGGACGCGGCCGGCGGCGAGCGAGCAGAGCAGGACCGCGGAGCAGGTGACGAAGCCGCTGGTCGATCCCAGGACGGCGGCGGTGACCGCGATTCCGGCCGCGAGGGCCCGTAGGCCCAGGCGCAGCACGGGCGACGTGGCGGCCCAGGCGGCGCAGCAGGCGGCGCCGACGGAGAGGGTCAGTACGGCGGCGATGGTCCCGGCGTGGCCCATCGGGGTGACGATCTGCGGGCCGGGGGACAGATGCGGAGCGCTCACCGCCAGGCTCACTCCGGCCAGAGCCCCCGCACAGGGTGCGGCGACCGGCAGCAGCGCCCCGCCGATCCGGCCCGCGGCATACCCGGCGGTCACGGCGAGGATCGCCAGCAGCACACCCTCGGGGCGGCCGTCGTGCACGGCAGCCGAGATCAGCGACCACGCCGCGCAGGCGCCCAGCACCACCACGCCCGCCGCGTCAGAAACGTTTCGTCTGTCACCGCCCTCATGCGGACCTGCCACAGACGTCATCCCCGCGACACCCAACCCGCCCCCCGAAACCGGTCCCCCGACCTGTGACGGATCCTCGCCCCCCGGACCTCACCGGCCGGTACGACTGAGGCTCCGGCATACCGTAACGGCTTATGGTCGATTTGTGGACGTGTCGTGCAGGAACGATGCGTCGCTCGAGCGCCGAGGGGTGTGGAGAGGTTTGTAGAGGGCTTGGCGACGGCCCGGGGGCCTCGCCTCGCCGCGCTCCGCGCTCGCCCGGAACCGTACGTACCGCTCGGGTCCGTGCGGGACCCCGTGGAGACCGGGCCGCGCTGTCCGTGCCAAGGTCAACCGCCGTACACTCCCGGAGTGACCGTCACCGCAACCTCCGTGGACGAGTCGGACCGACTGGAGCCGCAGACAGCGCCCGTTTCGCGCGTGGCACGGCTCGTGCGCCTGGTTCCGGCCCTCGCCGCGGCGCTCTCCGGAGTGCTGCTCTACGTCAGTTTCCCGCCGCGCACCCTGTGGTGGCTGGCCCTGCCGGCCTTCGCCGTCTTCGGCTGGGTGCTGCGCGGCCGCAGTTGGAAGGCGGGCCTCGGCCTCGGCTACCTCTTCGGCCTCGGCTTCCTGCTGCCGCTGCTGGTGTGGACCGGAGTGGAGGTCGGGGCCGGCCCCTGGCTCGCGCTCGCCGCGATCGAGGCGCTCTTCGTCGCGCTGGTGGGCGCGGGCGTCGCCGCGGTGTCGAAGCTGCCGGGCTGGCCGCTGTGGGGGGCGGCGCTGTGGATCGCCGGAGAGGCGGCACGCGCGCGTGCGCCGTTCAACGGCTTCCCCTGGGGCAAGATCGCGTTCGGCCAGGCCGACGGTCTCTTCCTGCCGCTCGCCGCGGTGGGTGGCACTCCGGTGCTCGGCTTCGCGATCGTCCTGTGCGGCTTCGGGCTCTACGAGGTCGTACGCCTGGTCCTTCAGCGACGGCGCACTCAGGCGGTTCAGCGGTCCGCCGCGGCCGTGGCCCTGCTGAGCGTGGCCGTGCCCGTGGTGGGTGCCGTGGCCGCGCGGCCGCTGGTCAGCGACAAGGCCGAGGACGGTACGGCCACCGTCGCGGTCATCCAGGGCAACGTGCCGCGCGCGGGGCTGGACTTCAACGCCCAGCGACGGGCCGTACTGGACTACCACGCACGGGAGACCGAGCGCCTGGCCGCCGAGATCAAGGCCGGCAAGGTCGAGCAGCCCGACTTCGTGCTGTGGCCCGAGAACTCCTCCGACATCGACCCCTTCGCCAACGCCGACGCCCGTGCCGTCATCGACACGGCCGCCAAGGCGATCGGCGCGCCCATCTCGGTGGGCGGCGTCGTCGAACGGGACGGCAAGCTGCTCAACGAGCAGATCCTGTGGGACCCGGTCAAGGGACCCGTCGACACCTACGACAAGCGGCAGATCCAGCCGTTCGGCGAGTATCTGCCGCTGCGCTCGCTCGTCGGGGCGATCAACGAGAACTGGACCTCGATGGTCCGCAAGGACTTCAGCCGGGGCAGTGAGCCGGGCGTGTTCACCATGGACGGCGCCAAGGTCGGCCTGGTCACCTGTTACGAGGCGGCCTTCGACTGGGCGGTGCGCTCCGAGGTCACCGACGGCGCGCAGATGATCTCGGTGCCGAGCAACAACGCGACCTTCGACCGCAGCGAGATGACCTATCAGCAGCTCGCCATGTCCCGGGTCCGCGCCGTCGAGCACAGCCGGACCGTCACCGTGCCGGTCACCAGTGGTGTCAGCGCCATCATCATGCCGGACGGAAAGATCACGCAGCGGACGGGCATGTTCGTGGCCGACTCGCTGGTCCAGAAGGTGCCGCTGCGCTCCACCGAGACGCCCGCCACGCGGCTGGGTGTCTTGCCGGAGATCGCCCTGCTGGTCGTCGCCGCGGGCGGTCTCGGCTGGGCGATCGGCGCCGGGCTGCGCGCGCGGCGCGCCGGTGACGTGTAGCCGTACGCCGGTCGCACGCCCCCGGAACCCGCCGGGGGCGCCCTCACCGGCCGGTTAGGGTCGGGGCCATGGCTACTCCTGACTTCATTCGTACGATCCGGGCTTCCGCCGGTCACCAACTGCTGTGGCTCCCCGGGGTCAGCGCCGTCGTCTTCGACGACGAGGGGCGGGTCCTGCTGGGGCAGCGCGCGGACAACGGCAAGTGGACGGTGATCAGCGGCATCCCGGACCCGGGTGAGCAGCCGGCGGAGGCCGCCGTGCGGGAGGTGTACGAGGAGACGGGCGTCCGGTGCGTCACCGAGCGCGTCGTGCTGGTCAGGTCCGGCCATGAGATCACCTATCCCAACGGCGACAAGTGCCAGTTCATGGACATCACCTTCCGCTGCCGCGCCGTCGGCGGCGAGGCACGCGTGAACGACGACGAGTCCGTGCAGGTGGGATGGTTCGAGGTGGACGCGCTGCCCGAGATGGGCGAGCGTCAGCTCTTTCGGATCAAGCAAGCGCTGGCTGACGAACCCACGTGGTTCGAACCTATGGCCTCGGACTGAAGTATGTGTGGCGACCATATGTGGCCTGGTGGCGGTGGTGCCTAGGGTCGAGCCATGACCTCGCCCAGCACCCTCCCGGCTCGAGGCTCGTCCTCGCTCTCCCCGCTCGACCTCGGCGGCCGCACCGCGCTGGTCACCGGTGCCGCCGGTGGCATCGGCCGTGCCTGTGCGCTACGGCTCGCGGCCGCGGGGGCCAAGGTCAGAGCGGTCGATCGGGACGCCGCGGGCCTGGAGGAGCTCGCCGAACGGGCCCGAGGGCTCGCGGGCGCCGTCGAACCGCACATCCTCGATCTCACGGACCTGGACGCCGCCGAACTCGCCGCCGCCGGCACCGACGTCCTGGTCAACAACGCCGGGCTGCAGCTCGTGCGCCCCATCGAGGAGTTCCCGCCCGACGTCTTCCACACGGTGGTCACTGTGATGCTGGAGGCGCCGTTCCGGCTCATCCGTGGTGCCCTGCCCCATATGTACGGGCAGGGCTGGGGCCGGATCGTCAATGTGTCCTCCGTCCATGGGCTTCGCGCCTCGGCATTCAAGTCGGCCTATGTGGCCGCCAAACATGGCTTGGAGGGACTCTCCAAGACCGCCGCTCTGGAGGGCGCACCCCATGGCGTCACCTCGAACTGTGTGAACCCCGCCTATGTGCGCACCCCACTGGTCGAGAAGCAGATCGCCGACCAGGCCCGGGCGCACGGCATTCCCGAGGAGCGGGTGCTGTCCGAGGTGCTGTTGCAGGACAGCGCGGTCAAGCGCCTCATCGAACCGGAGGAGGTCGCGGAGGCCGTGGCGTATCTGTGCGGTCCGCAGGCGTCCTTCGTGACCGGTACGTCGCTGGTGCTCGACGGTGGCTGGACCGCGCACTGACCGGCCGGGGCCGGCGGTAGTCCGAGTTATCCACAGGGCTGACGGGACGACGGTGCGATGAGCAATCCTGTCGGCATGTCCCGCGATCACGTGCATTCCGACCAGCGTTCCGCCACCGCAGCCGGAGCGTCCCTGAGCAGCGCCGAGACACCGTTTCTGGAGCTGCTGGCCCGGGGCGCGTCCGCCGAGGCCTACGAGCAGCCGGCGCTGCTCGCCCGCGCCGAGGGCAGGGCCACCGAGCAGATCGTCGCCCTCGAACAGGCCAAGCTGCTCGCGCTGCGCGTGCGCTCCGAACTGGAGGGACGGCGCAGACGCGAGGCCGAGCTGTCGGCCCTGTTCGAGACGGCCCACGACCTCGCCGGCCTGCGGGACCTGGACGCCGTACTGCAGGCGATCGTGCAGCGCGCCCGCTCGCTCCTGGGCACGGAGGTCGCCTATCTGAGCCTGAACGACCCGGCCCGGGGAGACACCTACATGCGGGTCACCGAGGGCTCGGTCGCCGCCCGCTTCCAGCAACTGCGGCTCGGCATGGGGGAGGGGCTCGGCGGACTCGTCGCGCAGACCGCCCGCCCCTATGTCACGGACGACTACTTCAAGGACGACCGCTTCCAGCACACCCTCAGCATCGACGCCGGAGTGCGCGACGAAGGGCTGGTCGCCATCCTCGGGGTGCCGCTGATGCTGGGGCACCATGTCATCGGGGTCCTCTTCGCGGCGGACCGGCGCGCCCGGGTCTTCGAACGGGAGCAGATCGCGCTGCTCGGCTCCTTCGCCGCCCTCGCAGCGGCCGCCATCGACACCGCGAACCTGCTCACCGAGACCCGCTCGGCCCTCGCCGACCTGGAGCGGGCGAACGAGATCATCCGGGACCGCAGCGGGGTCATCGAACGGGCCTCCGACGTGCACGACCGGCTCGCCCAGCTCGTGCTGCACGGCGGCGGGGTGCACGACGTGGCCGCCGCCGTCTCCCAAGTCCTGGCCGGCGCGGTCGAGTTCACCGAGGTCACCGCCACTCCGGCCCAGGCCCTGGAGGCATCCCGCGCCGAAGGCCACGCGGTACGTCACGCCGACGACTGGATCGCCGCCGTGGCCGCGGGCGGCGAACTCCTCGGCGCTCTGGTGCTGCGCGGCCAACCCGGCCTGGACCCCGTCGACCAGCGCACCCTGGAGCGCGCCGCTACCGTCACCTCCCTGCTGCTCCTGGCCCGGCGCTCCGCGGCCGAGGCCGAACAGCGCGTCCGGGGCGAGCTGTTGGACGACCTCCTCGACGCCCGCGACCGAGACCCCCGGCTGCTGCGCGAGCGTGCGGCAAGGCTGGACGCCGACCTCGACGCCACCCACGTCGTCCTCGCCGCGCGCCTCGACGCCGCGGCGGCCGACGCCGACCAGGAGGCAGCCGCGCGCAGACGCCTGTGGTCCGCCGCGTCCCACCTCGCCGCGACCCGGCACGGCCTGGCCGCCGCCCGCGACGGCGGCACCGTACTGCTCCTGCCCCTCGAACCGGGAGACACGGCCACCGCTGTGGCCCGCCGCGCCGCCCGGCACCTCGGTACGGCCGTGCACGAAGCCGTCAGCGTCGGCGCCTCCGCTCCGGTCGAGGACCTGGCCGCCCGCCCGGACACCGTGACCGCCGCCTACGAGGAGAGCCGGCGCTGCCTCGACGCCCTGCGACTGCTCGGCCGCTCCGGGGACGGCGCGGCCGCCGAGGACTTCGGATTCCTGGGGCTGCTGCTGGCGGGGGACCGGGACATCGCAGGCTTCGTCGACCGCACGATCGGCCGGCTCGTCGCCTACGACGAACGCCGCGGCACCGACCTGCTGCACACCCTCGACGCGTACTTCGCCTGCGGAATGAGCCCGGCCCGCACCAAGGACGAGCTCCACGTCCATGTGAACACGGTCGCGCAGCGCCTGGAGCGCGTCGGCCGCCTCCTCGGCGCCGACTGGCAGAGCCCGGCTCGCGTCCTGGAAATCCAACTGGCCCTGCGCCTGCGCCGGTTGTCGGCACCGGCACAGCGCTGACCCCCGTACGCCTCGACGTACGGGGGTCGGATTTCAGGGCCGCCGTATGAGCCAGTGACCAGGGGGCAGGATCAGGGCCCGGGTCAGTGGTCAAACCGTGTGCGCGTCCGTCGCCCGGGTCGCCGCAGGCTCGGTATCGGCGGCCGAAGGGGCGATGTCGGCCAGGTCCCGGTGACGGGTCTCCTTGGCCGCGCCGACCGCGATCACCGTCAGGACGGCTGCGGCGATGACGTAGAGCGCGATCGGGGTGGAGCTGCCGTAGTCGGACAGCAGTGCGGTGGCGATCAGCGGTGCGGGAGCGCCCGCCGCGACCGAGGCGAACTGGGCACCGATCGAGGCACCGGAGTAGCGCATCCGGGTGGCGAACATCTCGGAGAAGAAGGCGGCCTGGGGCGCGTACATGGCGCTGTGCAACACCAGACCCACGGTCACGGCGAGGAGCAGGGTGCCGAAACCGCCGGTGTCGATGAGCCAGAAGAACGGGAACATCCACAGGCCGACGCCGATCGCGCCCACCAGATAGACAGGACGGCGACCGATCCGGTCCGACAGCGCGCCCCAGCCCGGGATGACGGCGAAGTGCACGGCGGACGCGATCAGGACGGCGTTGAGGCCGGTCTGCTTGGAGACGCCGGCGGAGGTGGTGGCGTAGACGAGGATGAAGGCCGTGATGACGTAGTAGCTGATGTTCTCCGCCATACGCGCGCCCATCGCGACCAGCACGTCACGCCAGTGGTGGCGCAGGACGGCGACGAGCGGCAGCTTCTCGGCGTCGGCCGCGGCAGCGTGTGCGGCCTTGCGCGCCTCCGCCTGTGCCAGTGCCTGCTTGAAGACAGGCGATTCATCGACAGACAGACGAATCCACAAACCAACGATCACCAGCACGCCGGAGAGCAGGAACGGGATCCGCCAGCCCCAGCTTCCGAAGGCGCTGTCCGACAGCACAGCCGTCAGCAGCGACAGCACACCCGTCGCCAGCAACTGCCCCGCGGGCGCACCGGTCTGCGGCCACGAGGCCCAGAAGCCACGCCGGCGCGCGTCCCCGTGCTCCGACACCAGCAGCACGGCCCCGCCCCACTCACCACCGAGCGCGAAGCCCTGCACCAGCCGCAGCACGGTCAGCAGCACAGGCGCCGCGGATCCGATGGGCGCGTGCGTCGGCAGCAACCCGATCGCGAAGGTCGCCCCGCCCATCAGCAGCAGGCTCAACACCAGCAGCTTCTTACGGCCGAGCCGGTCGCCGTAGTGTCCGAAGACCAAAGCGCCCAGCGGCCGTGCGGCGAATCCGACGGCATACGTCAGAAACGACAGCAGAGTGCCGACGAGAGGGTCGGAGTCCGGAAAGAACAGCTTGTTGAAGACGAGGGCGGCGGCCGACCCGTACAGGAAGAAGTCGTGCCCGTCGAGGGCACCGCGCGGCCCTTCCGCAAGGCGCTCCCGTCCGCCGACTACGTGGAGATCGAGGGCGCCCCGCACGGCCTGCTGTGGACCCACGCGGAGGAGGTCAACACCGCGCTCCTCGCGTTCCTTGGGAAGTGACGCCGGGGGGGGGGGGGGGGGGGGGGGGGGGGGGGGGGGGGGGGGGGGCGGGCGGGGGGGGCGCGGCGGGGGGGGGGGGGGGCGCCCGCGGCGCGGCGGGGGGCGGGGGGG